>WTKN01000379.1 GCA_011524395.1 Moorena sp. SS36440bin_2
GGAATCGGGAATCGGGAATCGGGAATCGGGAATCGGGAATCGGGAATCGGGAATCAGGATGCAGCTATCAGCTTCCAGGGGAAAGCCACTCTATCTGATCAGCTTTATCTGGCAGCCGGGCTTCCTGTTGTCCCTTTGCCCTTGCCCAAGTTCCAAATAGACCAATCGGTGTGCTGATTAACTCAATGGGATCGGTTTTCCCTGCGATCGCATTAATACTGTTGCGCGGTAGTTCTTTCAGCAACCAACGACTGATCCGATACAGATATTCCTTTGGTGAAATATCCCGCATCAACGGCACACCATGGAGCTGATGTAAGTAACGGTTAGAGCGACCATACCGATGCCATTGACTGTGATACTCCCGAAAGCTGGAACGGTGTCGGTGCTCTACTATGGCAGTTGGGGCAAGGAGTAATTGCCAGTTACTTTGCTTTTGAATACGCCAGCAGATATCAGCATCACCACCAGTGGTCAGATAAGGACGGAACAATCCCACTTCCTCGAATGCTTGCCGTCGGATTGCTAGGTTAGCGGTTTGACCGTAGGGACAATAAGAATTGTTTAAGGTATGTTCTTGAGATAGAACATTATGGTACTCAGCGTGTTTTTCTAGCCAGGTTTTACCGGGCAACCCGATGATTTGACCTGCAACAATACCAATACTAAGGTTACCAAAGGGTGATACCAGGTCTGCTAACCAATGGGGTTGGGGACGACAGTCTGCATCAGTAAAAGCAATTATTTCCCCCGAAGCCGCTCGAATTCCTTTGTTACGCGCTGCATAGGAGCTTTGAATCTGGTCTTCTAGGATGTAGTGGAAGGTTATGCCCTCAGATGCTCCCTCAGTAACAGCAGTTTGGATGAGTGAGGCAGTGCGATCGCTACTATTATTATCCACTAACAGATACTCTACTTGGTCAGTGGGATAGGTCTGTGCCTGTAAACAACGGACTAACTCTGGTAAATCTGCTTCACCGTTGTAGATTGGTACAACTACTGAAACCTTGGGCAAGCATTTGTCATTTGTCATTGGGTAATGGCTAATGGCAGAAGTGTTGAACAGGGAATCGGGAATCGGGAATCGGGAATCGGGAATTGGGATGGAGCTATCAGCTATCAGCTATCAGCTATCAGCGATTAGCGCTACGCGCACGCGTGCGCGTTCAGCTATCAGCTATCAGTTATCAGTTATCAGATTTTGAATCAAACAGGTAAGCATTGGAATAATGCTGAGTGAACTCACCTGACAGGCTAGAAGCCTGTTCCACAAAGCTGACGGCTGACCGCTGACCGCTGACCGCTGACCGCTGATGGCTGACCGCTGACCGCTGACGGCTGACCGCTGACCGCTGATGGCTGACCGCTGACCGCTGATGGCTGACTGCTGATGGCTGACTGCTGACCGCTGACCGCTGAAATTATCAACTATCAATGATTGAGCATAATTAACTGCCGTTGGAGTAGCGATCGCACTCCATCTAAATCGAAGTTAACATGCTTGATAATTTCTGCTACGGTTTGGGATTGGGATGAGTCGTCGGGTGAGCTACCATTCTGGTCACAGGCTTCGATAAACGTCAATTCTTCGTCTGATAGCTTAACCAGCTGGTAATCATAGTCAAATATCGACTTACTTGGCCAACCAGTCATACAAGGGTGGCGTTCTGGAATTGCGGCTAACAGGTCGTTATCTTCTGACCAATCTACCCGGTCTAAGGGAGGACGGGTGAGGAAAAACTCATAATGAGTCAGTTCGGGATCTAATAATTCAATTAACCGATATAGCTCCCGTTCACTCAGACCTTCTGAGCGTGCCATTAACTCTGGATTGTTGCCAAATAACCGCTCTTTCTGCCAGTAGCGGGGATTAGAAAACCCAAGAAACTCCAAGCCAGCCGCATCGATTAGTTCAAATAGGGTTTCAATGTTATAGTCAACTTCTTGGGGATGAACGTACATATCAGCGAAGCATTCATCCTGATGGTTTTCCAAAGCCCAGCGTTCCCGGTCTCGCTTGACAATTCTGTTGTTTTCTGGTAGCGCTTCAAATAATTGACGACCGACCTTCACCCCATCCTGGTAGTCTCCTTGCTTTTGACCCTGCAAAAGTGCGATCGCTTGCTGCATCAACTGGATTTCCCAGCGTCCTAATTCAGCATAGACAAAGATATGAAATAAGCCCCCCGGTGCTAGTTTCTTAGCTATCGATTGAATCCCACGGATGGGGTCTGGCAAGTGATGTAACACTCCCACACAGTTAATTAGATCGAACTGACCCTCGATTTGGTCAACATCGTACAAGCTCAGGTGATGAAACTCGACCCGATCAGCACCAGAGCGGCGACAGCGTTCCTGGGCTACCTTCAAGGCTCCAGCACTAAGATCAATCCCCACTACAGAGGCTTGGGGATTGAGGTGAACTAGATACTCTGTGCCTACCCCCGTCCCACAACCAGCATCTAGAATCCGAATCTCCTCTCTTTCGGGTGTGTGCCCAGTACAAAAACTATAAGCAGCTCGCCAATTCCAGCGCCAGTTGTATCCAGGAGGTGGCTCATCGAGTAAGGGTTCTGGGGGAAAAGGGTAGGTATCGTAGAGGCGCTCAACGGCAGCGGCGGTTTCTTGAGAGGTTTTCATCACAAAACTTTACAAAACTTAATTATTCGGGTAAATTTTTTACGAAAATAAAGTATAATCTCAAAGGTTTACTGGGATCAATGGCCATCAATCCTGAACTAGATCCCCTAAATTCTATACAATTCTTAATAAATAAACCGTAGAGATCAGAAAAGTTTTAATCTAAAAGCTAGTTGAGTTTAGCAATGACATCCATTTTGGTAAATTCTGTGGGAAATTCTATGGAACCTACTCCCTTAGTAGATTATCCTTATCCCTTGCTCCAAGGTGAGATTGGATAGGACTAACACCAAATGCCTACCAACCAAATGGGTGTCTAAAACGTGTTTATTAACTGCGGCATAAGTTCGCAATGACAGCATAAAAATTTAGGAGCTTTAACAAACCAATGAGTGTCAAGGCAAGTGGTGGAAGCTCAGTTGCTCCTGTGCAACTCTATCAAACTGTCCCATCGGCAACCATTATCCAAGCAGAACAGCAAGACCGCTTCTTAGGAAATGGAGAGATCAACGAGTTACTTGGTTACTTCCGTTCTGGAGAAAAGCGTTTAGCAATTGCTAATCTGCTCACCAAAAACTCAGACCTAATCGTATCCAAGGCGGCTAACCGGATTTTCGTGGGTGGTTCCCCAATGGCTTTCCTGGAAAAGCCTAAAGAAGAACCTGCCCTAGTAGGGGCTGGAGCTACAGGGGTTCCCGACACCAAAACCTTGGGGACTAGTACCTTTGTCGAGAGTGGAGGTGGATTATTTGGGGGCTTCCGCGCTCTGTTTAGTTCTCCGACTGGACCAACCCCACCAGGTTTCCGTCCCATCGACATCAACCGCTATGGCCCAAGGAATATGCAAAAGTCCTTGCGGGACCTATCTTGGATGTTGCGCTATATCACTTACGCCATTGTTGCTGGTGATCCCAACATCATAGTGGTTAATGTGCGAGGTTTGCGGGAAGTCATTGAAAATGCTTGTTCAGCTGATGCCACCATCGTAGCAATCCAGGGAATGCGGGCGGCTTCACTAGATTATTTCAAAGGTGATCAGTCGGCACAGGAGATTGTTGCCCAGTACTTTGACATTACCCTCAACGAATTTAAAGCTGCTACACCCTCCGATAAACTGCGGCAACGGCCTTCTATAGACCAACAAGGGCTGCAATTGCCCCAAAGTTACTTTAATGCAGCTGAGCGGCGTCCTAAGTTTGTGATGAAGCCCGGTCTGTCATCCTCAGAAAAAACTGAGGTAGTTAAAGCTGCCTACCGGCAAATCTTTGAGCGTGACATTACCCGCGCCTACGGTTTGTCAATTTCTTATCTAGAATCTCTAGTTAAAAACGGGAACATTTCCATGAAGGAGTTTGTTCGCCGTTTGGGCAAATCTGAACTATACCGGAAGCAATTCTTTGAACCTTTTATCAATAGTCGGGCCTTAGAACTAGCTTTCCGCCATTTCCTAGGTAGGGGTCCATCTTCAAGGGAAGAAGTTCAAAGCTACTTCTCCATTGTTTCCGATGGTGGTCTACCCGCTCTAGTAGATGCCCTGGTCGATTCTCAGGAATATTCGGATTACTTTGCCGAAGAAACGGTTCCCTATCTGAGGGGTTATGGTCAAGAGGCTCAAGAATGCCGTAACTGGGGAATGCAGCAAGATTTGTTGCGCTATAGTGCTCCCTTCCGTAAGGATGCCCAGTTCCTCAATACCTTTGCTAAGTACGAGCAACCCCTGCCTGACCAACATGTCTATGGTTCTGGTAATGACTCGTTGGAAATTCAGTTTGGGGCAATTTTCCCGAAAGAAACCCGGAATCCTACTACCACCCCCGCTCCCTTTGGGAAAGATACTAAACGTCTGCTGATCCACCAAGGCCCAGGGATCAATAACCAAAATAGTAATCCAGGGGCAAGGGGTATGTCCCCCGGTTCCCTTGGCTCTAAGGTGATCCGCCTTGATCAGATCCCTAGTACACAAGACAAGAGTATTAAATTTGCAGAAAGCTCTACTCAAAGGGTAATTCGTGCCTGTTACCTTCAAGTCTTTGGCTTTATGCCCTATGAAGGGGAACGGCTGACTTCAGGGGAAGCTCGGCTGGAAAACGGTGAAATTACCGTCCGCGAGTTTATCCTAATGCTGGCGAAGTCTGATGGTTTCCGCAAACGTTACTGGACACCATTGTATGTGGTCAAGGCAATAGAATATATCCACCGACGTTTGCTCGGTCGTCCTAGCTATGGGCGCTCCGAGATGAACAGTTACTATGATGTTGCCTATAAAAAAGGTTTCTACGGTGTAGTAGAGGCAATTGTCAACAGCAAAGAGTACTCTGAAGCATTTGGGGAAGATACGGTTCCCTATGAGCGCTATGTGACGGCGGCTGGTTTAAAAATGCGCACCGGAGTGTCTGGTACTGTCTCATCAGCAATGGCAATCATGGCTGATGAGACAGTACCTCGCTTTGTTGAGCTGGGTAAGGGCAAAGACATGCTCACCGAACCGGAAGTTGAATTCCGGATTAATCAGGGGGTTAGTGTACAGCGTGAACAAACCAAGATCTTTAAGCTGATCGACCTTAATGATAAGCCAGCCTTGAAAGTCCTGATTGGAGCAGCTTATCGGCAGATATTTGAGCGGGATCTTGAACCCTATCTGATCAAAGCAGCATTCACCTCCCTGGAAAGCCGACTGAGCAATGGGGAAATTAATCTCAAGGAGTTTATTGAAGGCTTAGGTTGTTCTGATCTCTACATCAAAGAGTTCTACACTCCCTACCCCAACACTAAGGTGATTGAGCTGGGTACCAAGCACTTCCTAGGACGTGCCCCCTTAAATCAGAAGGAAATCCAGACCTACAACGCAATTTTGGCCTCTGAAGGCATTCGGAGCTTTATTGGCGCAATGGTCAATGGCATGGAATATGCTCAGGCATTTGGAGAAGATACCGTCCCGTACCGCCGCTTCCCAACCTTACCAGCTGCTAATTTCCCGAACACCGAGAAGCTGTATAATCAGCAGACCAAGCAGAATACTGATGTGGTGGTACCAAGCTTTGATCCAGTCGAGCCTCGCATGGATTCGTCTAAGCTACCTCTGACCGGAAAAGCGATCGCAGATATGGCTGCCCAAAAGTGGGAGGTGGCTACCAACCCTTCCGAGCTGGCCAAGGTAGGTCGTTCCTCTAATCGGAACCACTCAACCTTGAATGCTAAATCTGCTAAGCCGACACGGATTTTCCGCATCACCCCAAACATTTCTCAGGTCGAAACCGCAGTGGTCATTGATGCCATTTATGACCAGGTTTTGGATTTATTTGGTGAACCAGTCCCAGCCGGATACCGACAACAGCATCTAGACAGTCAACTGCGCAATGGTGAAATTTCCGTGCGGCAGTTTGTTAAAGCCTTGGCAAGTAGTAACACCTATAGTCAGCGCTTTTACCAGGCTTATCCCTCTGCCAAAGTAGTCGAGTTATTGTTCCGGCACTTACTCGGACGTACCCCTAACACTCACGGTGAGGTTCAAACTTACCAGCAGCTGTTGGCGGCACAGGGTCTAGAAGCTGCAGTAACCGCTATGGTTGATAGTCCAGAATACTCCCGCTTCTTTGGTGAAGAGGTAGTCCCCTATCAGCGGATTAGTTAGCAAAAAGTCTGAATTATGAAGGTTGGAAGTTGGAGGTTGAAAGCGTAGCGTGGCCTTTTAGCCAAGGTTAAAGGTTGTTCGCGCACCCGTGGCCTTTTGGCCAAGGTTAAAGGTTAAAGGTTAAAGGTTGAAAGTTAGAGGTTGAAGGGTTGAAGGTGGTCGGTGGCTTGCAGGAGGCTTAAAGGTTGAACTTTGAAAGCGCAAACCTGATCAAGCCAGAATAGCAACCCCAAACTAAAATGACTTTGCCATCACTGAGGTAGAGTCATTTTCCGCAACCCCTACTCCCTACTCCCTACTCCCTACTCCCTTAACTAAGGCCACTAACCTGTAACTCACCCTTCATAAATTCGTACTTTATTAGGGAAAATGTTACGATGTGTTGCGAAGCTGGGAAAAATGTCAACAATCTGTAGCAAAATATTCCCGGAAGCTAGGTTTGTGATTAACCTGCTTTGATTGAGGCTTTGATTGAGGCCTTTAATTTAGGCAGGGTTAGCCAAACCAAGTTTTGCTGGGACGTGCGTCGGCTGAAGTTCCGACGGCGTATCGAGAACGGCGATTTCCCCGGCACATTGCGGGTAACTGCAATGCCACAGAAGCTCTAATTACACCGCAAGGTTAGTTAGAGAGCGTTCATTCTTGGAAATGCCGGTTTAAACAAACCTGGTGATATTTTTTACTGGAGGAATCCATCTATGAGTATTGTCACGAAATCCATCGTGAATGCAGATGCTGAGGCTCGCTATCTAAGCCCTGGTGAATTAGACCGTATCAAAGGTTTTGTTACTTCTGGTGAGCAGCGCTTACGTATCGCTCAAACCTTGACAGGCTCCCGTGAGACAATTGTTAAGCAAGCTGGAGACCAACTATTCCAAAAGCGCCCAGATGTTGTCTCTCCTGGTGGTAACGCCTACGGTCCAGAAATGACCGCTACTTGCCTGCGGGACATGGATTACTACCTACGCTTGATTACCTACGGTATTGTTGCTGGTGATACCACACCAATTGAAGAAATTGGTCTAGTAGGTGCTAAGGAAATGTACAAGTCTTTAGGTACCTCCATTGATGCTGTTGCCGAAAGCGTCCGTTGCATGAAGGGTATTGCTACTGGCATGATGTCTGGAGACGATGCTGCTGAAGCTGGCTCTTACTTCGACTATGTGATTGGTGGATTGTTGTAAGGCAATAAATACCCCTTTGCCTAGTGTTCTGAGGCAAGTCTGTCTGTAGAACCGATAATCACAACTTGAGTTAAATAAGGAAATAGAATCATGCAAGACGCAATTACTGCTGTTATCAACTCTGCGGACGTCCAAGGTAAATATCTAGACGACTCCGCTATGGAAAAGCTCAAGGGCTATTTCCAAACTGGTGAGCTGCGGGTACGTGCAGCAACTGCCATTAGTGCTAATGCTGCTACCATCGTTAAGGAAGCAGTTGCTAAGACCCTGTTGTATTCCGACAGCACTCGTCCTGGTGGCAACATGTACACCACTCGCCGCTACGCAGCTTGTATCCGTGACATGGATTACTTCTTGCGTTATGCTACCTATGCGATGTTGGCCGGTGACCCATCTATCCTAGATGAGCGCGTACTAAATGGCTTAAAAGAAACCTACAACTCCCTTGGTGTTCCCATTGGCAATACCACCAATTCCATCCAAGGCATGAAGGAAGTTACCGCTAGCTTAGTTGGTCCTGATGCTGGTAAGGAAATGGGTGTATACTTTGACTACATCTGCTCTGGCTTAAGCTAACTTAGCTAGTGTTGATGGAATTCGCCAGCCTGTAGTTGTCTGTGTAATTAAGGTCTGGGAAGTTGATTGTGAGTGCTAGCTTGTTAAAGGCGAATCTGGCTCACGTAAGTCAAGCAGAGGAGTTTTGACAGTCTAGTATTGACAATTAACTCCCAGACTTTGGAATAGTTGAGATATTTGATTAAGCAATTTATTCCCTCGCTATAGGCGCTAGGGAGTTTTTTAGCCATCTTGGAATCAAACCAGAATTAAAATTTTCTTGAATTTTACTAGGAGAAATAAGCTCATGCGGATGTTTGAAGTAACTGCTTGTGTGCCAAGCCCCAGCCGAATTAGGACACAACGGGAGTTACAGAATACTTTTTTTACCAAGCTCGTTTCCTACGAGAACTGGTTCCGTGAGCAGCAGCGCATCCAGAAAATGGGTGGCAAAATTATTAAAGTTAAACTGGCAACTGGTAAGCAAGGTACAAACACTGGTTTGTAATGATTTTTCCATAATAGCTGTTTATCAAAAAAAAAAAAAAATTTCAGGGGGTCTACTAGGACCCCTTTGTGATTTTTGGTTCAAAATGGGGGGATGGAAACAGAAGCAAGAGAGGGCGAACAACCACATAACTACATAACCTTGGCCACAAGGCCACGCTACGCGAACAACCTTCAAGCAACCTGATTAAACGTGGCTCTACGTAACCTGATTCTATTATTTAATCCCTCCACTACAGACTGGGCAGTTAGTGCTCGGTTACTGAAGTGGTTAACGTTTCTATGGCTGTTGATCGGAATAGTAATTCTGTTCTCAGCTTCTTATGCGATCGCAGATGTCGAATTAGGGGATGGAACATACTACGTCAAGCGACAGGTGATCTGGGTAGTCTTGGGCTTAGTGGGATTTAACCTATTGGTCCGATCACCGTTGCGTTATTTGCTAAAGATCAGCCATTGGTTGCTCCTGGGGCTGTTGGTGCTGTTGTTATTGACTTTAATTCCTGGTGTGGGAACAACGGTTAATGGGGCAACTCGCTGGTTATCTGTGGGTTCGGTTCCCCTGCAACCTTCGGAGTTAATGAAGCCGTTTCTAGTGTTACAGGCAGCTCGGGTATTTGGGCAGTGGGACCGGCTTCAGTGGCGGACCCGTTTCACGTGGCTGGGGATTTTTATGGTGGTGTTGCTGGGAATTTTGTTACAGCCTAATCTGAGTACAACAGCACTTTGTGGGATGACCTTGTGGCTAGTTGCTCTAGCGGCAGGGTTACCGTTTTATTACTTGGGAGGTACAGCATTTGGTGGTGTCCTGCTGGCAGTACTCAGTATCAGCATCAAGGATTACCAGCGGCGTCGGGTGATGTCATTCCTAAATCCTTGGGCTGATCCCATGCGAGATGGATACCAATTGGTTCAAAGTCTTCTGGCTATTGGCTCGGGTGGTACTTGGGGCTCTGGTTTTGGATTATCCCAACAAAAGTTATTCTATTTACCGATTCAACACACTGATTTTATCTTTTCTGTCTTTGCTGAAGAATTTGGCTTTGCTGGTAGTATAGCGCTAATGTTTTTGTTGATGACATACATGACCCTAGCGGTGATTGTAGCTATTAAGGCAAGAAACCGGGTCTATCAGTTAATAGCCATTGGGGCAATGCTGTTTATTGTCGGACAGTCTCTGTTAAATATTGGTGTTGCTTCTGGGGCTCTTCCCACTACTGGTTTACCATTCCCATTCTTTAGTTATGGGGGAAGTTCGTTGATTTCCAGTTTGTGTTCGGCTGGGTTGTTGATTCGGGTGGCACGAGAGAGTAGTGAGGCGGAAATTGTTTCTATACAAAGTCGCCGCCAGTCGATAGCAGAACGACGGCAAAGAAGGCACAAGGTAAAAGCCAAAAGGTAAAAGTGACAAATATTTTAATCTGATGAGGTGCAAATTTTCGAGTTTTAGGGAACAGGGAATAGGGAACAGCGGATCTGGGAACAGGGAACAGCGAACAGGGAACAGCGGATCTGGGAACAGGGAACAGCGGATCTGGGAACAGTACAAAAATTATTTGTACCTTATTATGGTTAAAAATGCTAGACAGACTAGTAATTTTTTTTTCAGGGTATTCCGACTCCCGACTCCCTCGGTGCGCTTGACCCATAATTAAATTCGCCAAGGGTCGCACCGCTCCCTACTTCCTAAAACCAATGTCTAGGTCTGGGTTTTTATAAGATATAAAAACTCCAACGGTAAACCATCAGTATCAGCGATAAACGCTACCTCATAAACATGATTACCGATCATCTGTTGGGTAGGTTCCAACAAAACCTTCAAGGGCTGAAACTGGTCTGGGTTCTGCTCAGAAGCCTCTTTAAAACTTTCTTTCAAGGACTCTAACCAACTTGGCAAGTCAGTAGCGCTATCAGTTAGGTCAAAAGACAGGTGGTAATATCCCACATAATGCTCATCCCCAAAGGCATCTGGTGCTGGTGATGGTTCAGGAATTTGGATTAGTTCCAAGCGTCCATCCAGTCCCTTCAGCCAACACGCTAGAGTAATGCCGGTAGTGAAGCGTTCAGATACCGTGAATCCTAACTTCTCATAAAATGCGATCGCGCGATGAATATTGGCTGTGCGAATCGAAGCGTGATGCATGGATTTTGTCCTTTGGCCTTTTTCCTTTACCCTTTTTCTACCCTTTTTCCTTTCTAACCAACAACAGATGTACTGAAATCACGTGCTCACCAATCACTAATCACGTGCTCACCAATCAGCAATTACTAAAACAATCGGAAATAAGGGTAGCGCACAGGTACCCCAGGTTCTTTTTCCAAATCAAAATTGATCACTGCCCAACAAGGTTCTTCCTCAGGTTCTGGGCTAAATTCTACCGGCAAGCCATACAACCTGGGTTTGCCTGACTCTGAGTTCCCTCGCCAGGGGGTACTGCGCTCTAGGTAGGCACTCACTAAATCCCGATAACGACTAGCAATAATTACCCGTGTTGCCCGATATCCTTCAGTGTATAACTTGTCTAGGGCTTCGTGAATCTCAAAGCGAATTCCATCAGGATGAGTGTGCTGTCGGTACCATTTATCTTGCCATAGACGCCAGTGACGCCCAGATTGTAAATGAATCAGTTCCCCAGTTTTTGGGTTGGCTTCAAACGCACCATGACGTGGACACAAGTAAGTGTCAGTCAACGTCAATGCCGGAATTATCTGACGGCAGTGAGGACATTTTATTTCTGAACCGAATATCGGGTACTGCAAGCTAGAATCAATCATTAAATGCTAGGGAGTGCCTTAGAGGTATATGCTATTACCTAATGGCTCCATCATTATAACTGGGTATTTATTGGTGTTGGTCTCAGTGACCCCACTGTAAAACCTATTTGACACTCCCCGCTTTAAAAAGACGGGGATTCCTAGATCTGCGACCGGCCTTAAACCTCCGTGTCCAAATGGCAATATCTAAACCATTATCCCGTCAAGACCAAGATTCTAGTCAGTTCACGAAAGACCCAGCGGGCTAGTCTCCTTAGGCGTTTAGTTACTTTTTGAAAAGTGCCTTATAAAGTCCGTTGCTTTTCTGTTTCACCTGGTTCCGGCGTGCCCCGCCGTACCATTTCTTTTTCAAATTGTGATCTTGCTGGGTTCACACACCAATTGTTGGTTGATGATTGGGTTTTTAGCGATGCAGCGCGGTCTTGGGGGTTTCCCCCATGAGCGACTGCATCAAGAAAGGAGGATTTTCCCTGCCCTCCGGGCATTTCTACTTTAAGGTCAATAAGTTACGGGTCTCTCTCCCGGCTCAGCCTCGGATTTTCAGCCTGTACCCATATCTAAATGATACTCTAGCGCTAGGAAAGTATCAACCTTTTCAATGAAATTGCATCTAGGCGACTTTAGTCGCTACCAGGCTTTCATCCCGGAGACGAAACCTTAAAATAAGGCAGCCTTAATCATAAAGTTTTAACCCTTTTACCCATAGCCGACCAACCATAAAGGCTGCCTTATTTTTGCGGTAACTTCTGACCCGGTTTAAAAACACGGGGATGAAAGCCTGGAGCAGTCCTGTAAAACCTAAGGTATTAATTACCATTATCTCCCTATTCTGATTAATTGTGGATCATCACCTACCTCAAACCCCAATACTGACATCTTTTTGGCCTCCCCCAGATCTTTCTCTTGCTGCCTTTGTAGCCCCTAATGCTGTAGTTATGGGTCAGGTGTCCGTAGCTGCAGGAGTTAGCATTTGGTATGCTGCTGTAGTTAGAGGTGATGTGGAGCGCATCGAGATTGGCGATCGCACTAATATTCAAGATGGCGCAATTTTACACGGAGATCCCGGCAAGCCAACAGTTTTAGAAGACCATGTCACTGTTGGTCATCGCGCTGTCATTCATTCAGCATATATTGAACAGGGTAGCTTGATTGGTATTGGAGCAGTGGTACTCGATGGGGTTCGTGTCGGTCATGGTAGTATCGTGGGCGCTGGAGCTGTGGTTAGTAAAAACGTTCCTCCCCTTTCCCTAGTAGTCGGTGTCCCTGCCAAAAAATTACGGGATGTTTCGGAGGCTCAAGCAGCTGAACTGATTGAACATGCACGGCACTATGAAAAATTGGCTCTAGTTCATGCTGGTAGTGGCACAGATTTAGGATTTAGTGTAAAATAACACTTCGCTGCCGTTGCCGGTAACCCGGAACAGGGAACGTTCGATCAGGCAACAGTGGACAATAATTGAGAATAATACTATAACAAAAGCCCTGCATCGCTTTTTAGCCATTCCTTACCAAGTAGTAAAGTGTGGGTAACTTTGATTAACTTTAGTAAAGTTTTCCCCAAGAAGTGTGCAACGTCTTGAACAAATGGGTGATCAGGTTACTGAAAAATTAACTAAAAAAAATTGACTCATAGGTGCGACTATATATATAAACAACTACGTACCTTCCGGTACAGGGCAGACAAGCTGAGGGAGGTTACCCCTCTAGCTTGGTAGGAGTGATTCTACTGAGTCACAGCAACGTGTTGAACAAACAACCCCACTTCTTCTAAGGGTGGGAGGATAAAAAAACTTCAAGCATTATAGGGAGGACACGCTTAACCATGGATTTACGTCTATTAATAGTATTATCGCCTTTAGTCCTAGCACTAGGCTGGGTAGTTTACAATGTTGGTGCGATCGCTCTCAAACAAGCTCAAAATTATTTGAATAAATCTTAATAAATGCCGCGTCAACTAATTGAGCAATAGTAGCTTTGCAAAAAAGCACAATAGCCAGCTGTTCCCTCAAAAGGAGGATACAGCTGGTTTGCTAGCGCTATTGAGCAATGTTATTTTTGGCAAATCAGTGGCTCTGAACCCAATAGATAATTTAGAAAAGTACCAGCAACAATGGATAGTTGTTTGCTACGTGGATAGACCGCATACCAGTAACGCTCGATGGGAAAGTGTTCTACATCCAAAACCACCAGCTCAGAGTTAACCCCTTCCATAACTAAGGTATGACGAGATAATATAGAAATTCCTAAACCCCCTGCGATCGCTTGCTTAATTGCCTCATTACTCCCCAAATCCAGCCGCACCTTTGGGGAAATCTGGTGGTGATCGAATAGTTTTTGTACAGCTTTGCGTGTTCCTGAACCAGGCTCCCTCATAATAAAGGTTTCTTGAGCTATACGTTTAAGGGAGATATTTTTTTCCTGAGCTAGAGGATGATCGAACCGTGCGATCACAACCAGCGGGTTTTCTTGCACTGGTTTATAGCAGATCTCCTGGTTTTCTGGAAGCTGACTCATAATGTATAAGTCATCTAGATTCTCACTGAGACGACCAAGGATGTATTCGTGGTTGGTGACTTGCAGAGAAATATCAATGCCTGGATAACGCTGGCAGAACGGACCTAGTAAACGAGGAATAAAATATTTGGCAGTTGTAATCACTGCTAAGCGCAGACGCCCCTGTTTTAAACCTTTGAGATCTGCCACTTTCATCTCAAACTGGTCTAAATTCTCAAAGATATCGCGGCAGGTTTTAACTAGTTCCTCACCAACCTGGGTCAGGTAGATTCGCTTACCTACCTGGTCAAACAGAGGCATACCAACAACTTTGGTTAGCTGCTTCACCTGCATAGAGACAGTGGGTTGGGTGAGAAACAGTTCCTCTGCAGCTCGTGTAAAGCTGTGGTGCCGAGCGACTGCTTCAAAGACCCTTAACTGATGCAATGTGGCTTGCTTCAATGATATTACTCCTATAAGGATATAGATCTTAGTCTTTGACAGTCTTTAAAGTCAGGAGTATGGAATGGGGAATGGGGAAAAGAAAATTTCATAGTGTTCATGGTGGACTTTTTTCCATGGTAGCTATTATCAATCTTTGGTACGTATGGGTAAGTTTCTTAAATCTGGTAGTTCTACAAGTTCTTTTTCTGCTTCCTTTACATTAACTGGTATTCTCAACGGTTGTGGTTGCTCCTCGATCAGGCAACTCGCTATGGGCAAGCTTTTCTCTAAATCTTCAAGAGGTCTAGGAATCACTGTCACAGCGGTTAGTTCACCAATACGCTGGGCTTCAGCCATTCCAACTTGTAAAGCAACTGCTACATCTGCCACACGACCCCGAATAATAGCAGTACATAAACCCGCCCCAATGGTTTCGTAGGCAGTAAGCTGTACATTGGCAGCTTTGAGCATGGCATCCGAGGCCCCAACCATTGCTGGCAATCCCCTGGTTTCTAAAAGACCTAGGGCATGATTACTGACCCGACTACGATGATTTTGATTAACTTGATCGAGTAGGTGAACACCGATGGGAAATATCACTTCCAGGTTCGGAAGTGGTCGCGCAATGATTGTCGAAGACAGCAACTCACCCTCTCGTTGAGCATAATCCTTACCCGATTCGACCGCAATTCTCACCTCAGCGATCGCTCCCCGCACAATGGCAGTGCAGTGACCACTACCAGTTTTTTCATAACCCACAAGGGTAACTTCTGCTGACTTGAGCATGGCGTCAGCAGTACTAACAATCACTGGAAAACTTAGAGTAGAGACTAAACCTAGGGAGGCTTGGTTAAACCGTTTTCTTTTTCTTAAGGGATCGTCAGGGACAAGCCCAGGTTTGTATAACTCCATCAGACAGAAGACCTCTCTTTGGTTGTCGGCTGTTAATTGTTGGCTTATATCAAGTTTAGAAAGTTAAGTGTTCAGCAGAAACCTACAAAGGTCAATCAAGAAGCAGCTGATGCCATTGGACTAGAGGATTGGCATGGGTTTGGTCTGGGAGTGGTGTGCCGACCACCGGTATGAGCTAGCATTTCTCAAATAGGTGAGGTAGACAGTCGTAGGGTTGCGCGGTCTTGGGGAGGCAGCGCCGACCTGCGGGGGTTTCCCCCACTCGCTATTGCCGTTCCCCCAGCGACTGCATCAAGACAAGGAAAGCGCACCGAGAGAGTCGGGAGTCGGAACCCACCCCTAACCCCTCCCAGGAGGGGAACAGGAGTCGGGAGTGGGAAAAAATCCTGTTTACCTCATTACTATGAGAACAGCTATAACTATAATTTATAACTACAATTAATTATATTAATAAAACTGTCGGCGAAACTGCTAGGACAACTAACTATAGAGCGTCACATTGAGGTATATGGGATGGCTGTTGGCTTGACACTCCCAACCTATGTTCTTCTAGCTATGCCAATGGCGTTCCTGCTAGCCATCCATAGCTTATAGCTGACAGCTTACTTAGATAACTACTATATAAATACCCGTTGATGGAGCCGTCATCATGAGTAGTCTATCTGAACTTCAAAGCCGAAAACTTGGATTCATCGAATTAATTTCAATGGGGTTTGATGTTTATCTAAAAAACGTGAAGCCTATCCTACTGTTGTTTTGTACAATCTATTTGCCTTTGCTGATCATTTTATCAGCGTTGAACCCTGAAAATCAAACTAACCCTTCAGGATTATTTCTGGCCTTTTTTATAGTTTTTTCGATTGTTGTAGCTTTAGTAGGTTTCATTTACTATATAGCCCTAGCCCTGATTACAGAAAATTATCTTCATGGAAGAGATACCAGTTATCAGAGTGCAGTCCAAAAAATAGTTTCCAATTTACTTCCTCTAGTTGGGCTATGTTTGATATTTAGTATTAACTATTTTATCCGATTTATGCTACTGATAATCCCAGGTATAGTTTATACGGTAAATAATCAATACTATGGGCTGGCTTTTATTCTCCGAGAGCAAAAGGGAAAAGACGCTTTCAATTACAGTCGCTCACGAGTTGAAGGGAATTGGTGGAAAGTATTATTCTTCATTTTTCTAGGTGGATTGATTTCTTTAGCCTTACAATTTATCTTGAATAGTGTCTTAACTAGTATTCCTTTTATGAAAAATTTTTGGGGTGATTTACTTTCAGTAATTTTACCCCAATTTATTGTAATCGGGATTACCATTGGTAATATACTTCTATTTCTTAACTTAGATTATCATAAAAGTTTGGAAAGCTGATTAAATGGCAACCATTCATAGGCTAGGTCAAGCTGGTGACTTAAAACCAAGTTATTTATTCGTCTAAATAACCGTCGTAGTACAATTCTTCTTCTTCAAAGCAATCTAGAGTATCGACAGTAGTCTCTTCTGTTAAGTCTATTCCGTGATACTCTTCCTCTAGTTTTTTTCATCTCTTCAATATGATGCTCGAATCCCTAGCTACATAGCTTCAAACTTATGTAACGGTTAAGACTTACTCCAGACTCAGCGGCTTTTATTGCCAATGAACGATGTTGCTCCGGTGGAATTCGTATTTGAAATTTACCGCTATATTTTTTCTCGGCAAGAGGTTGTGGAATAGGTTCTCCAGAGGTTTCCATATCTTCGAGGACTTCTGCGACTAAATTACTAATCCCTTCTAAGGCAGCTACCAGAGATGTGTCAAGGTGAGATAGACTGGGAAATTCTGCACACAATCCCACAAACTCCCCGTCTTCTTTTGACCATGTAATGCTATAAGTGTAGTGTTGGTGATTAACTTTCATTACTGTCCTCCAACTTCTCAATAGCCTCTAAGACTTGACGAACTTGATAAACTTTAGCCTTTCCACTCTTTCCCTTTTGAATATTGACACGAGGATTCCCTTTCCACGGGGTCGCTATCAAACAACACCCGTCTCACTTGTATTTTGCCTCAAGATAATCGATGTAGGACTCTTTGGAATCCTCTGGAGTTAGCTCAACCACACCAAGTAGGCTTTGAGTCCAAGGATCAAGACCAGTCATTGGTGTTGAACTTGAGCTATAAGACCTAGATGATAGGGTTTCTTGTTCAATTGAGGCCAAAAGGGACTGGACTAAACGCGCCTAGTAGGCTTATTGGTAATTGCAATGCTTGGTTTTGCAATTCTTGCCATGTCATTGGCTTTCTTCCTCAAGAACTTCCTATTCTAATTGTAGAGTATGGGTCAGTTGGAGTGATGTAATCCCTGGCTCACTTATCCCCAGGTAAAGGGCAGCTTTTAAGACAGTCTCTATTGGCACCGGCACTAAATAGTCTCCGCCTGCCGGGGGTGAGGGATTGGGGATGTCGAGTTGGTCATCAATTCTCGAGTGCGATCGCTTTTAGCGGAAGCTTCGCTTCATCGCGTAGCGGCTCAATGCGCGCCCATCCCTTATTCTCGATTGCTGTATGATGGTGCTATAGGAGAAACTTGACGACTATAGCGTTTCCTGTAGGAGAGGTAAACCTAGGAAGTCTTTTTTTCTTGTCCAATAAACTCCGGATATCTTTTCCCTATTGCCTATTGCCTTTTGCCTATTGCCTATTTCTGCAATACGTGTCTTTAAAACCCAGATAAAAACGCCCTTATGACTCCTTTGGCATTAAATTTAGACACCATTGAGCTGACGGAAGAACAGTTCTATCAGCTATGTCAAAATAACCGCGAGTTACAGTTTGAACGAACGGCCAAGGGAGAATTAATCATCATGCCACCTGTTGGCGGTGAGAGCGGCAATCGAGAAGCAGATTTAATTATCGATTTGGGAATTTGGAATCGGCAAACTGGTCTCGGTTATACTTTCAGTTCCTCCACTGTATTTAAGTTGCCCAATGGCGCAAATCGTTCTCCAGATTGCGCTTGGATTCAAAGGGAACGTTGGGAAGCCCTTACCCCAGAACAAAGACGCAAGTTTCCCCCGATTGTACCGGATTTTGTGATTGAGTTAAGGTCAGCAACGGATGATTTGGAAATGCTGCGTTCTAAGATGGCGGAATATAGGGATGTAGGGGTACAGTTGGGATGGTTGATTAATCCCCAACAGCAGCAAGTGGAAATTTATTGTCAAGGGCAAGAGGTAGTGGTGCGAAACCTTCCCACGGAATTATCTGGTGAGAATCTATTGCCTGGATTTAGGTTGCGTTTATCCCGGTATTTGTAGAGAGATTATTGCTTCTCGGATACGGGCAAGTCATCAACGAGAAGTATGAGCTATTATCCCGCTATTTTGGTGGATACAGGCTTGTTGGTGGCTTTCTATGATTCAGCCGATCAACATCAATGAAAATCGACTAGTTGAATAGTTTACCATGGGAGTATTAATCCTAGGATCAGCCATTCCATTACTGATAATTTAAAAAGGTGCGTTACACTTTGTTAACGCACCCTACTGGCGTGGCACACCTTAAATGTTGCTTTAGAAAAATACCATAATCTACTTTTAACAAGGGTTTAGCGCAAAAAGCTATTGCACTATTTTAGCTGTGCCACGCCACTACAAGTACGGCGATTAGCCCAAAGGGCTACGCTTCGCGATTGGCCGTAGGCCACGCTAAAAGCGATCGCACTACCATTCCTGGGAACAGCAACGCTATTTTTTTAACATAGAGAGGGAGGTTATTATAACCTCCCTTACTTTGACTATTACCTACTACACAGTTTAGAGACTCTAGTAACTAGCTATCGATTTTAATGCTTGCTACTGACTCTTACTGCTGCATAGTTTAAGTTCAATGGGCTTTTGAATTGGAGCTAGAGTTACTGAGTCATACCAAATCCCGTTATCAAAACCCCTTTATAAAAATCGACCAAATCTTTTTATGCCAGTTTATGCCAGAAATCTAGGGCTATGCAGATAAGGGGGATATGGGAACAGGATTTGGTATTAGATTCAGATTGTAAAAATAAAAGCTACCTCTTATAGGTAGCTTAAAGTTACTTACCAAAATCCTCAAGTCAAGTCTAGATAAGGATTTTGACTATTTTGAATTTAGTCTTAGTAAACCTGGTTTAGTTCTACTCTAAAATGAATCAAATTGAATAGTACATCCACGTACTGGAATCGCAGAGGGATAAAAATTTGAAGTAGGTTTCACATTCTGCAATCCACAATCTTCATGTTGATATAATTTAAGTGTGGCTTGACCCTCTTCATAGGATTCGACATCTATCCAGGAAATACCCCTTGTAAGATCGTTACAAAAAGTTCTCATACCAATATGTGCTGGATCGGATAGACTATAAGGCATTATTAGCTGTTCAACGTTATCACTGCCTGTTTCACATTCGGTATCAGGATGATTAAGATCCATTATCACCGGAATATCCGTCATGTCCTCTCCATATACAGTAAATTCCGTCCCCGCAAATGCAGGGGGTACTGCAATCAAAGACAGACTGAGAGTAAGAGTTAAACAAACGGTCAGAAAGGTGGATAACCACTGCTTTATTTTTGACATTAGTAAAGTACCTCAGAGTACTAATTATTTACCTTTTCAATTTATAGCCGAAAAAAACCTTATAAAACCTCATAAACCTCATATAAAACCTCATGTAAAACCTCATGTAAAACCTCATGTAAAACCTCATAAATCTCATGTAAAACCTCATAAATCTCATAAATCTCATGTAAAACCTCATAAGCACCTAAACAAAATTAATTTCCTACTACCAATCTCTGTACCCCTTACATCGTAAGGCTTTGAGTTTTGGAAAATGTGTAATTAATTTTGTGCACCTGCTTAAATCTCATGTAAAACCTCATAAATCTCATGTAAAACCTCATATAATACCAAATTAGTATAAATGGTAACTGAAAAAAATATAATTTAATGCATACAACATTACAGGTATAAATATAGAGGTCATTTCGCTCCAAAACCCCCCGAAAATCAAGTGTTTCAGAATCCACACTCCTACAGCCCATTACCTCTGATGCTACTTTAGGCATCAGTCAGTAAACCAATACTTTAGCGCTTGTCCCCCGGCTGCTGCGGCTGGGGATTCTTTTGTACCAGCTGCACCTCACTAAACTAGAAATAATTTCAGATAAAAATGTCCTGAGTATAAATACTCAGGACATTTTTCGGGATGGGGGAGGTATATAGGAAGGCAAATGTTAATCGGCTGAAAACCATACGCAGAAAAGCGTTTAGCCATTGTTAAAAAAAGCGATCGCATTCTACAAATAAGAAAAGCGATGGGCGAGTATTGAGCCGCTACGCGAACATAAGCATTCAGCCCTCAGTCGTCAGCCGTCAGCCACAAGGTCTGAGGGGGTGACAAAAAGGCCTGTAAGCTTTACCGGATGGAAATTTGAGCAAATTGTGATCAAAAAAGATAAACCCGCTATGGCGTTCGATAAATGCGGGATGATTTTGATAGTTTTTTGGGGTGGCCATCTTGGTGGGGTGGCCATCTGGCTGTGGAACGGGCATCTTGGTGGAACAGGCATCTTGCCTGTTTCAATTTCCGGGCAGGCAAGATGCCCACCCCACTGATATTTATCCCGCCCCTCAGCAACGCCTCATTGTTGACTTCTAACTTTTCCTCAGAAGTAGCTGCAACAGGAACCGACTCAGAGTGCTGCACCAATAGCACTTCCTCACCAACACCACTATCCAGTTCCTCCACCGCAACAGATGATGTCACCGTCTCGTCCACAATCGCTTCAACTTCCCCATTCCCCTGGGACTTTTCCCCAATTCCCGACTCTGTTGCCTGATTAGTTGGTGTAACCGATAATTCCTTATCAGTTTCATCCTCGCCGATAAAATATTCCCTCAATTCCTCTCGCAGAATGGCCCGCGCCTGGGAGATGCGCTTACAGACATTCTGGTAAGAAATCTCTTGCTGTTGGGCTATTTCTCGATAAGACAGTTCTTGATAAAAATGCAGAATAAAGGTCTGGTGCAGCCGAGGGGGTAACTTATCAATGGCACTGCGGATAGCAATCTTTTTCTCGTCTGTCTCCAAAGCTTTTTCTGGGGTATCGTCAGAATAAACCATTCCTTTTTCCTCTGGAATCCCTTCTATATCCTCAACCTGGTTGGCGCTGCGACAATGTTCTCGATGAATATCCACGCAGAGGTTATGAGTCAGCTTTGTCAGCCAAGCCTTAAAATTAGCGATTTTCCGCCCAAATTTTTGCACCTTCTCCCATGCTTTGAGCATCGCCCGACTCAGGGCATCCTCAGCATCGGTAGGGTTTCCACCCATCCACCTGAGACAGCGATGATAGAGATAGTCTTGATATTGCTGCCATTGCTGCCAAAACTCTTTCTGTGAAACGTGATGGGATTGGCCCAATGCAGTAGAAGTGGCTTCTAATTGAATATCTGACATCATAATTGATTGATCAACACAATGGTGTATCCTCTCCACGGGAGTCCAGGGCTGATTTGTACTCGACATTTTTGACCTGGATTACCCGATCACCATTTGATAGTAGTTCTGCTTTTAGTCTCTTAATCTCATAAAACTCATGTAAAAACTCATGTAAAAACTCATGTAAAAACTCATGTAAAAACTCATGGCTCTATGGGGTTTATGGGAAAAATGTATAATAAACTACATAAATTCTAATGGCATCATGGTGAAATTCTTGTGGAGAAAGGGTTTCACCATCAAATAACTTTTACTTATTACCACAAGTACGGTAGAGCCAACTCATGTAAAAACTCATGTAAAAACTAATCTCTAGGGTTTTTATATAGGTTGTAAACAAAATTATTGCTCAAAAAGGCAAGAGACAACAGGCGAAACGCAAGAGGGGCAATAGATTCAAATTTTTATGACCCAATCAAAAAAGACCCTATACCTTTACATCTCAAATAGAAACCCTATATACAGTCGAAAGTGGGGAGTCAACACAAGCGGTAAATGGCGTTTATAAAAACCAAATAATTTTTTTACAGGTTAAACGCCCCTATGTTACCTATTATCTGGTATTATCTCCTATGATAAAACTCCCATTTCAGGAGGTCCCAGCCAGAAAAATAGTTAACAATATTTAATAATAAGCTTAGGATTATATATGGTATTATCAATCACAGTTAAGCAGTTGCACAACATTAATTAAACATTTTTCAAAACTCAAAGCCTTACAATGTAGGGGTTACAGAGATTGGGAGTAGGTAATTAATTATATGTAGGTGCTTATGATAATCAATGAAAGGAGAAAAGTAAGCCTTTAATGCCTGGAATCTCGGTAAGCTCCCTACTCGCCAGAAACGGGCAAGATGCCCGTTCCACCGGCAAGATGTCCGTTCCACCGAGAGGAGTGCTATTATCCCTTTAATAGACAGGTACCATTACCGCCTTAGTTTTATTAAACTACCTGAGCGGGTTAAAATTCTGGCATCATACTTGCATCATATTGCTTGTATTTCTGGAAAGTCGCCGAATAGTTTTGGATTTAAACTACTTTATTACTAAAAAACTTTAGTAATAAAGCTGCTGAATCAAGGGTAACTCTCTAGTCGGTAATTTTTATTTATGGATATTATTGAGCCCCACCAAGACTCATTACCAAGACTAGGTATTGTAGGAAATAACTAGTTATTAATACTAGTAAACATCCTAGGGTTAACTGCTGGTTAACTGGGGTGCCATTGCCCAGTTATCAGCTCTAAAATTGGTGGATCATTCAGGGTAAACCCATATAATTTGCTGATTCCTATAGTCCTATAGTGTTTTTTAAATTCAATGAACACTATAGCTTTTAATTCTCAAAAAAGTAAGGCCAAACCTTTAGGCTACGTTTCGGTGTGTCACGTTTGCTCGAGCACTTAAAAGGTGCTTGTTGATAAATTTCGGTGACCTTTTACATGAATATTGATCGTATCCTAGAAATTGTTGACCGTCAACTAAAACAGAAGCAACATCGACCCCTTAATTCCATAGAAGTAATTATGCTGCGTGGGGTTTGGCAGTATAGAACTTATAACCAAATTGCCCTCGAAGCAGGTTATAGTTCAGGCTACCTTACCACTGTCGTTGCTCCAGATTTGTATCAGCGACTCTCGGAGATGATTGGCCAGCGGGTAAGCAAGAAAAACTGTCGGGTGTTGCTGGAGTCTTATGCCACCGCCCAACCAGACCCAGAGACAAAACTTTTGACGCAAGATCTGGTCAAGCAATATCTGGCGGAAAATCCCGCCAATGAAACCTATGAGATACTACCAAGCTACCCTAGTGGCTCAGTCCCTCTCGACTCTCCCTTTTACCTAGAACGTTCTTCCCTTGAGGAGCAAGTTTATCAAGAAATCAAGAAACCGGGAGCGTTAATCAGGATTAAAGCTCCCAGAGAAATGGGCAAAACGTCACTGCTGCTCAGGATTCTTGACCATGGCAACCGCCTGGGCTACCATACTGTCAGCTTGAACCTAGAGCAGGTCGAGCAGGGAATTTTGAGCAATTTGAATCAATTTTTGCGCTGGCTGTGTGCCAACATTGCTCACCAGCTTCATCGTAAACCGATGCTAGATGAGTATTGGGATGAAGACCTGGGCAGTAAGATTAGCTGCACCCTCTACTTCCAAGACTATCTACTAGAGTTAATTGATACTCCCCTAATCTTGGCATTGGATGAGGTGAGCCAGATTTTCGAGCATCCCCAAGTCGCGAAGGATTTTTTACCTCTTTTGCGTTCTTGGTACGAAGAAGGGAAAAGACTGCCCATCTGGCAAAAGCTTCGCCTGGTAGTGGTTCACTCCACGGAAATTTACGTTCCCCTGGAGCTTAACCAGTCTCCTTTCAATGTGGGGCTGCCGGTTCAGTTAAACAACTTCAGCCAGGACGAAGTGCAGCAGTTAGCCCAACGCTACAGACTCGACTGGATAGGTCCCGAAGAAGCTAGACAATTAATGGTAATGCTGGGGGGACATCCGGCACTGGTAAACTTAACGCTCTATCATCTTAGTCGCAAGGAAATAACTCTGTCCCAACTGCTAGAACGTGCTCCCACTGCCACTGGAATTTATGCTCATCACTTGCAGCGTCATTGGGCAACATTGGCAAAACAGCCGGAATTAGCACAAGCTTTTGATACGGTTCTCAAGGCCACTGAACCTGTGCCCTTAGACCCAATCCTAACTCACAAGTTAAGCAGTATGGGCTTGATTAAACTTTCAGGTGCTCAAGCGATCGCAGCTTGTGAATTGTATCGGCAGTATTTTCTGAAAAAGGGAGAGCAACAGTTTATGTATACAGCATCTTTATTGTAGTCTAATCATTGATTTAGGGAACAGGGAACAGCGGATCTGGGAACAGGGAACAGCGGATCTGGGAGCAGGGAAGAAAATTGGATGTATAGCACTCGCCAGGGCAGGCGCGGACATGACAAAAGTCTCAAACCTAAGTAAGCGCAAGAGTTTGACTTCTGACTTCTGACTTCTGACTTCTGACTTCTGACTTCTGAC
>WTKN01000148.1 GCA_011524395.1 Moorena sp. SS36440bin_2
AAAGGCTCAACGTAATCAGGTTTCGTCTCCGGGGGAACCCCCAAGACCGCGCTGCATCGCTGCAATAGTTTTTGACACTCTTTGCATCTTCAGAGAACTT
Source organism: Moorena sp. SS36440bin_2 (assembly GCA_011524395.1). Taxonomy (GTDB): domain Bacteria; phylum Cyanobacteriota; class Cyanobacteriia; order Cyanobacteriales; family Coleofasciculaceae; genus Moorena. The sequence continues at coordinate 101 of WTKN01000148.1, forward strand.
GTGTTAATATAACAGTATCGTTAAAGCAATGGTTTTACTGCCATGATGATTTCTACCGCCCAAGCTGCTGAATTACTAGGTGTTTCTGCCACTCGCGTCCGTTTTCTGCTGAGCAAGGGCAGAGTTAAGGGGGCTTATAAGGTGGGTAGAACTTGGGTGATTCCTCTGTTTGACGGTATGCCGGTGGTCACCCCTGGTACTCGTGGACCGAAGCGGAATTGGTCAAAGCGCACGGAGTACACTAAGGCTGTGATTCACGTTAATCAAAGGGTAATTCGCCAAAATCTCAAGAGCGGCGAGCGCAACCCTGTGATAACGGTCAAACGGGGTTCTAAAAATATTTACGGTCATACGGTAGAGGTCAATGGCCCCTGTCGGGTGATGTATCGTCCTGATGATCCATTACATTGTGGGGCTAGGGTGTGGATTGAGACGATTTCTGATTTTAAGGTGAGCTGATTTGGTCAGTGGTTAGTGGTCAGCCGTCAGCCGTAAGCTGTCAGCGGTCAGCCGTCAGCCAAAGCTGAATGCTTATTTACCTTGGCCAAAATGCCACGGGATCGGTATGTTTTATAGTCTCGATCGATGGAATAAATTTGGTATGGTCAAAAAACTCGATCTTTCTAGTGTATGAGTGGCATAGATCGTGAGATTTTTCTGGATTCTAGACACATTGCCAAGCATCTACCTGGTACACCACAAGTAGAGCGGTTACTCAGACGAGGCAGATCGGCTCATGTTTTTAACAATCAAGCCACAATGGAAAGAGTTGCTCAAGCCATTATAGAGAGAGGAGAGTTTACCGGAGTCATTCGAGGATATGAGCGTTACGGTTTGTTCTTCGCTGATTCAATTGGTTACAGAATCAGCCCTGATGGTAGACCAAGTACTCCGTTGTTTTATGGAGAGGTGAAGATTGATGGAAAAAACCGATACCATGTTATCCCCCGTACTCGACCCAGCCAATAGTGAGTGGGATTTCGTTGAAGTTTGGATTGACCCAATGCTATCTCCTCCTTACATCCTGCTGTTACTGGGTAATACATCAGGTAGTTGTCGTGTGTATGATCCTGCTGAGAATTACAAGGTTGTGTTTGCTGGAGCAACCTATGATGAAACCCAAACTTGGCTGTTGGAAGATGAATATGAGCCAATTGAAGGACGACTTTTAGGATCGGAGTTATGAACAAAACACCTTTGAGTGAATCACCAAACTTTGATGATGAGATGCTCTGTGAGTACCAGTTCGACTATCGCAAGGCAAAGCCCAATCGTTTTGCTCAGCAGCAATCAACTCATGGGTTCGCGAAGCGTGGCCAGAGGCCAATCGCTTTTAGCGGAAGCGAAGCTTCATCGCGAAGCGTGACCGTTCGCGAAGCGTGACGGACTAAAGGAGTGTGAGAGAATTGAAGAACTTAAGCATTTCTCGTCCTATGACAGTATTAGAGTTATTTCCTACTCTGAGAAGTTTAAATCGTGCAGACAAACTAAAAGTTATCCAGTTTTTGGTAGCAGAGCTAGCTAGGGAAGAGGAACCTACCTTAGAACCAGGAGCTACCTATCCAGTTTGGTCGCCCCTTAACTCTCATCAAGCCGCTAATCAACTCGCTCAACTGTTGGAATCGGAGCAACCTAACTCCAATGCGTAATGCTCGACGATTCAACTTTACCGATGAACAAATTAATGCTGCTCTGGCCTACATTAAGACCAATCGTGCTGAACTCAGAGCTGAGTATCAAATTGTATTGAAAGAAGCTACCGCCAATGGCTGATAGCTGAATAACTAATCTAAAAACCAATCGAAATTTCGGGTAATCAATAATTCTGTCTTCTTGGCATGGTGAGTGTTTTTCATCGCAATAGGTTGTGTAGCAAATTCATAGCAACTTGCTAAATCCCTTGTTTCTTCTGTATTATCATAGCTCATCAGAAAATCGCCTTCTAATTTGCTAGCAAGTTTAAATAGAGCTTCATGATCAACTGCTGAATATCGATAGAGCCTGCGCCCAGCTTTTAGATAAGGTGGATCAATAAAATAAATAGCATCATTGCGGTGATAATTTTGCTCACAAACCTCAAACCCATCCCCAGCAATAAATTTAATTTTTGTCTTGATTTTATCAATAGAAAGTATGCGCTTTTTCAGGGTTTCAGGATACCAGCGTGACGTGATTCCTTTGCCATTTTCCCCTTTTTTCATAAAACTAGCACCATCAGCCAGAATTCCACCACGATTAACGCGATTTTTAACTACTGTTGCGAAAGCGAGAGATTCAAGAGATTCATTTGCAGAATCAATAGCTTGCTTAGCACTCTTTGGAGTTAGATTAAAATTGACAATAGTTTCCGCTAGCCATTCAGCACCACCACCTAAAATGACCTGCCACACAGCAGCAACCCCTTCATCTTTTTCTACCATAGTCACTCTACCTACTAAATTCTCGAAAGCAGCAGTAAGACTGACTATAGCTCCACCAGAAAAAGGTTCAAAAAGTTCCTTATCTGTACCACCTTTATTATATAACCATTGGCGAATTTGGGGTATTAGCCAAGTTTTACCACCAGCATAGCGAAATGGGCTACGTTGCGGCACACTAGCTACATTTATGACTTTTTTATGACTGGTTAGAGAGGCAGTATTAAATAGCTCAAGTTGAGTCATTGGCTTATAGCAATTCTATGAATTGTGAGGTACAAATTTATGGTTTTTAGGGAGCAGGGAGCAGGGAGCAGGGAGCCTGTCTCTTATACACATCTCC
>WTKN01000064.1 GCA_011524395.1 Moorena sp. SS36440bin_2
CGGGAATCGGGAATCGGGAGTCGGGAATCGGGAATCGGGAGTCGGGAGATGGGGAGATGGGGAGATGGGGAGATGGGGAGATGGGGAGATCTTATAGAGTTTTGCGTTCGCCTAGCTTGGCCTACGGCCAATCGCGTAGCGGCTCTTTTGGAGCATAGAACTGACTTCACTGAGTTTGAAAAGTATTAAATTTTACCATATAACTATCCTAAATAAAAATAATTTTACAGTTATTAACATTACGTGTTACCTTAATTAAAAAATTAGATAAACTCCAACTTAAAGTCATGAATAGTAAAGAGTTAGCACAATATATAGAAGCTACTGACGGCATCTCCAAACCCTGGTTACTCGTGCAACTGCGTCTGAAGAAGCTTCAGGAGCGCCGTGCCACCCTATCATCGGAAGCTTATATCAGAGAACTAGAAGATATTCACCAGGATTTGATGAATTTAGGTCAGTGGTGGGTAGGTAGAGAAGACGAAGTGTTTAATCCTTGAGGTTCGTTTAACGGTAGAATCTCAGTGACTATTCTATCGTTGCCATAAAAGAGCCTGATCAAGTGGGTTAACTCTGAGGATGATGGGTAAAGCTAAAAAGAATAAGTCTGAAGTTGAAAATATCCATTTTCAATTTAAAAATAATACGCCTGAATTTGAACAGACCACAGAACAGAACACCATTGAGCTTAATCTGAGTGACCCTGACTATTACTTCAATCGAGAACTGAGCTGGTTGGAGTTCAATAACCGAGTATTACATGAAGCAACGGACCCCCGAACGCCTCTGTTAGAGCGTCTGAAGTTCATGGCCATCTTTAGCTCTAACCTGGATGAATTCTTTATGGTGCGGGTGGCTGGTTTAAAACAACAGGTGGAAGCACAAGTTAGTAAACGGACAGCCGATGGTCGGACACCTAGTGAACAACTCGATGCCATCAGAGTCCGGCTGTTACCGATGGTAACTCAACAGCATCAACACTGTGAGCAGGAACTGCGACCCCTGTTAGCCAAAGCAGGGATTTACATTCTCGACTACGTGGACTTGAACCAGAAACAGCGGAATTACCTGGAAAACTACTATTCTGAGCAAATTTTTCCAGTTCTGACTCCCCTGGCTGTGGACCCCAGCCATCCCTTTCCTTACATGTCCAATCTCAGTCTGAATCTGGCGGTAGTGGTCAAAGACCCGGAAACAGGAGCAGAATTGTTTGCTCGGGTGAAAGTTCCTAGAGTATTAAAGCGCTTTGTTCCCCTCCCAGAAAAATTGCAGCAACAACATAATGGAAAAACCACTAGTTGGACTGGTGTTCCTCTCGAACAAATCATTGCCCATAATTTAGAGTCTCTGTTTCCAGGGATGAAGATTCAGGAGTGTCATCCCTTCCGCATTACCCGCAATGCTGATTTGACAGTAGAGGAGTACGAGGCAGATGACCTGCTGATAGCGATTGAAGAGGAACTACGGAAACGACGGTTTGGACGTTCTGCCGTGCGCATGGAAATTCCTGTGACCACCTCCAAGTTAGTCAGGAAAACCCTGATGCGAGAGCTGGAACTTGAAGAAACCGATGTCTATGAATTCGACGGTCTGTTGGCACTGGGTGACTTGATGTCGTTGATGGCATTGCCACGGCCAGAATTGAAAGACCCTGTGTGGGAACCAGTGTTGCCCCGACGCCTGCGCTTTCCGATCGGGGAAGAGAATGTGGAAGATATCTTTAGCGTGATTCGCAGTAGGGATGTGCTGGTACACCATCCTTATCATTCCTTTGGCGCAACAGTAGAGCGTTTTATTACCCAGGCCGCTCAAGATCCAGATGTCCTAGCCATCAAAATGACTCTATATCGCACATCTGGTGATTCACCCATTATCGATGCCTTGATTAGAGCAGCAGAAAATGGTGATCAAGTGTCGGTACTCATAGAACTAAAGGCTCGTTTTGATGAAGAAAATAATATTGTCTGGGCAAGGAAGTTAGAACAGGCTGGAGTCCATGTAATCTATGGTTTGGTGGGTTTAAAAACTCACACCAAAATTGTGCTGGTGGTGCGTCGGGAGGGGGATAAAATTCGTCGGTATGTTCACATTGGGACGGGGAATTATAATTCTAAGACTGCCAAACTCTATACTGATTTAGGACTATTGAGTTGCCGTGATGATTTAGGAGCAGATTTGACAGATTTGTTTAATTCTTTGACCGGTTACTCACGGCAAAAGTCTTATCGAAAGTTGTTGGTCGCACCATTTAGTTTACGCGATCGCATGATCAAAATGATTCAGCGGGAGATTGAACATTGCCGCAACGGGGCAACAGGTCGTATTGTTGCCAAAATGAATTCCCTACTAGACCCCAAGATTATTGCCGCCCTCTACAACGCCTCACAAGCTGGTGTAAAAATTGACTTGATTGTACGGGGAATTTGTGGTCTGCGTCCTGGCCTTAAAGGAGTCAGTGAAAATATCCGTGTGGTCAGTGTCGTGGGTCGTTTTTTAGAACACTCACGGATTTTTTATTTCCAAAATCAGGGTCAAGAGGAAGTCTATATTGGCAGTGCAGACTGGATGCGTCGTAATTTGGATCGACGGGTAGAAGCCGTGACACCAGTGGAAGACCCAGAGATTACCAAAGATTTGGAAGAAATCCTGGCAATTATGTTAGCAGATAACCGTCAAGCTTGGGATTTACAGCCTGATGGCACCTATATCCAACGACGGCCAGCTCAAGGGGTTAAAGAAGAATCGGCTCATCAGATTTTGATGGAAATGGCGTTGCAATCAGCAGGGATGGGATAGTGTTGAAATTAAGAATTAAGAATGTAGAATTGGAAATGTAGAATTAAGAATGTAGAAT
>WTKN01000397.1 GCA_011524395.1 Moorena sp. SS36440bin_2
TTTTAGGTTTTAGGTTTTAGGTTTTAGGTTTTAGGTTTTAGGTTTTAGGGAGCAGGCAAGAGGCAAGAGGCAAGAGGCAAGAGGGAAAAAATAATGTGTCCCTCATAGCTATGAGAAACGCTATATTAGTTATTTATCCCCTCTGCTAAACTATTTGTCGAGGGGATAAATAACTAAATTAAACTAATTAAAAGAGGTAATTATTGCTTCAAAACTTAAAAAAAAATTAAATTAATAAGTTTGCTTTTTTGGTATTTTGATAGTTAATTTATAGTAATTATACTACTTGTGAAGTACAAATTTATGGTTTTTAGGGAGCAGGGACTTCGGAGCAGGGAGCAGGGAAGAGGTAAAAAATAATGTGTACCTCATGAGTCCTATAAACGCTATAGCATCACAGGTTCCGAAGAGGCTTAAAACCTCAACTCATCATCCCAGCTAAATATCCAAACCAATCACTTTTAACTCAGGGGAATGCTCAATGATAAACTGATAATATAGCTCTTGCTTATCCTGGGGTGATAAATTAAGTTTCCATTCAAGCAATCCCATCTCACCGGTCTGTATTTTGGGATTAGTCTGACTCAGCCGCACTTTGATTTTTTCATCACGACTCACTGGCAACTGTTCTTTAACTACCAAAGTCTTTTGCACACTTTGCAAATTAGTAATTACCAGTCGATAGGCATAAGTGGTGCGGCGCTGATTGCCAATTAATTTCTTATCAACTTGACGCTCAACTAAATCCCGCTCAATTTTGACTCCTTCATCTATCCCTAAGTTGAGCCTAAATTCTTGTCCTGGTGCAATATTCTCCAACTTAGTTGTACCAACAAAGGTTTGATCACGAAAGATATTCGCTTTGCCTGGTAACAACGTTGCACCGGTAAGAGGATTGGTAACAACAGTTTGTAGGTAGGCGAAGCTAACTAGCCGAGGAATGGCAAGATACTCAGGATTACTAGGATATTCATCACTGAAAATAGTCACTTTGTGAGGGGAACCATCACTGGGAATATTGCTGTTACCATCTAACTCAAAAGTAACCACACCTCCTTCTGTCGATACTACTGCTACCACTGTTTGGGCAGCAACTTCTGCCATTGCTAACATGGCTTGGGGAGCACTACGAGTTTTAAATGCTTCCGCGTCATCCTCATAGTCGTGATCTGGAGATGATTCTGACATTGACCTAGACATTGCCCTCATCTTTTCCCTTCGCAAAGCTCGGATAGGTTGTTGGTCTAGTGCCTGAATGTACCATGGTTCCAGCTTAGGGGGTAGGGTGCCCAGTCCAGGCTTAGCCGTCGAAAGAGTCAGGCTAACGTTGGACCAATCTTCCCCAGTGCTTTGTTTGACTTGTGCAAGGTAGCTCAGATTTATGCGATCGCTACTGCTGTTGGTCCGCAAGTCGTAAAGTGGTATCCAACTGGCACGATTCACTACATAGGAGACTTCTAGGTCAAAATCCACCGCCCCCTCTGCTGCTAAGGTGACAATAATGCTCAAGCTCTCCTGGGGACGGGGAGTTTTCAACTGTTGTAGCTTAGCTTTCAGAGCATTTAATTGCTTTTGTAACTGTTGCTGTTGTTCTTGTTGTTGAGCGATAGCGATCGCATCTGCATGGTGACGCTGCTCCAGAAAGTTCAGAAATTCACCTGTCTCCTGCAAGCCAATCTGTTGTTGGGCAAGACTGCGGGAAAAATGTTGGACAGCTTTATCAGTCAAAGCCTCCACAAAATTCCGTGTCAGCTCCTTTGACGCCTGCTGGTCTTGGAGGTCGCGTTTTTGTTTTTCTAACTCCTTGATTTGCCCTCTCAATTGAGCAACTTGTTCCCTCACTGGTTCAGAGTCAAAGACTTTTTCTGTTCGTACTCCCAATAATCGCACAGCCCCTGTGCCACTCCCTGTTGCTCGCACTGACTCCGTTTCTATGGTCATCGGTAGCCGAGGGATTACCAGTTCTTGCTCTTGCCCAGTCAATGAGACCTTAGTGCGCCGCGTCACCCTTGCCTGGTTGGAGTAGACGGTCACTTGGGAGATTCGACTTTCTACTGTTAGGCTCGTATCTTCTAAGGTCGTGTCTGTGTTAACCATGATGATATGTATAGCATTTTTTAATTATTTGAGGTACAAACTTTTGGTTTTTAGGGAACAGGGAACAGCGGATCTGGGAACAGCGGATCTGGGAACAGGGAAGATATAATTTTTAAAAGGGAAGATATAAGAGGGAACAGATAAGATTTAAAAAATATTTTGCACCTCATTAGACTAAAAAATGCTAGAGTTGAATTATCTGAGGTATCATCATTTTTGTACCTGATTAGATTAAAATACATGATACGATAGCAGCATTTTTAGCCTTAATGGGTGTGGGCGAATCCATATAGGTAACAATACAGCGTTTTTCATAACTATAAGGTACACAGGATTTTTTGTCTGTTCCCTGTTCCCAGATCCGCTGTTACCTGTTCCCTCAATTGAAAACCGCTGTAATCGATCATAGCAATCCTCGATGATGAATGAAAACCAAAATAACTGCCCACGAACCCAAGGCAACTTTTACTGCAACCAAGATATTGAGTAAGGGGATGACGATACCGCTGACCAGTGTCTGCAACTCCCCATGGGGTAATTCTACGCCCACCAACGTTATAACCGCTAGTACAATAAAAATCAAAACTGAAACCTTCTCCCACCTAGCAGCTTGCCAGCGCTTGTAGACTGCCTGCATCCACTGGAATGATGAGGTAATGGCAACCAGACCGATTGCGGTTCCCCCCGCCACCCCAGCCGCAAAGCCACCTCCTGGACTCAGATGCCCCCGAATCGCCAGCTCGATACCTACCAACGCCGCAATCGTCGCTCCCAGACGGGCTAGAACAATGGATGGTTTATCGGTAAATTGATAGATCGTGCAAAACGGCTTTTCATCGGCCAGTAGAAATTTAGCTCCCATGATCGCGATGCTAAATACCACCACTTCAAAGATGGTGTCATAGAGCCGATTCCGGAAAATAATACCCGAAACGGCATTGGGCACTCCAGTATCTTGTACAACGGATTCGACGATAGAGAGATCTGATAAGTCTGCCGCCGGATTGGGCAAAACCATAAATTTGACGTACAGCGCTATCCCTGCTGCAATGTAAATCCATTTCATTAATGATCTTTCCCTGCCTCTGGTATATTTACATAAGTCAAGCTTGTCGCCGATAATGAAAGTTCACTTTCCATGATCTCATAGAGGCGTTGAACCCTGGTCTGGGTGTGATAAGGTAGGGTTTCATACTCTTGCCCTACCTGGTCTTGCTCATCCTGTGGTGATGCCTTCTGGGTAGATCCTGGAGCTAATCCCCTCTGGTCCTGCTCAAAGAACAATCCCTCATCTTCGGTACAGGTCCCATGGACTTCTTTTGCCAACAGCGCCCGGTGCAAGGTCTCCCTATCTGTGTAGGTTACCAACTCAAGGCGCATATAGTGTTTGTTCAGAATTGTGCGTAAGTCATTCATCAGTTCCCCAAAATCCGGTTTGGTCTTGCTGTCTGCTAAAGACTCTCCATCTGCCTCCACTGGCCTGTCTGGGATCACTCCAAGACGCATGGTTAAGGATGAACGCACCGCAACCGCATAGAGGGTAATGGCTAGCATTGTACCCACCAACGCTTCGGTCAAAGCCACATCGGCTGCCCCAAACATGGCATAGACCAAAGCCGCCACCGCTCCCAGTATGCCTCGGATCACCAGAGCATGGTATGGATTGACCTGAAATACCAGCATGCAGGCCGACAAAGGCAGTAGGGCGGTTATCACATAGATATAGCTATCAATCATGGTCACCCTCACTACTGGAACAGTAAGCCAAAACATATCCCAACACTGTATTCCAGATCGCCAAGGAGATAATGGCGAGAATCAGCAGCGGCCATTCACTGGGTATCTTCAGCAGCAGCCCGACGATGATACTCATCGATCCCAGGGTATCTGCCACTGAAAGACTATGCAGCTTGAATAATACTGATCGCTCACCGATTAGGGGAAAGGTTCCCCAAAACCAGAATAGGATTCCGACACCTATGCAAGTGTAACTCAGTGCATTAATCATACATCACTCATTCGTTTAATTACGTGTGCCAGTAACATTAATCCAGCATTCCCCACACTCAGGATGATCACCCCGACAACACCGATCATCCAATCATCGCGCAAGACAGATACCATCAGGATCATGATGGATGTCTTGGTGGCAATACTCGCAAATGCCAACATTTTTTGCCAAATATCATCATCTTGCCAAGCCTCATAAATGGGGATGAGCAGAGCCAGAATCATGGCAATCAGGATCAGCGTCATCGTTTTTTCCTCCGTCTAACCCGGTGTACTTCGTACCTGCCATCTTGGTGGTATTTTAGAACAATTGTTTTTGGCGTGAAGGTGATCAAGAATATATCTAGGAAGATTAGCCCAGGAGTCCGTTGGGGTTTGACTCCTTCCATGATTACATCTTCGTGTTTATGGGGACGGAGCATGATTTCAAATGCCTCAATATATGCCTGGGGAATCGCCACTATCACTTCACCGAGCACCCGCAGCCAATCCTTTAAGGCTTCTGGGGTTTTGGGGCGTCCTGGTAATAGCAATGCGATCGCAATCCCAATGATGATATTTGGCAGACTCAGATTAGCAGTCAGCAAAAACCAGATAACCAGTCGTAAGATTAGATTTAGATGCCCAATCATGGAAACACCATCCAGAACAGTAGGATTAATATCAGACTCATCATCCCAATGAGATGGTCAAATTCTTCAAGTACACGGGGCAGCTTGATTACAGATCGTTTGAAAATCAAAAAATATGCCAACCACCCAAGGGCAATGGTTGCCAGGGGTTTGATAATATTGGCAAAATTATATGCTTGGTAGTACACACTATTGACGGCAATCAGCCCACCGAGCAACAGTATCATTGCTAACCAAAAACCGACCTTTACCTGCCCTTGGCTGCTATCCCCATGGGGCAGAAAGATGAATTTCGCAAAGGATATGGCTGTTCCTAGGGCAGCAATATTCATACCGATAACTTCCCAGGGTACTAGATTCTTCATGGTCAACACCTTCGCCCCAAAGCCAGACAACAAGGGAAAGCCGGAAATTGAGAAGCTAGCTATAGCCAGGGCAATCCAGATTTGGGTATTCATCGGCTGATGTTGCAGTTCCTTGAGGTTGCGGCTGGGCAAAATACCCGCGATTAAAAAGAGCGCCCCTTTCACCAGGCCGTGGGTCAGGGCATAAAAGCCCCCTACTTCTGGTGCGGCGAGGATAAAGCCTAACTGGGAAATGGTATGAAACGCCAGCATACGCTTGGTATCTTTTTCAAACACGGCATAGCCTACTCCCAGAAGCGCTGTCCCCACTCCAAATATCCTGACGATGGGATCAAGTTCCTCCACAATCAGAGCAAAACGCAACAGTGGAAAGACTCCGGTTTTGACCACAGCTCCCGATAGCAATGCCGACACTGGGCTCTCAGATTCGGAGTGGGTCAAGGGTAACCACAATCCTGATACAAATATTCCCCCCTTGACTAACAGTGCCAGAAAGATCAGGGCAAGAGCTTCTGGAGTTGCTCCACGCAACCCTTCAAAGGCAAAGGAATGATTGGCCTGATAGACTAAAATTGCGCCGATCAGATAAAACAGCATGGCTGTATTGCTGATCAAAAGATAGCGCAAGGCTACCCAAATTGATCGGTCGGTTCGGGGATAGGCAATCAACAGAAACGCAGCAATACTAATTACCTCTAATGCTACGTATAAACTGATCAAATCTGCACAGATAAATACGGCATTGACACTGCCATGTAAGATTATGGTTTGGGTATAAAAAAAAGCTGTTTTACCACTTTGCCAACAGTAGAGAATGACTGCTGCGGTTACCAGCCCATTGGTCAAGATAAAAAAGGCGCTTAATTGATCAACTAGTAATGTGACACCGAAATTATCCAGCAGCTGTAGGCTTAATGGCGATTTTGTGAAAAATAGCTGTGTCCCATATTCAACCGAAACCATGGCAACCCCTAGGGCGAGGTATCGGTCAAGTTTGGGGATCAGATAAATGCTGAATCCCACAAATAGCGGTAGGGCAATCCAGGGAATCGTAATGGTACTCATGGCGTGTTATTCTTCTCGATCTGGTTGCTTTCCAGGGTAGGATTGTCCCGTGCCAGTTTCATAACACCCACTAGCATCAAGGCTTGAATGGAAAAGCCGATCACAATCGCTGTCAAGATCACTGCCTGGGGCACCGGATCTGCGTAAGCCCTATTTTCGACGTTTGAAAGAATTGGTGTGAATAAACCATCTCGGGATGCAACCAACACGTAATAGGCAATCACCCCCGTGCTCATGATATCCATAGAGATGATTTTCATAACCAGGTTCTTTTTAAGGATGATGCCGAAAAATCCGCACAATATTGTGGCAAATATGAATGCTTCTAACACGGGAATTGCCTATTGGGTAAGGGTTGGTGGTAATTATCTTTATACAATGATACTGTCGAACAGTGCTATAAAATATATAGCACGTTTTAATAGTGCTAGGAACTTTTGACACTATTGATAAGTTCCAAGGTACACCATAGACTCATCCCACACCAAGGTTTTGGTTTGAGCTTGGGATTGGGAAAAATACGGGCAATAGCACATGACAGAATCGACTCATGGCAAATCAATGGTTAACTTAGTGAGGGGGTCTCGGGGAGCTATAAGTCCCCCACTATACGATCCGCGTTCTTTGCAGGATACATGGACTCCCCCAGACAAGTTATGAGGGTTCGATGCCCTCATAACTTATATTTACCATTGTATTTTTATGTGGTAGAATTACACCATGTTGACGATGAACTATACATACAGGATTTACCCAAGCCAAGATCAACAACAGATCATGAAAGAATGGCTTGAGACTTGTAGGCGAGTCTATAACTACTCATTGAGAGAGTTAAAAGACTGGATTGCAAGTCGTAAATGTCCTGTGGATAGGTGTTCTTTACAGAGTGAGTACATAATCCCTGCCGATACACCATTCCCCAGTTACCATCGCCAGCAAAACAATCTACCCAAAGCCAAGAAAACCAATCCGTTCATGTCAAGGGTGCATTCCCAGGTATTACAGACAACTGTTAGAAGGTTGCATGATTCATGGGAAGCAATGCAGTCATTAGGGTTTGGTTTTCCAAGGTTTAAGAAAAAAGGTCAATACAAGTCATTTTTATTTCCGCAATTCAAGTCAAATCCAGTAAAAAACAAACATATCAAGCTTCCTAAAATTGGTCTAGTTCCTATCCGGCTTCATAGAGAAATTCCTGAAGGATTCCAGGTCAAGCAGGTTAGAGTCTTAGCTAAGGCTAGACAGACACAATGGTATGTTGTCATATCGATAGCATTGGATATCGATATTCCTAATAACCCGGCTGTAGGTAGGGCAATTGGGATAGACCTTGGGCTAGAGAAATTTCTGACAACTTCAGATGGTTTCACAGTTGAGCGACCTAAGTTTTTCAAGTCACTACAAGGCAAGCTGAAATTGCTGCAACGTAGAGCGGCTAGAAAGAAAAAGCGTTCTAATAACTGGGAAAAGGCACAACTGAAGGTGGCCAGACTACATCAAAAAATAGCGAATTCTCGTAAAGACTTCCATCTAAAAACAGCTCATTTGCTCTGTGATCAAGCTCAGACAATTTTTGCGGAAGATCTCAACACAATAGGGCTTAATCGTGGAATGCTAAGAAAAGACTGCATTGATGCATCTTTTGGTCAATTCTTAGATCTCCTCAAATGGGTAGCTTTCAAACGTGGGTGTTACTTTCAGCGAGTAGACCCCCACAGAACCAGTCAGACTTGCCCTGAGTGTCAGGCCACAGTGAAGAAAGATTTGAGCGTTAGAGAACATTTTTGTCCTGAATGCGGCTACACCACCCATAGAGATCATGCAGCTGCTCAGATGGTGAGATGGCGAGGATTAGAATTAGTACCCGTGGACAATTCGGGAAATGGAAACAGCCTGTCAAGTAGTCGGTCTGTCGGGGGAGAAATCCTAGATAAGTGGCTTTGGGCAGGAATACCTATTTGTGAGAATGGGAAGCCTACACTATACGCTTCGCGTATAGTGTAGGAGGATGTCACCCTCAGCCCTGAGGATGCCAGGGATAAAGTTAGCGATACAGTTGGGGGCTTGCAAACTACTGAAGGTCTGCCGCCGAAGGATGTCTACACTTGGGAGCGGGATGCATTAGCCGTGAATCTTTTGGATTTATCAGTACCATTTCAATTGGTTGGGCGGCAAGCACAATTCCAGCGCATCACTCATGTTTTAGCCCGTGATGGCAACCTGCTGATTGTGGGAGTGCCGGGAAGCGGACGGCGCACTTTGGTAAGGCGGGCGGCACGGGAAGTTGGAGTTAAAATCCTGGAGGTTGACTGCATTCGGGTTACCGATGGTCAGCGCTTTGTGCAACTGCTGTGGGAGAGCATAAACCAGACCTTTCCAATGGCGACGATTCAAGCTGTAATGACAGATTGGATTGAAGGTAAGGCAGCGGAATTATTTGTCCTGAAGGATGAAGGCAGTGGCAAAGAGGGAGTTAAACCGGTTCGGATCCAGAGCAAAGAGCTGCAACGGAAAGCATTTGAAGTATTACTCGATCTCCTGCAAAGGTTAGCTGAATCTGAGGGGGAACGGGTAGTGTTGATTTTGGAAAGCTTCCCCCACATCCGGTCTTGGGATCGTCATGGGGTGTGGGAAAAATGTTTGCGGAAACAGATCGAGGGTCAGACTCAGGTCAGTTATGTGTTGGTGGCAACAATCGCAGAAACCAGCATTTATCCCCATGAACCAGGGAATAATTTGGAAATTGTGCAGCTGGCTCCTTTAGCTGATGATGTGGTTGCCGCTTGGGTAACTGAAGTTTTGCATACCCAACGGCTGACCTTCGATCCGCGATCGCAAGCACTGGAAATCTTTGTCAATGCCGTGCAAGGGCACTTCGGTGATGCGTCGGCACTGGTGCGACGCCTCAAGTCCGTACGAGTGTCTGATGGGCTAATTCGTGATGGCCATGTTCAGCAGGCCATCCAAGAACTGCTAGGAGACTTATCCATGGTCTTCGAGTCATTACTGATGCTGCTTCCAGCTAATCAAGCCCATCTCTTAGAATCCCTGGCCCTAGACCCTACCGACAAGCCACAAAGTCGAGATTATATTCAAAAGCATTACCTATCAAGAGGGGGTTCTCTCCAAGGAGCGATCGCTGGGTTGCAGCACAAAGGTTTAATTTATGGCTCCGAGCAAGGCTACCGACTCGCTTTACCTCTGTTTGCTTTGTGGCTTTGCCAGCGCTTGAGTTGATATCACAGGACTTACGCGGTTAACTTGATTTAGCCCCCCTAGCCCCCCAATTCTGGGGGGTAATGATGTCAAAGTCCCCCAAGCGAGGGATTGCTCGCTTGGGGGATTTAGGGGGCAAATGCGTAAGTACTGTATCAAATTTAGTAGATGCGATCGCTAGCCAACGCCCTTCGGGCTAATCCCATAAGCGCGGAAGCTGAGGCAACAATCCCTATTTATGCAATCCACTATAGTTTTTATAAATGAAATGTAAACAAGTATTATAGTTTTTGACATTACCAAAAATCCCTAGATACTTGATTAAGTATTACCTCTTCCCTCTTGCCTCTTGTTTTTTCCAAGGGCGAGTTTGTTCACAACTCAAATATAAATACTATAGTTTTACTTTATTTTTATAGCTTTGACGATAGTTTGCAATTTTTGTCAAGTACATTTTAACTAAAATTTAGATCAGCTTACCCTTGCCTCTTACCTTTTCCAAAGGCGAGTTTGTTCACCTATTAACTATAAATGCTATAGTTTTACTTTAGTTTTATCTTTAAAACTATATTTAGGTATTTTTGTCAACTACATTTAATAAAAAATTTATATTAGCTTACCCTTTAGCCACTCATTTAATAAAATTTATTTTTAATAAGCTATATTTTTTTTAGAGGGTTCAAAAAGCCATGATCCTGATTAAATCTGGCTTATAGCTTTCTGGTCACCCCCCTCAGATATTGGGCGCTGCCAAGAACTCAAGGGAGGGAAGGACACAGTAATTTTTGGATAGGTTTCTACTTATATGGACTTTTATGGATAAGGAGAATGGAGTGTGGCTCTAATTTCGCTAGTTTTTTAATCATTCTTATTTTCATTAATAAACTGGGATTTTACAGGGATTAACAAGCCATGATTTTTATTAAGTCTGGCTTATAGCTTCGTGAACACCCCTCAGAGACCTAAATTTTTACAACAAAAATGATAATTATTTTTGATAAAAAAGATTTCAGGATGTTTCGTCGCCCCTTCAGGCTTCATAGGACTTGATCTTTTCCAGTAAATGAATTACCTTAATATGCGGAGAACAAAAAAAGATGAATGGGTGGCAAATTTAAGTCTGCCCCTATCGTAAAAATAGCTGTCTTGGCTTTATTCAGGGTGCCCTTACTTCCAAATTTTGAGGTGGCCAGGTTAAAAACGGTGCTTAACACTCCCTAATATCTTGGGTTATCCCAAAAATCGATTCTAGGTATGGGTAACTCCACATAAGACCCGATAGAGATAATAACCCTTGAAAGAATCTTCAGGTGCGACCCTAGGCCGCGAGGGGTTGCTCGCGGCCTAGGAGGCGCGCACCTAAAGGATTCTAGTGGGCGGAGTGTGAAAATTTTCGTTCCATCCAAAGTAAACCAATTTTTAACAGTGAAAATGCATCTACAGTCTAGAAGCCTTACTCAGACAAAATTTAAAAATTCATCAGTCAAAATACTTATCCTATGAATTGTCAGATCCAGTAGGCATTTCAAAATAGGATGCGAATACGGCATTGCTGAATCCAGGAATGAATGTGGAATCATCTGGTTTTGGTCAAGCCCCCTAAATCCCCCAAGTTTGGGGGGCTAGGGGGGCAAAACCATACCCATAATCAGCAACGCCTATTAAGCAACGCCCAGTTTAGATATTAATGGCGTTGAGGTTGCCCATGGTTTTTCGGCGACCAAATACAACATGCAACTAGAACAGAACACCAAAGAGTGGACAGGAGTCAAATATGAGCCAAAGTCAGACGAGCATTAAATTGGTTACTCCCGACATTGTCCGTGATACTTATTACGATGCTGTAATTGTGGGAGCGGGAGTAGCTGGAGCCATTGTCGCCAAACAATTAAGCGAACAGGGAAAAACCGTCTTAATCCTTGAGGCGGGAACTGGTCAGGCTTTAACCCTTGAGGGCTTTCAACGTCACGTCGAAACCTTCTACGGCGCTGTGGATAAAAACTCCAACTCTCCCTATCCCTATAATCCCAATGCTCCTAGTCCAACTGATAATAAGCATCACTATTTTAAGGAGGAAGGCCCCCTCCCTCTGAGTGGTTCCTATACGCGGGTCTTGGGTGGGACAACCATGCACTGGGAAGGGAAAAGTATACGGATGTTACCCGACGATTTTAAGTTACGCACCAAGTACGGACAAGGTCTTGACTGGCCAATTAGCTATCAAGATCTTCAACCCTATTACCGTCAAGCAGAGTATGAGATTGGGGTTTCTGGGAACACAGAAGAACAAGCAAATCTAGGTGTCCCCTTTATCCCTGGCTATGTCCTGCCCATGAAAGAGCTTCCCCCTTCTTATTTAGATCAAAAAGTGAGTGAGGGACTTGGTGATGCTACTGTTGACCTTTATGGCGAGACCTTTAGTTTAGGACTTAGTACTTTCCCCCAAAGTCGTAATAGTATCCCTAACCCTGATTACAAAAGACCTGGTTTTAAACCGAATGAGTTGCGCCCCCATAACTTTGTTCCCAAGGGAGTTGCCAGTGTCAATCCGGTTGAGTATGGGGAACGGTGCCAAGGAAACGGTAACTGTGTACCAATCTGTCCGGTTCAAGCCAAGTATGATGCCCGAAAAACCCTAAATACCATCGCCTTTCCCGAGCGCGTGCATCTACTTCCCCAGGCTGTCGCTTTTAAAGTTGAAGTTGGGGAAAACGGTCGTGTCACCGGTATTCACTTTAAGCACTATCAGGATAAAGATTCTCCCAACCATACCGATGGAATTGCCAAGGGTAGTGTAGAAAAGGGTACTTTATTTGTCTTAGCGGCTAATCCGGTGGAAAACGCCAAGTTAATGCTGATTTCTGGACTACATAGCAGTAGTGGATTCATGGGTTGCCATCTGATGGATCACCCCTACCTCTTAGCTTGGGGCTTGATGCCTGACGTGACTGGTACTCTGCGAGGGCCCCAGGTTACATCAGGCATCAGCCACTTTCGTCAAGGTGCTTTTCGTCAGCATCAATCCGTATTCGCCATGTCTATCCACAACGATGGTTGGGGATGGTCTGGTACGGATCCCACTAAGGTGGTGGGAGATGCTGTTGATCAAAATATCTATGGAAATCAACTTCGCCAGGAATTGATTAGTAAGATCTCACGGCAGTTACTGCTGGATTTCATGTGTGAATTACCCGCCGAGTCCAGTAACCGAGTCACTATTGATGACCAATATAAGGATCAACTAGGTATTCCTCGTCCAGTTATTCACTTTAACATCCCTAATTACACCAAAAACGCCATCGTTTTCGCCCGAAAGCTCTCTACAACGATCTTTAAGCATTTGGGAGTCACAGATTGTACTAAATATAAATATGATGAGCCACCCCAAGACCCTGCTTATTTTGAGTATGAAGGTCAAGGCTATTGGACTCGAGGAGGAAACCACTTTGCGGGAACTCACGTGATGGGAACGAGTAAATTTAACTCTGTTGTTGATCAGAATCTGCGTTCTTGGGACCATGAGAATCTCTACATGGTTGGTGCAGGAAGTATGCCTTCTATTGGTAGTGCCAATACCACATTGACTCTCGCTGCGTTAAGTTTTAAAGCTTCTGAACAAATGCTTAAGGATTTGAACACTTAAGAGTTTAAACAACCAAGCGCACTGATTTCATAACCCTTGAAAATATTGCCAGCAGAGGTATTACTAATGACTGATAATGAGTTGATTACAACGGTTGAAGACCTGCATGACTATCTCAAGCAGGCTATGCTCATAGAACATTCAACCATTCCTCCTTATTTGACAGCCCTTTACTCCCTAAAACCAGGCTCAAATCTAGAAGCGTTCCACATTATTCGAGACATTGCTGTGGAGGAAATGCTCCATTTAACCTTAGCAGCTAATGTATTTAATGCAGTTGGGGGAAACATTGCAGGCGTTTTGACCGACCCTAACTTTGTTCCTAGCTATCCCGCTGGAATGCCTACAAATCCCCAGGAAGATCCATTTGACATTAACTTAGGCAAGTTTTCCAAAGAGGCAGTGGAAACATTTCTTAAGATTGAACGTGCTAAGCATGTGCCTGAAGACAAACCATTAGTCCCAGCTCGACCCGCGCCAACAGCCCACCAAACTATTTTGAAATATGGCTATTACAGCATTGGGTTGTTCTACACAGAGATCATCCGTGGTTTAAAGGCACTAGATCAAGAGTACAAGAAGGACGGGAAGAATCTTTTCATTGGGGATCCTAAGAAGCAAATTACCTCTGAATATTACTATGATGGTGCAGGAGATATCGTCAAGGTAACGGATCTTGATTCTGCCCTCAAGGCTTTATACGTTATTCAAACCCAAGGTGAAGGGTCTGGAAGCGAAACGATCTATGATTCTGAAAAGAAACTTTGCCATTACTATCGTTTCCAACAACTACAGTTGGGTAAATACTATGTGATAGATCAAGAAGAACCAGGCAATTCGAATACGCCCGGGGAGCCCACCGGTGAAACCTTAACCGTAGATTGGGAGAAGGTTTATCCCGTCATGGAAAATCTTACCCTGAGTAAGCTCAGAAAATATTGTGAGCCAGAGTCAGAGTTATATATTCACGCCTTGGAATTCCAGAAAGCTTACAGTGACTTCCTCGCAGAAATTGAATATTCTTTTAATGGTCATCCTGAACAGTTGCTTCCTGCGGTAGGCGGAATGTTCCGACTTAAGGAGTTGGCTAATAGTCTGATTCGTAATCCTATTCCAGGGTCGGATAGCTTGCATGCTGGTCCGATTTATAAGTTTGAGTAAAGAGCATTGGAAGTAAAATTTTTCAAAGCCGAATTTCATGGGAGTAACCCAAAGCTAACAATTTTCTGGAGGTAAATAACAAGTGGGTATTGATACACCTGATTTGATGGAGTATTTCCTTGATTTCTCCGTAGTAGTTACCGGATTTTCTCGGTTTGATCTGCTAGGAACTGGACAAGCGGATTGTTACTATCAAACCGTTGAGGAAAAAATTGGTAAACCAATATTGAAGGAATTACTCGACACCTTTCATGGTCTCGAGCTGACAGCCCAAAAGAAATATCAGCCCTCTATCTTAACTGAGGGACTACATTCTGAGATTCTGGCTTCTGGGAAACTAGGACCTATTGCCCGTAACATCATCAAACTCTGGTATACCGCTACCTGGTATGAACTTCCCGATCAATCGGGGAAAGATTTTGGTGTAACCCTGGTAGATAATAGCACCTGTATTCCCAGTCCCCAAGCCTATCCCGAAGGACTGGTGTGGCGCGCAGTTGGGGTTAACCCCCCTGGGGCCAAAGCACCAGGATATGGAACTTGGAGTGAGGAGCCTTCAGTAAAGCTGACAACGACTAATAGAACACAACAAATGCAATCAGAACTTGAATACAATAAAGAATTAGTTCGTCGAGCCTATATTGATGGCATGAACAATCGCGATCTCAGTGTTATTGATGAGGTATTTGCGCCAGACTACGTCGTTTACTACCCTGGATTCGAACCCATTAAGGTTGAGGGTCGGGATCAAGCGAAGAAGTCTATCCAGGCGTTTCTTGATGCCTTTCCCGACATCGTTTTTGAGATCGTCGAGCAGATAGCTGAGGGGGATAAGGTAGCCACACGTTGGATTGGCACAGGTACGAACACTGGGGTATTTAAGGATTTTCCGGAACAGGGTTCCCCCCCTATCCCTGCAACTGGTCGCCCTGTGCGCTTTAGTGCCACGGATATTTACCAGATCGTCGATAAAAAAATCAAAACTGAGTGGAATACCTTAGAGACAATGGAGATATTGCACCAGCTTGGCATTGTTTCTGCTCCAGGTTAAACAAAGAACTCCTAAAAGAACGGCACAGTGATCGGTTTAGATATCCAGAAATCGGGTAATTTGTGCCATTAAAATCAGACAAATTCAACGATACTGAATTCTCAGGTAAAACATGAACATTCAACCTTGGTTTAGCCGAATCTCTGCTTTTGTATTAGTGCTTCTCCTTAGCTTGACGGCATTTAGTTTGCCAGCTAACGCTTTGGTCAAAGATAGTGCAACCCAAAATGCTCTAGAGCAGTTGCTGACGACAAATGAATGCAATGGCTGCGATCTATCGGGAGTCGATTTATCCGGTAAAGATTTATATGGCAGCGCACTCGTTGACGCTAATCTTTCAGGAGCCAATTTATCGGGAGCATTGCTTAATGAAGCAAAGCTGAATCGATCAAATCTAACCGGAGCCGATTTATCACACGCATCTCTCCTGGGAATAAAGTTACAAGATGCGGATTTAACTAATGCGGATTTAAGCGATGCAAGATTGAGTAATGCCGATATGAGTAAGGCAAAATTATCCGGTGCCACTCTAACAAGAGCTGAGCTAGAATATGCCATCATCTCTGATGCGAATTTGTCTAATGCGATCGCCCAAGATGCAGATTTCAAAAACGCCTATTTATCTCGCTCTAATCTATCCCGTGGGGATTTTTCTAATACTCTGATGGAAAGTGTGCGTTTATCAAACGCTACTCTTACGCAAAGCAACCTATGCAACGCCGATCTATATCTTGCAAAGATGCCTGACGATACTATCTATAATGGAGATGTCTCCAAGTATGGTGCATTGGACGATTGCAATTAGAACCGTACATTGAGTCAAGATTTCTAGAATCGAATCAAGAAACAGATAGTGGTTTACCTGTAGGTTAAGTATAATTACCAGTTCTGTATTTTAGGGAATAGGGAGTAGCACTGCCTCAGTATTTCCTATTCCCTAAAAACCGAAAACTATGTACTTAATAAAAATCCAAACCACTAGATTACAAGGCCATTGTCAAGAATAGTAAAAACGACGGAATTGTCATGACACAAAACCCAGCAAAAATCAAACAACAAGTACAAACTTATGAGCCTGAACCGAAGGAGCTAAAATTCTTTTTGAAACAAATCAGCCGTTTGTTGATTGCCTTAGCAATGGCGCTCCTAATCGGGATAACTACCGCACTTCCTGCTAATGCTGCCCTGATCAGCAGCAATTCACCGATAGCGTATTTGGCGTCTTGCTCAAGGAAAAGTCCATTTTTTAACTTCAATAAAGTTAATTTCCCAAACCCCGACAACGTTCGTTTAGGCATTACCCCCACAGGTTGGAGCAATAGTGATGATCTCAAAATCGATACGAATCCTCCCATACCCTACCAACAAATTCTAAGTGAAATAGCGCTATCAGGATTTTATGGTACTCAAAATGCACCTAAATTTCCTGATGACAAAGAAACATTGAAAAAGGAACTAGACCTCCGTGGTTTAACTATTTCTGAACCTTGGGTGGGAACTTACTTTACCCTTGGGGATGAAGGCAAACGAGAAAGTGAAAGGATCTTTGATGATCAGATAAAATTCATGAAAGATTTTGACAGTAACATTATTGTTGTTGCCGAACTCGGTGGTGCTGTTCATCAACAACCGATTGATCCCATCAAGGACGAACCTGTATTTACCCCAGCTCAAAATCAGGCTTTATATAAAGGATTAAAGCACCTAGCAAAGAAAGCAGATGATCAAGGGTATATCTTGGCATACCATCCCCACGTTGGCACAGGAGTAGCAACGATTGATCACATCAAAAACTTAATGAAAGCAACTGAAGGCTCTCCATTAAAGTTACTCCTCGACACTGGTCATGTTTACTATGCAACTTACGGTCACAATCCAATTATGAATGAGCATAATCAGCAAGAGAGCCAAGAAAAAATTGAGGATATCAATAAGCAAATTAATGATCTCACTAATACCTATAAGGATCGCATCAAGCACGTTCACCTCAAAAACATTCGGCACGATAAATTAGAAAAATCTGTTAAAGAAGGGCAAAGCTTCCTCAAGTCAATTCGAGAAGGTGTGTTTACTGTTCCCGGCGATGATGGGGCGATTAATTTTAATCCCATCTTAGGAAAACTTGCTGACGCTGACTATCAAGGATGGTTGATAGTTGAAGCAGAACAAGACCCCAATACCACAATTGAGGACTACGAAAAAACTCCTTTGGAGTATGCATTAATGGCGCGGAAATATTTCGTTGACTCGACTAATATTGACTAATCTGTAGCTAGTTTTAGCTAGAGCTTAGTCTCCAAGATAGTTGATTTATTCCAACTGGAAATTGCTATCACGATAATAAAAAATCAGGTGTTGCTGATGGCTGGTATGAACTGATTATTTACTGTCATTGCAAGCTTTATCTTGGCTGCGTCTCCTCAAAGCTGTTTGACCCGGTGGTGCGTTACGGGGCGATGCTGTTGGCGAAATATTTCTTAATAAACCAAGAAGCCGCATCAGCCCTCACCCCCAGCCCCTCTCCCAAGGTTGGGAGAGGGGAGCAGATTAGGGAAGAATAAGGGTTTCACGAATTCGCCAGCAGCATCCGGGGCGGGCTGTGCCAACCCTGGCTACGAGGCGGAAAATGAGAACCCCCCCTAACGTACCCTACGAAAAATTTTCTGCTCCCTGCTCCCTGTTCCCTGCTCCCTAAAAACCTAGAACGAAAGTACCTAACAGCAATTGCAAACCCCTGTATCTATCAAGCAACACACATGATCGTGTAGTGATCATGATCGACAAAATTGAAAAGACAATCGACAACCCTATGTACTTACAAGACTCTAGTCCAATTAAAAAACGACAGAACATTGCATCTAGCCTTGGCTTGTCAATGTTCTTAGGTGTATTACTGTTTTTGGGGATTTTTTGCTGCTGGCAATCTCCTAGTATGGCTCTTGCTGCTACTCCCCATTTCGAGGAACTTTTGATTGAAGACGGCCTCAAAGATGGTTACTGGGTTGAAGCTTTTGATGTCAACAACGATTCTAGACCAGATTTAGTAACCTCTGGTTTAGCCGTTGGGGAAGTTGCCTGGTATGAAAATCCTGGTAACTTGACACAGAACTCAACATGGACAAAGCACATAATAATTGATGGCTGCCCTCAGGGTACCGATGGTTGCGATGATAAAACCACTTTGAGCCAAGCTGTAGCAGTTGCTCATGCAGATATTGATGAGGATGGTTTGATTGATATTGCGATCAGCCACGACTATGGCGGTTGTATGTTCAATTGCGGACCCAATGACGGGACGATTTCTTGGCTGAAAAACTCCGGTAAGCCCGATGTGAAATGGACTAAGTATCATATTGGGGATCTGGTAGCTACCCATAGGCTGGTATTTGGAAAATTTACTCCCAGTGAAAAGCTCGAACTTCTAGCACTTCCCGTAGTTGGTCCTCCCGGTGATCCCTGCGATGATCCCGACAATAAATGGCAATCGCCTATTCCCATCAAGCTCTACACAAGGCCTGACGGAAATTTAGACACTGTTACTTCATGGCCGAGCGAACTCTTAGATGACTCCTATTACCACATCATACATGGTGTTACTCTGGGTAAGTTTGATGCCAATACCAACTCAAATAATGACTCGGTGCTTTTAGCCAGCCAAGAAGGAATCTCTTGGTTTTACCAAGGTCAAGATAAGAATTGGTACATTGTTCCCCTCGGTATTGGAGACCTCAGTCAAACTGTCGATCCTGAAACGCAAGGCAATAAACACAAGTTCACAGGAAGTGGCAATGTCGATATTGGCAAAATTGGAACTGATGCCTATGCTTACATTGCTACCTTGGAACCGTTCCATGGCAATAAGGTTGCTGTCTATACTAAGAACGTAGAAGCTGATCTGTCAAAAATGCGATGGAAAAGAACACTAATCGATGTTTTCGGCTATCCTAACCAGAATGGTGAAGGGGCAGGACATCATTTGAAAACGGTTGATTTTGATGGTGATGGAAACGATGAATTTATCGTTGCACAGCGTGGTCCAAAACCGTTTCAAGGAATCTTTTACTATAAACTAGTTGACCAAGAAGAAGGTCTGCGGCCTTCTATCACCTTTGAGAGAACTCAAATATCTTCTTCTTCTGCTGCTCGAATTGCAATTGAAGACTTTGATGGGGATGGTTTGCTAGACTTTGCTACTACTGGATACTACACGCCAGGATACTTCTTGGCCGACAACCCTCAACTTCTGGTTTTTCTGAACCGGATCGCCCAGTAGTGCCAAAGAGGATATTTCCTCTTTTAATTGACCTGGGCTAGGAGTTACCGTAGTTGTGGTTTAGGGTACTTTCTAGGGCAACCTACAAGTTGAGCGAGGGTAGTAAAAGCGATTGCTCTTAGGGGAAGCTGAGGCCTTTGGCCACGCTACGCGTTCGCGTAGCGTCGGCTTTGCCGAAACGCTTCATCGCCCTCCCTTCGCCATTTTCTACTTCCCTTAATTGTTGGGGATTGATTCCCGTCGACTCAGAAATTTTTTCGTAACTGATATTTCCGGAATTAACTCTTAATTGTGCTAGTTTAGTTGTGACTTTCATGGTGCAAACTGACCTAGTAGTTTCTATTTTATTAAATTAGCAAAAAATTCTAATAAAAATCCCGCGCCCCCGCCCCACACTTCCCTTATTTTTTACAACTATCAGATGCACCCTACTGTTGCCTGTTCCCTATTCCTTGTTCCCTTTGTTATAGGCAGATGACGATGGAAATTACTAAAGAACCCTTCTGGAGATACTCGTTCTTTCCAAATCCGGCGACACTCATACTGTAAATCTACAAATTCCCGGGATGATAGATTGTCGTGAAACTCAGCAATTTTCTCGCCAATTAAATGAAGTTCATTCTCCTTTATCCAAACACAGTATTTCTTCCAATCAATGTCAAAGTCGTAGGGAAGCACACAATCGGTATCTACAAGAACTGGAATTCTGCCACAGCACAATGCTTCATAGAAACGAAAGGAATTGTTCCCTGACCCACGGCAACAAAATATATAGTCACTGTCTATTAAGTTATACACAAATTCCAACCGATGCTTGTGCTTCAACTTGAAATCCGGTTGATTGAAGAAAACTGGGCGTTCCCTAATCATAAGGTTGGTGATTATGTTAGGATCTTTTGCTAATATATCTAGGGCTTGAAGTCTTAACACATATCCCCAATTATAGGGAGGGATACTAGTTTTCAAGTTCAAGACATTCTTTTTGACTCTAGACCATAAAAATTTTAAGTAGGTTTTGGTATTTGGTTTGACGGCATATCCACAGAAACCAACGACAGGTTTTAAGCGTTTTTGGCGGATATTGAGTTTGTTGTCCAGATAGTTTTCAACAAAGTCTTCGCTCCACTGAGGTAGGGTAAAATCGGTGTTTTTTCTCAGGGATCGATAGAGGGAGTTACGGAAGACAAAATCACTTTCAATTGGTAAGTTAAGATGGGAAGAAGCCCCACCAAAAAAGCTGATTAAGGGCTTGCCTGCTGATTTAACGTTTTCTGCTAATTCTCTGGCTTTATGTTCTAATTCAGAATTCCATAGTGCCCAATTAACTGGTACAATGGCACAATCTGCTTCCTCCAGAGACGACATCTTAAATAGAGACTTTCCAATTTCTACATAGTGGTCAAAACAACTACTAATGGGATCCTGAGGATTTTCCGGAGGCTTGCCCCAAAAGGGGTATAGGATTGCCTCATAGGTCATGCCCTCTGGGAGATAGTTCTGGTCACAGAAAATTTTCAAAGTCATAATGTTAGCCTCTTTGGTACTTGTGATGCTAAATCATTAGTTTGGGCGAGGGAGTCGGGAAGGGAGAACAGAAGTGGTTAAATGTAAGCGAACAGTGGTCAGTGGTCAGCGGTCAGCCGTGGCACAGGCTTCTAGCTGCTTATAGCTGACAGCTTATAGCTGATAGCTTACAGTTAAATAACACTTTAGAAATCATTAAATAACACTTCTCGGCTATATCAATGCCGTTTTGCCAAATTATTTAGTTTTGAGAATTCTTAGGCAACTAAGGCCGTGGCCTATGCTTTCGGGCTTTGCCCGACGCTGCGCGAACGGGAACGGAGCTTCGGATTAGAAGTATGTTTTTACTTCAACTGCTATAATTAAAGGTTTCTTCGCCACACATTGTTGCTCAGCTAGTAATTGTCATGATCACCCAGGCTGCGATCGCAAGACTAATCCCAACCGCAACTATCAACACTACAGCCAAGCCTCCCAACAGTAAGATAAGAAACAACCAATCGGATTTTTGTGGTGATGATGATACATTTAGTTCTTTCTCTAACAGCTCAACATTTTTGACATTTGCCTTCCAGGCCGCATCCACCAGATCCCCTAAGACCGGTATAGAACCACTAACTGTTTCAAGAAGGATATTGAGCACCATCTCCACCAAGGTAGATCGAGACACTCCCAGTCGTGCTGCTTCTACCACAATGTATGATGAAATGATAGTTCCCAGAACATCACCACCCCCTGGTAACAGACCGATGATGGGATCTAAACCAATCCGATAACCTGTTCCTGGGATAGGAATAGCATTGTCCAGTAGGTAGCTTACCCGACGTACACGCCTTAAGGTCGATGTTTTGCGATCATTCCTCATGGGCTTAAATAGGTTGTTTGGTTGAATGTAGAATGTAGAATTTAGAAGGCAGAATGTAGAATGTAGAATTTAGAATGTAGAATTTAGAATTTATAATCTAGAAGGCAGAATTTAGAAGGCAGAATCTAGAACGAAGAATTCTTAATTCTTAATTCTTAATTCTTAATTCTCAATTCTTAATTCTTAATTCTTAATTCTTAATTCTTAATTCTTAATTCTAAAGTTTCAGCTCATATCATGGTTTTTTAGCCTTGGCTAATTTTCTTATTGGTCTAGGTCTGCGATGGGATGCTTGCATTGCTTCTCCTACTATCACATTCAACTGATCCCCCAATAACAGTACCAGGGAAGTCATGTAAAGCCAAAGCTGTAAGATAATCACAGCTGTTACGGTACCATAGACTTTGTTGTAATTGCTGAAATTCTCAGTGTAGTGCCTAAACAACCCTGAAGCCACTGCCCAGGAAATGGCTGCTAAAACTGCTCCTGGCAATATTGGTGTTCCTACCTGCCAACGGCTTGGTCCATAGCGATAGATAAACGCAAAGGATGCTGCCACCATACTCAAGGCTAGGGGCCAGGTCAACAGACTCCAGAGTGTCAACAAGATGGAAGCTCCACTGGTGTCAACGACTGCTTTTAGCACCCAGTGACTGATAAATACCAAAAAAGAAGCAATTACTAGCAGTATAATACTACCAATGGTTAAGCCCAGAGAAATCAACTTAGCTTTCCAAAAGGGTCGTTGTTGCTCTCGGGGAATGTTGTGGATTTGATCAAGGGCATTCATCGCTGCACTCAGGGCTCCAGAAGATACCCAAATAGCTACGATAAAACTCAGGGAAAATAGACTGCTATTGGTGCTGAGGTGAATCTGTTGGGTAAATTCCTGGATTGGCTCCAGTGCCTGAGCCGGACCCACTTCACTCATCATTTTCAGAGCTTGCTCCTGGGCCACTTCACTCAGCTCGGGAGAGTGCTGGTACCAGGTTAGTTGTAAAGAATATTCAAACAAGCCAATCGCTGTCAGAATTGCTAAAATTGCTGGAAACAGCGCTAACATGGCGTTATATGCCATTTCAGCCGATAGACCCATTAAGCGACGTTCCATCGCACGGTTGAAAGTTTTCCTTAGGGTTACCAGATTCAAGTAACCAAAGAAACGCAAGAAACGAAAAAAACGCTTAGATAGCATAGGTTCTGGTGAGAGCACGGGCTTGCTATGAATTAATTTGCCAATTTTACCCGTAGTTTGCCCATTAATAGTGTTCAGTAATTTAATCGACACACTTTACTATTTTATTGACAGTTGACCGTTAACCCTCACCCCTCAACCGTGATTTAATTTGATTAAATTTTATTAGTGCCATAGCCGATGGAGTAGTTGTTGATGAGCAACAATGGGTCGCTTACTGAATGGTTAGCCCAAATCAAAGAACTGAAGCAGCAGCTGGCCGATAGCATTAAAGAGTGCCAGGCTGCGGATAAAAGTGCAGCTCATTGGCGTCAGTTATATAATACTGAAGCTCAGCAACGGCGTATAGAAAGCCAACTGGCTCAAGAGCAAATCGAAACTCTCAAGGCTCAACTGCAACAATTACAACAAGACGGATTTCAACTCAAATCAGATCAACTGGAGACGGTATCGAGTATTGAGCAGAATGTGGAACAACTGCAAACGGTTGAGGAATTAAGGGCAACCCTTAAGTCAGTCATGGCAGAACGCGATCGCTTAATCGATGCCTTAAAGACTGAGCAAGCCAACCATACTGAAACCCGGGAAAACTTAACCGTTGTGATTAGTGATACTGTTGAGCAACTGGCTAAGGAAAGAAAGAGTGAACTGTCCCAAGTAGAGGAGGTTACCGTGAGGGAGTCTACGCCATCTGCTGAGTCTACCCCATCTCCCCATCTCCCCAGCTTCGATAAAGAAGATAGTTTGTAAGCATATGCGCGTAGCGCTAATCACTGTTCGCTTAGCTTCAGCTTTTCCATTTCCTATAATAGGGGGTTATAGCCCTGATCAAAAAACCTGGAAATTATGAAAAAATACATTCCACTCCTAGGGCGGATATGCCTTTGTGCTATTTTCATTAAATCTGGTATCGATAAATTATTTAACCCAACCTATACTCAACAATTGATGGAATCCAAAGGGGTTCCGGGTATACTGCTTATTCCCACCATCATTATACTTTTAGCTGGTGGATTATCGGTATTACTGGGCTATAAAGCTCGTTGGGGAGCATTAGCGCTAATTGGATTTTTAATTCCTACCACCTTGATTTTTCACACAGATTTCTCCAACCAAATGCAAGAAATTCAATTTATGAAAAATCTAGGACTAATTGGTGGATTATTGATGGTAGCAACCTTTGGACCAGGACCAGTTAGCTTTGATAACCGCAGTCTTTGGGATCGGCTCCAGTTCCTCTTGCCATTAAAGTATGGCTGGCGGAGAATCTTACGTTGATCTGGTTTTTAGGG
>WTKN01000282.1 GCA_011524395.1 Moorena sp. SS36440bin_2
TTAAGGCGGCTCGTTGATCTAGGAATCCCCGCGCCTTCAGGCCGGGGAGTGTCAAAGTATTTTAAGTCTAAGGCTCTACTGCTCTCTGGTAAATCCACTAATGGCACTGCCACCTATCAGCTCCATGACTTAGTTCATGACATGGCGCGTCGGTTGCTAACTGCTGAACCGGCTACAGAGGGAGAGGACAGCTTACCAGGTTTGGGATTAACCTGGCCCCAAGCCCATGGTCAACTCCTAGAACGCTATCGCCAAAAAACTCAAAACGGGTTATGGCACACCCTACCGGAAAACATTAGCTAAAATAGAAGAGCATGACTGCGAGGTGGTGTCAGACAACGAATTAAGTACCCATGATATATTGAATGAATAAGCATGGGTAGGTGCATCTAATTTTTACAAAAAAACTAGGATAATAAGGATTTCAGCCTTATTATTCCGTTAAGTGAGTTATTGATGTGCAACTTTGAGATGCACCCGCATGGGTGAATAAAATACAACCTATGAAGCAAAAATCTACCGACGTATCAAACCCCAATACCCTGATCGATACAGTGCTAGGTGGAACCTACCAAATTAGCAGTCTCGTTGCTGAGGAGATACGACCGCAACTCATTGTCCTTACTTTTGTTTATATTGCCTTTCTGATTATCGTTCCATCTTCCAAGTTGTCGGATGGTATTAAAATATTGATATTTTCCTCTACCTCGGCTGTATTGCTATGGCTGACTTTTTATATATTACCAAAGCAGGTTCAAGGCGTCCAGGATATACAAAAAAAGCTCAAAAAAGTTAAAGACGATAAAACGGCTTTGGAAAGCACCCAAACGAATCTGGAAAAACAACTTACTGATTCAAGGCATGACTTGTCTGATACTGTCGGTAAATCTAGAGCTTACCTTGAGAATATTGAAGACAGATTGGAGAGCCTAAAGGAAAAAGTTCAAGAAGAAGATGCCAGGAATGAGCTTCTTAGCATCCAAAATTACATAGACGAGAAAAAAAGAGAATTTGACAGTACTATCTCACGGATTCAAATTGGTGGACGGATGATTGATACAAAAAAAGCTGCTGCTCGTGACCTTGATGAACGTTTTACTGCATCAAAGCAATATAATAGTAAAACTTATTAAAAAAACATCACAGGACACTTCATTTTAGATTCGGATTCTTCCGCCACTCTTGAATAAGATACTTCAAGTAGTATTTTGCCTCTTCTGGCCAGTCTCTGTTATTTTTGTAGTACTCCAAATCTTTACTAACGGCATAATCAAATCGTTCAAGATATTCATGAGGCTTTTTAGCAAGTCTAGACCAATTTTTTAACGGAAAATCGATAGCCCACTTATTGATCAGGGAATAGTTACCGACAACTAGCGAATGACCAACTATTTCTATAAAGTCCTCAAAATCCTTATGGAAATCCTTAGTCCCAAAAGGTGGATATTTTAAATAGTAAGCATCGACTAACTTACTATAATTTTCAAGACTTTTTGCAAAATTGCACCCTTCCTTTTCTAAATCATTCCGAATTTTAGCCAATTTTTTCTGAAGATCATTTTGCTTTTGTTGTGAGTCTGAAGGATTAAAATTAGTTTTATTTTTAAGAAAACTAATCCATTGCTGTAATTGCAGCATATAAATTTCCTAAGATGTACAAGAGCTTACAATTAATATATACAGACCAATTTCCTATTTTCAGGACATGGGTGCTAAAATTACAAGTTGTGTACCACTACCTAAACCTTGGCTTGTAGCGATCGCCAGCAGTTCTTAAGAGACCTGGTTAATCTCAGTCCAACTATTATCTTTTTGGGAGGCAAGGAAGCTCTAGCTGCAATTGTTGAATCGATTAAGGATGTCAGTCGGTGGTGGCCTTAGAGTGTAGAGTGTGGAAAAATAGGGAGGTTTTTATTAAGGGTAATTATCTGGAGATGATATCAAAAAGCTTTGAAAATATAGATAGGTTTTATAAAATATTTATATATGGTTTTTGCAACCATCATGACAGCCATTGCTAGATAGTTTTTTAAAACAAATAATCAAACCAAATAGTGATTTATAATAATACCAAAAACTTATCCTATTTCTTCCCTTTTTCTTAATTTAAGCTATCCCCTAACCATGGTATATCTTGAACTAGGATTCAACAAAATAGGATTAACCAACAATGCTGGATTTTCTCAATCCCATCCTAGGACGCAAGCCAGAACAGATGAAAGCCAATGTAGAAATTTACACGTGGCAAGCCTGCCCCTTCTGTATCCGAGCGAAGCTATTGCTATGGTGGAAAGGGGTTGACTACACCGAGTATAAAATCGATGGGGACGACAATGCCAGAAACCAGATGGCAGAACGAGCCAACGGAGGTCGAACGGTACCCCAAATTTTCATCAATAACCAACACATTGGCGGTTGCGATGAGTTGTATGATTTAGACGGTAAGGGACAATTAGAGTCTTTGCTGACTCAGGCAGCAAGCTGATTTTTAGGTTGAAGGTTGAAGGTTTAATGTTTGAAGGTTTAATGTTTGAAGGTTTAATGTTTGAAGGTTTAATGTTTGAAGGTTGAAGGCATAGGGTGTGTTAGGGGCGGACTTGCCCTTATTTTTCGCCTCGTAGCCAGGGTTGAGATAGTCCGCCCCGTAACGCACCGCCAGGTCAAACAGTAACAATTAGATGCACCCGGTTGAAGGTTAGTTGGTTGAAGGTTAGTTGTTGGAAGGTTAAGGTTGAATGGTTAGTAAGCATTCAGCTTATGGGCTAGGGGCACTTTACTTGAGGGTGCATCTCATCTTTGTAAAAACATCATTAATAAAGCATCCCATTTAGGTAA
>WTKN01000266.1 GCA_011524395.1 Moorena sp. SS36440bin_2
CCGACCAACCATAAAGGCTCAACGTAATCAGGTTTCGTCTCCGGGGGAGACCCCCAAGACCGCGCTGCCTTCCCAAGACCGCGCAAATCACGCTAATCAGCTGCCAGACGAATTTGGAGCACCTAGTACCGCTGGGCGCAATTAAAAATTCAAAATTATTGAATGGTTACTATAGCGTTTTCACATCAGATTTGAAAGCGCTATACTTCCTTGTTTATCTCAGAGCTGACAGTTATCAGCTGTCAGTCATTCACTTACTAACTGACCTAAGTGTTTTAATATTCTCGCGACAGTATATAGATCATTGCCACGATTCAGCAGAGAGAACTGATTAGAAAAAGCATTTGCTTTTCTAGCTCATTGAGTTCTGGTAAATCCTCTTGCCACTCTAGAAACAATTGCTCATCATGAGTAGGCTCTAGTCCAAATTTGTCCTTCAATTGAAGCAGAGAAATATCTTGGGCTACGATTGTCTCTACCATTATCCTATGGGAATTGTTAATTAGGTTAATTAGGAATTTAAATTTTATTCTTAATTGCTAATGCTTTTACATTATTAAAAACCTTTCCGTAGCGTGGCGGTCAATCGTAAAAATAATATCGCTCTAAATTTTAAGTAATTACTGCATTACCTGGCTATTTTACCCTCTACAATACTGTTTAATTTAACCCCTAATTCTGATTCTCATTCTACAGGTTTATTGTTGATCACCACCAGATGTAATCCAGGCGCTAACTGGAGATATTTCTAGAGATTAAACATGTAAGTAACCTACACTCCCTTCTCCTCGCAAACCTCCCATACCGTCCATAGTAACCATAATCCCTGTTTGACCCTGGGGTCATCAACTTACCCCTGTCAATTATCCCTTTACTGTACAAGAGCGAACATTTTGCGATCGCAACCAAGATTAGAATAAAGTAAACAAGTGTAAAGAAATGCTTAGTTTTACTTGATTATTTATCTAAAAGATAAGCATACTGTCCATTGCCGGTTGAAAATAACTATGCAGTATCTGTTTGCAAAACGAATTTTAGTATCCTTCACAGCACTGTTCCTAGCTTGTTCTATGTGGGCGATTGCTCCTGAGGCCAAGGCTTACGACAATCCTGAGTTACTGCCGGAGGTTCAAACACCAGTCATTGATTTAGCGAACTTTATTCCAGAGCTTCAAGAGCAGAGACTAGTCGAAGATTTAGAAAGCTTTGAGGAGGAAACTGGCTGGAAACTCCGAGTTTTGACCCAATATGACCGCACCCCTGGTCGGGCAGTCAAAGAGTTTTGGGGACTTAACGACAAAAGTATGTTACTGATTGCTGACGCCCGAGGAGGGAATATCCTAGGGTTTAACGTGGGTGATGCCCTGTATGAATTCCTTCCTCGGACATTTTGGGTAGAGTTGCAAACCCGATTTGGTAATCTCTACTTTGTACGGGACAATGGCGAAAACCAATCCATTATCGAATCCCTAAATACGGTCAAGCAATGCCTGCGCCAAGGGGGATGTCGGGTGGTACCTGGACTACCACGGGAACAGTGGATTCTGACCCTAATTACTTCTACTGTCGGAGGAGTGATTTTTGGATTTGCTGCTATCCCCCGCAAACAAGAACAGGTTTTCGCTTGGCAATGGGCTTTGATTTTGTCACCACTTTGGGGTATACTCTTCATCGCCTTCGGTATTGGACCTGTGGTGACACGCACTTCTGATTTCTTGCCACTATTCCGCAATATTATTGGTTTCGTTCTCGGTGCGGTTGTGGCTTACTTGTCACCGGTGATTAGTGAATCCTCAGCCTCTGAAACGTAACACTTATTGCAGGAGCCCTATTCTAGGGGAGCATTGTAGGGGCACATTACAGGGGCGCAAGGCTTGCGCCCTCACGATGATTGACCGATAGATTGACTGTAGGTGACGCTACGGGAAGGAAACCCAATCTCTAAAGTGAAGCGCAACAGTTATTACTGAGCACTCAGCAATTTATTTCTTCATTAGCTGTGCCTCTAACAACTGCTTAATACCTTTTTCTCCTAGATCCATCAACTGGTTGAGTTGATGACGAGTATAAGCCCCTGACTCCGCTGTTCCCTGAACCTCAATAATACCCATTTGATCGTTCATCACTACATTAAAATCCACCTCAGCCGCCACATCTTCGAGATAGTTGAGGTCTAAAAACGGCTCACCTTCCAATAAACCGATGGAGACAGCAGCAACTTGGTGAATTAAAGGCGATCGCTCCAGTACTCCCGTTTTAACCAGTTTATCCACAGCATCCGCAAGAGCAACATATCCCCCAGTAATGGAAGTAGTGCGAGTACCTGCATCCGCCTGTAGAACATCCGCATCTACCGTAATGGTCCTCTCGCCCAAGGCTTTGAGATCAACAGCAGCCCGTAAACTACGTCCGATTAACCGCTGAATTTCCTGAGTTCGACCCGAAAGCTTGAGAAGTTCCCGTCTTTGGCGTTCCGG
This sequence comes from Moorena sp. SS36440bin_2, assembly GCA_011524395.1. Classification (GTDB taxonomy): domain Bacteria; phylum Cyanobacteriota; class Cyanobacteriia; order Cyanobacteriales; family Coleofasciculaceae; genus Moorena. Next base: position 2,478 of record WTKN01000266.1, read on the forward strand.
TGTTGCTCCTGGTAACATCCTATACTCAGCGGTTAGCCAGCCGCTGCCAGTATCCTTGAGAAATCGGGGGACTTCCTCCTGAACGGTCACAGTACAAAGTACTTTGGTATCACCACAGTGAGCGAGGACGGAACCAAGAGCATAGCGGGTAAATTCTCGCTCAAACAAAATCGGACGTAGTTGATCCGGTTGTCGGTGATCAGGACGCTGCCAAGACATAAGTTATTTAGCAAAGGGAACAGGGAACAGGGAACAGGGAACAGGGAACAGGGAACAGGTAACAGGTAACAGGTAACAGGGAACAGGGAACAGGGAACAGGGAACAGGGAACAGGGAACAGGGAACAGG
>WTKN01000164.1:0-11446 GCA_011524395.1 Moorena sp. SS36440bin_2
TTATGACATTGAACTCAGCTCAAGTCTTAGTATGATAGGGATGCAAAGATGGAAGCAAAAAGCTAATCTATGGTTGCAGTAGCAATTCTAGCGGCAGGACGCGGAACTCGCATGAAATCTGACCTGCCCAAAGTCTGTCATCGTTTGGGTTCACAAACTCTAGTGGAGCGAGTGCTCAACAGTTGTGTTTCGATTAACCCCTCCCGAGTGATAGTGATTTGTGGCTATCAGAGTGAACGGGTAAAAGAAAGTCTGAGCGCCTACACGAATGTAGAATTCGTTGAACAGAAAGAGCAATTGGGTACTGGTCATGCAGTCCAGCAACTGTTGCCCCACTTGGCAGACGATACCGGAGACTTACTGGTCTTAAATGGTGATGTTCCATTGTTGCGTCCCGATACCATTAAACGACTATTAGAAAGCCATCAAGCCCATAACAATGGCGCTACGATCCTAACTGCCCATTTGCCCAATCCCACCGGTTATGGACGGGTTTTCTGTGATAGTAACAATCAGCTGCAACAGATTGTGGAACACCGGGATTGCACTGATGCTCAAAAGCAAAATAACCGCATCAATGCTGGTGTCTATTGCTTCAACTGGTCTCAATTGGCTTTGGTTCTACCAAAACTGTCTGCGGATAATGACCAAAATGAGTATTACCTAACGGATGCGGTTACCATGGTTAATCCAGTAATGGCAGTGGATGTGGAAGTAACCCACGAAATTCTCGGGATTAATGACCGTAAACAGCTGGCCATGGCTGAGGATATTTTGCAAGAGCGGGTTAAGGATAGCTGGATGAAAGCAGGGGTAACATTAATTAACCCAAACAGTATCACCATTGATGAGACTGTCCAATTGCAACCTGATGTCACCATCGAGCCCCAAACTCATTTGCGGGGTAAGACGGTGATTGGTGCTGGTAGCAGGATTGGCCCAGGGAGTCTGATTGAAAATAGCCAGTTGGGTGACAAGGTGACCGTGCTATATTCAGTGGTAAGTGATTCTGTGGTTCAAGATGGCACCCGTATTGGTCCGTATTCTCATCTTCGGGGTAATGCCCAAGTAGGAGAATCCTGCCGTATCGGAAATTTTGTGGAACTGAAAAATACTCAGATAGGCGATCGCACTAATGCCTCTCATCTATCTTATTTGGGAGATGCTACCCTAGGGTCCCGAGTGAATATTGGCGCAGGGACCATTACTGCCAATTACGATGGTGTTAAAAAGCATAAAACCCAGATAGGCGATCGCACTAAGACTGGCTCGAATAGTGTTTTGGTGGCACCACTAACCTTAGGAGAGGATGTCACTGTGGCCGCTGGTTCTGTGGTTACCAAGGATGTCCCAAACGATAGCTTGGTGATTGCTCGTAGTAGAAATCAGGTCGTTAAACCCGGTTGGCGATTAAAGACCACTGAAGATTCCAACAGCTGAGCAAGGATAAAGAATGGCTGTGATTTGATCAGGTTGTTAGGTGAATTACCAAATTGGGTGTTTCAAAAGGGGTAAGAGGGTGCATCTGATTAAAGCTCTTTGACCTGGTAAGTGGAATGGACATCTTGCCGTGAAATGGGCATTTTGCCCGTTCCAATTTTCATACGGGCTGTCCGCAACTACGATAATAATTGTTTGTTGACGGAAAATTGAGTTTGCCCTATGACCTGGGAAATTGCTTCTGTTGTTGCTAAATCTGTTGCGCCTATTTTAGGGGCAAAAATTCAAACTAGGCTCACTCCTGCCGATATCCAAAAAGCACTAGAGGAAGCACTAAAAGCTGCCCTAGTGCGAGAAGAACCCTTGGCACCAGAGCAGCGCCTTTTCTATTACTCTGCTCCTGATGCGATCGCGCTTTTTCTGGAAGACTTTTTCCAACATAAAGAAGTACAGGAGGAATTACACAAACCCCTCCAAGAGGATAACAAAGCACCATTAACCTCTTTACTTGTGGAAAAATTTAAGCAGGTAGCCTCAAACTACGCCCCCACTCAACCACAAGATAGTTTTATCCTTCCCTGGATGGAAACCTTTGTCAAGACTTATAGTGATAAAACCCGCAGTTATTTACAATTTCAACTAACTAAGGAAAACTATTTTCGGCAAATTTATAACAAGATTGATCATGTTAAGTTTGCTGGGATGTTGGTAGCGACCCAGGATGGAAACCATTCCCTTAAGCTTGACCAAATTTTTGTCATGCCTGAGGTGGAAGTTTTACATCCTCCCAGTAGTCAGCGACCGTTAGAGTTGCGGGCTTTTCACCCTCAGGTAGCATTACACGATCAGTCATGGCAACCATTGCGTAGGCAAACAGTTAAAAAAACTGTTGCCCAATATTTATTAGGGGTAAAAACCTGGCAGGCTACCTCTGCTAAATCCCGGAACGTGATACTACTGGGTGCGCCTGGTTCAGGTAAAACCACCTTAATGAATTATGTTGCTGTAATGTTAGCCCAGAAGCAACCAGAAGCAATTGGGTTAGCGCCAGATATTGACTGGCTGCCCATTTTAATTGATATCCGGGATTGGGCGCAGTATTCAGATATCAGTATTCTAGAGTATGCACGGCAGTTTGCTGAAAAAAACCTATTGGTGAAATCTCTGCCTAAAGGTTTCTTTGAATATTGGCTGGAAGATGGACGGACAGTGCTTTTGCTCGATGGGCTTGATCAAGTTACAGAAACATCCAAAGGTGAGCAAGTCGTAGGGCAAATTAAAGATTTTATCCAGCAATTTCCTAACAATTGGGTAATTATCACCTCCGATAACAACCGTTACTATAACTCAAATACCCCCTGGATTTTTTTCCGTAACCAAGAATTTTATCACTATCAACTTCAGTTATTTGATGACAGTAAAATTGAAGAATTTATTCAGCGCTTGTACTATAGTCAGATTCAATACAAAGCAGAATCACAACGACTTAAAGAAAGCCTGAGCAACTTACTATCTCAGCATCAGCAGATTAGAAAGCTGGCACGAAACCCCCTATTGTTGACAATTATTACTTTAATTCACCGCTATCATTTCCGATTGCCTTTGGAGCGCTATCAGCTTTATGACCAGGCAGTAGACCTGTTATTAACCTCCTGGTCTAATAAATCAGATATTAATAAACCAGATATTAAACCAGATATTAGTAATAATCACACGCTGAAATATCTGGGCTTGAATGATTGTAGACGATTGATGGAACGTCTCGGGTATTGGATGCATACCCAGGATAGTAAAAATAATAAAGATAAAAAGGATAAAGAAGGTAAGATAGTAATTAATCGAGATGAACTGATTGCTTGGTTTGGTAGAGAAATTCAAACCCTGAAACAGATTCAGTTATACGAGGCCAAGGCAGAGGCAAAAAGGTTGGTTAATTTAATTAGCGTTCGCGTAGCGGCTCCAAAGGAGCATAGCACTGGCATTTTAACACAACAAGGCTTGGATGGTTACGCCTTTATTCATAAGATATTTCAAGACTATTTGTGTGCTCAAGAAATTAACTATCAAGCCGATAATGAAGGGAATTTTGATATTATCCTGACTCATATCCAAGACCATCTCCATGACTCTTACTGGCAAGACGTATTGCTGCTACTAATTGCTCAGCTTAAGCCAAAAAAAGCCGCTAAAGCAATTCAGGAAATTTTAAATCATGGCAGTGATTATGAGTCTTGGTTACATCGGGATTTATTATTTGCTGCCACTTGCGTTGCAGAAAATCCTCAACCCTTGAACATAGCAGATAATTTCCTACTGCAAGAAATTTTAGCAGCATTAGTTACCCTAGCAGCCAGTGATTCACGGCGAGTTGGTTACCAAATTCATCAGCAAGTCTTTCAAATCCTTTCCGACTTGAATCAGACTGAGATTAACCTTGATGTTTTACAACTATTGAAAGATAGAGCAAACTCTCAGAAAGATACACAATCTCAGGAAACCCAAGTCAAGTTAGAGCAAAACCAGTTAGGGCAAAACCAATTAGGGGAAAACCCGACAGTCCTCAAAACCTTTTTGGCAGGGTTACAGCATAATAATGATACTGTGCGTCACCAGGCCAGTGAGATATTAACTAGTTATAGATTAACTAGTGATATATTAAATAAATTAGACTATCCTGACTATTATCTCACTAGTAACGAGCACACTAGTCTTCCAAAAAATACTCAGAACTTATCACTGAGTACTATGGTCAGATTAGAAAATACTTCAGAAAGCTTAGTAAATACACTGCTGAGCTGGCTAAAAGATGACGATGCTACCGTTCGTTCTGAGGCAGCTTTAGCATTAGGTGAATTGGGTCAGGCTTCTGAGCCAGTCGTGAATAGCTTGTTGATGCGGCTAAACGATAAAAATTCTCGTGTTCGTTACTCCAGTATCTGGGCATTGGGCCAATTGAAGCAGGGTCGTAAAACCGTTGTGAGTGCTTTATTGACAAGGCTAAACGATCAAAATTCTCGTGTTCGTTGCTTGAGTGCTTCGGTGTTGGGTAAATTAGACCAACCTGGTGAAACCGTAGTCAGTGCTTTAGTCACATGTCTCAAAGATAAAGATTCTGATCTCCGTTGTGCCGCTGTTACTGCTTTAGGTCAGTTAGGTAATGGTCACTTAGGGAACCTTTCTGAAACAGTGCTCAGTGCCCTACTACCACAGCTAGAAGATCAAGATTCTGATGTACGTTGCGCCACTATTAATGCCTTGAGCGAGTTGGGTAATTCTTCACAAGTTGTGATCACTGCCTTGCTGGGGTGCCTAAAAGATGAGGAGTCTGGTGTACGTGCCTCAGCTGCTGAGACCTTGGCTGAGTTAGGTAAACCATCTAGTTATGTTTCCAGTGCTCTTGCACAATGGATTGAGCTCCACCAAGCCTCAGACTATGTTGGTAGTGCAATTGATGCTCTATGGAATTTGGAGATCGCACACTAGCTTATAACTTATAGGTCATAAGTTATAGCTTATAAGTTATAGGCCATAAGTTATAGCTCATTAGTTATAGGTCATTAGTCATTAGCAACTACTGATCAGATTAATGTTGAGTCACCAAAGACTAATGACTATCGACTAAGGATTTCAGCCTCCTGTACCCGTAATTTCTCAGATACCCTTAAATCGACAAAAATTCCACATCCTTAGTCATATTCAACGTATCCACAATCTTTTCGCCAGTATGATAAGCCGCTAGCAGAACTTCGCTAGTTTTGCCCCATGCGATCGCACCATTAGCATCTAGAGCGATAGCGGCAAAATCTCGCTGATTCTTCCGAGCTTCCTTAAATGAACGCTCCATGGCATTCACCAGGGATGAACCATCAGTGACTCGCACCACAATCCGTGCTGCTAGACACTCTTCCATAATGTCTTCCCCGATACCGGTGCAGCTCACTGCTGCATCAGAAGTAGCGTAATTTCCTGCTGGCATCGCGGAGTCACTGACGCGACCAATCCGTTCAAAACCCTTACCACCAGTAGAGGTTCCTGCTGCCAGATGACCCCGGCTATCTAGTACAACCACACCAATGGTTCCCCGTCGAGCTTCAGAGCTGGTTACCAATTCGTCTTCAGCAATCACTCCCGCCATCTTATGGCTAAAATTTGCCTGCCTTTCTTTGAGCCACTCTTGTAAGCGCAGCTGCGTCATAGGATTGTAAACCGGCAGTTGCAGGTCTCGTAACAATTCTGCAGCTCCATAGTCCGACAGCACCCTGTCATCAGAGCCTTGCAACGCTTCTGCGAGCTGGATCGGATGCTGCACTCGCGACACATTAATCACACCGCTGAAGCGCTGAGATTGACCTTCCATCAGCGACGCACTCATCCGGATTTGCCCATCTGATTGCAACACCGAACCGGTTCCAGCATTAAAGCGGGGGTCATCTTCTAAGAGTTGGCAGCCTCGGACAACACCATCAGTCGCACTAGCACCCTTGACTAACAAGGCATAAATCTCCTCAATAATTGAGTAGAGGGACTTGCGAATCGCATCAGCCCCTCCTTTGCCTTTTATAGAACTACCAGCACCACCGTGGATAATGACTTTGGGACACACCGTCTTCACAAACATACACAAGAATGAAGAAAAGATTAAGGATTAAAACATTCAGTCTGAATTATGAGACATTGGAGTGTCAAGTGTCAAAATATACAAAACCAGAAAAACTGACTAAGAAAAATTCTCGATCCAGTCCTGGTTATCCTTAATCCCTCATCCCTGCTTCACGCCAGATTTCCTTCTGCGACAGCGCTCTGAGCAATATTTGACTTCCTCCCAACAATCTTGCCACTTTTTGCGCCATGTAAAGGAACGTTGACAAACAGGGCAAATTTTTGTTGGCAGGTTCGATTTCAATTGCTGGCGTGTCATATTAGTTTTATTATAAAATATGAATAGCTAGAATTGTAACAAATCATTAATCTAAATCAAGTTTAGTTAATAATTTTTACAAAATTTAATTATATGCCAGGGCAAACCCATCTAAATTCCACACCCCTTATCCAGTAAGGATTTGATCAATTCATGAAAAACAAGACTTGATCCGTGAAATCCTCACCTAGCCTGCCTTTCAAACATCAGATGGGTTTGCACTAAATTATATGCCGGTTAATTAGTAATCGTTAATTAGTAATCGTTACTTGGTAATTGGTAATCGTTACTTGGTAATCGTTACTTGGTAATTGACAATTTTTTAGTGGGGAATTGTCTATAGCCATTTTAAATAGGTTGTGAAATCTCACCGAAGTCGGATGCCCATAATAACAATGATTTTAGGTATTTTGGGTTTCTGTATATTCTACAACTCGTTTATAAAAACAAAGCGTTTTTGATAGTATTTTTAATGCTTATGAGGTACAAAGTCCTGGGTTTTAAGGATTAGGGAGTAGGCAATTAGGAATAGGCAATTAGGAGTAGGCAATTAGGAGTAAGCAATTAGGAGTAGGGATCAGCTAATTGACTCTATATCATTACTAGGAGAAATGTTATAGTGATGGACGAAATAACTCTTCTCACCTTTCCCAAGGAATCAATAACAATTAATAAAACTAACAGTTAATAAAGCTAACAACTCATCAAAGAACCTATGCAACCTATTCGACAAGGCGACGTTATTTTACTTCCTGTAGAGGAAATAAGTGGACAAAAATTATCTCACCTAACCCTAGCAGAAGGAGAGGTCACTGGACATTCTCATCGCATCAGTGATGGTTTTGCTCAGTTATACGAAAAATATGGACACCTTTATCTAAAAGTTCTGTCAGAAACAGCAACGTTAACTCACGAAGAGCATCAGCCAATTGAGCTTCCCCAAGGTAGCTGGATGGTGCGAATTCAAAGGGAATATGAGCCTCAAGGATGGCGATATGTTGCTGACTAGGGATGCCTAATCTCATCTTTGAGGGAACAGGGAGTAGGGAGTAGGGAGTAGGGAGTAGGGAGTAGGGAGTAGGGAGTAGGGAGTAGGGAAATTCTGATCAAAAATTCTTATAATTCATTTAGGAACCCTAGTGAAACTTGATAACTTGTAACGTGAAACTTGTAACGTGAAACTTGATAAAGTTTCACTTGTAACTTGATAACTTGGTAACTTGGTAACTTGTAACTTACCAATTACTAATTACTAAGCATTCAGCTGTTCACACAAGCTCTGATCGTTTCGTCACACCTTTTCCAGTCGAACCAAAGCATTGTAGTCTGGAATATCTACTTCAGGCGATCGCTTACCTTTATCCAATAGCACATTTCCTTCAGGCCAATGTACCTGTAAATTTCCTGGTGTAATCGGTGCGATATGGATGTTTCCTTGGAATTGACCCTGTTGATTCCTCAGAATTACGGCATCGCCATGGTTTAATCCCAGTTTTTTAGCATCCACCCGACTCATCAGCACGGCCTTTCGCTTTGCCCCAGTAATGGCATCTTTCTGTTCTTGTACCATGCTGTTAAATTGTTTACCTCGCCTGGTGGCTACTAGGAAATGGCCCTCTGGCAGTTCTCGCTTCGGTGGAGATAAGGGGGAAAAATGGGCTAACCCATCCGGTGTGGGGAAATTCCAGCCAAAGCAAAGATGGGAACCGCCATACTGGAACTGATCACCTGCTTCCTTAAGATGTTGGATACCAGCATACTGGGGAATAACCTGGGCAATTTCTGCCCGAATCGCCGCTGTGCTATCAAAATGTAATTTATCTGCCAAATCCGGACGCACTCGCCTTGCTAGTTCCATAAACACTTCCCACTCCGGACGGGCTTCCCCAATCCGAGGGCCAGGAATTTCTGGACTGAAAATCACCCGTCTCTCGGTACTGGTTTCAGTTACTCCCCCTGGAATTTCGTAGCGAGTCGTGGCGGGTAACAAGACTACGGTTTCTCCAGGTTCTACTAACATTTGACTGGAGAGGACAATATCCATATGGACTCTCAGAGGGATTCGCTGTAGTGCCTCTTTGATATATTCTGGTTCTGGCAACACCTCCAGGAAATTGCCTCCGACGGAAAATACTATATCCAACTCCCCTGAATGGGCAGCATCAATCATTTCCGCTGCTGTTAATCCTTTGGTGGTGGGGACCTCAAACTGCCATTGTTGGCTGAGCTTAGTAGCATTTTCTGGAGTAATGGGCTTGCCACCAGGAAAAACCGTGGCATAGCATCCCATTTCTGCTCCTCCTTGCACCCCAGAGTGACCCCGAATCGGCATTAACCCACAGCCTTCTCGACCAACAAACCCTTTGGCTAAGGCTACATTAATGATGGCTCGCACATTATCTTCGCCACACTGATGTTGGGTAATACCCATGCTCCAGACAAACACAGCTTTATCAGCTTCAGCTAGCATCTTGGCAAAGGCGTACATCTGTTCACGGGAAGTACCGGAAAGCTGTTCTAGTTCTTCCCAAGATTGGTTAGCTAGGGTTGCTTTTAATTGCTCAAAATTAGTCGTATGATTTTTGATGAAGGATGAGTCTACCCAATGGTTAGCAATCATTTCCTTGAGGGTGCCATTGAGGAATGCCATATCCCCACCCATGTTGATTAAAAAGAAGTCTTCGGCAAATTTAGTACCAAATAACGCACTTTCGGGAATCGAAGGCACCCAATAGCGTTCCATACCTGGTTCTTGGTAAGTGTTAATTACCACGATTTTGGTACCAGCTTTTTTAGCCCAGTGGAGATACTTAACTGTAACTGGTTGATTGTTAGCAACGTTAGAGCCAATAAATACTAATAAATCGGTGCCAATCCAATCTTTATAAGAACAAGTAGTAGCTGCTACTCCTAATCCTGCTTTAAGTCCAGCGGTACTCGGAGAATGGCAGATGCGAGCAGCATTATCTATATTATTAGTCCCGATCGCCCGCACTGCTTTTTGGGCAGCGTAGTAGGTTTCATTTACTGTACCTCTACTGGTTAGATAAACGCTAAATCGGTTAGTGCTGCTATCAATAGATGAAGGGAAACTATTCCGTAGGGAATCGCTAATTAATTCCAGTGCTTTATCCCAGCTAATTCTACGGAATCCTTTCTCACCTTGTTGCCGCATCATCGGGTAAGGAAGCCGTCCCAAATCCCGCAGTTGGATACTTTTTTTCTTCTGAAGCTGGGAGACATCTGCTAAAATTTCGGGGTCAAATGCTGCCATGGTATTCATCCGCAACAGCCGCAGCCGGACATTACAGACATGGACGCCATCAAGAGTCCAGTCTTTCATACCAGTAGTGCCAAGGGCGCAACCGTCGCACACTCCCTGATTTAAGATATCCCAAGCATAGGATAACTGGTCTCGGTTTTCCCAAGCTGCTCTGAAGACTTCCCAATAATTGTTCGGGTATTGTTCACCAATACCGAATGGTTTCCAGTTTGCCCAGTGGGAAGGAGTCCAGCGTTTTTTGGGTTGACGCAGCATGAGTTTGGAGTAACGTTAAAATCTGGGTACTTGATCAGGTTATCATAAACTTATAGCACTTATCATAGCTATGAGGTAAACAATTTATGGATTTTAGGGAGCAGGGACTTCGGAGCAGGGAATAGGGAATAGGGAATAGGGAACAGCGGATCTGGGCACAGGGAACAGGGAACAAAAATTATCACAATTACTATCTAATAACTTACTTGATTTAATGAAATAGTGAATAGGAAATTATGGAGGAAATATAACCGTTTATTGGTGTCAATAAAACTGAGCATTAAAGGTTTGGTTGCTAGGAATTATTGTGTTTGTTGATAGCAGAGCGATCGCTTAATTTAGAAATGCTATAAAAAGTTAGATAAATCTATAGTATTTATAAAATCGGTGAGGTATATTTTTGATTTTAAGGAATAGTAATCCAGTTCTACTCCCTACTCCCAGATCCGCTGTTCCCTGTTCCCAGATCCGCTGTTCCCTGCTTTTACAGATAAATTTTAAACTTGGTGCAAGCTCTGAGTATAAACTATGAATCAGCACCGTAGCAAAACTAAATCCCAAGTCTGGGTAGTGGAAAACAGCCAAGTGCGATCGCGTTTAGATCAACTGGCAACAGAGGAACCCTTGGAAATTCGCCTGACTTCCCCCCAGAAAACCGTTGCGGTGACGATGCGCACCCCAGGGGCAGATTTTGAATTAGCAGCAGGGTTCCTCTATAGTGAAGGAATTGTAAAGCATCGGGATGATATTCAACAGATTAGCTACTGTGTGGATTCTAATCGAGATGGTAAGCAGCGCTATAACATTGTGAATGTGACCCTGAGGGAAGAACTTACTCCAGATTTGCAACCCCTCGAACGCCACTTTTTTACCACCAGCGCCTGTGGAATTTGTGGAAAAGCCAGTCTTGAAGCACTACGGTTGCGAGGGTGTCCAGTGATGTCTGATGCTATGGAAGTCAGCACTGAGGTAATTTACAGCCTTTCGGAACAGCTGCGTTCGGCTCAATCAGTGTTTTCCACAACAGGGGGAATCCATGCTGCTGGGTTGTTTAATTCCCAAGGAGAGTTACTCTCTTTACAAGAAGATGTAGGTCGTCACAATGCTGTGGATAAATTGGTGGGTTCAGCCTTATTAACTAATCAACTGCCCTTAAGCGATCGCATTGTGATGGTCAGTGGGCGCTCTAGTTTTGAGATTCTACAGAAATGTCTGATGGCTAGGGTACCAATTGTTTGCGCAGTATCTGCGCCCAGCAGTCTAGCGGTAACCCTAGCCAGAGAGTTTGGGATTACTCTAGTGGGATTTCTGCGGGGAAAACGGTTTAATGTTTACTCTGGCAAAGAGCGTATTTCCAGTTTGTGTGATTCAGGACTTAGGCATTTGCCCCCTAAATCCCCCAATTCTGGGGGACTTTGATTGTGTGATCCAGAACTTAGGCATTTGCCCCCTAAATCCCCCAATTCTGGGGGACTTTGATGGTCTGATCCATGAATTAGGCATTTGCCCCCTAAATCCCCCAATTCTGGGGGACTTTGATGGTCTGATCC
>WTKN01000164.1:11546-24338 GCA_011524395.1 Moorena sp. SS36440bin_2
TTAGGCATTTGCCCCCTAAATCCCCCAATTCTGGGGGACTTTGATGGTCTGATCCATGAATTAGGCATTTGCCCCCTAAATCCCCCAATTCTGGGGAACTTTGACATCATTACCCCCCAGAATTGGGGGGCTAGGGGGGCGAAAGACACTTAACCGTGTAATTCCTGTGATCATGGTTGATATGTCAGCATTCAGCGGTCAGCTGACCGCTGAATGCATTCCGTAACTCAGATTAAATTAAGGAACCATCAACCACTAATCTATTCCCAAAATTCAGAGAGTCAAGGGATTCTCCTGGCTGTAGAGATACCGTATAGAAGTCTGGTGAAATAATGCTATCAGGCAACCCTTGTACACTGGCAACATCAAACCCTGGGGATCCTCCTCGATTATCCAATCCTACAATTTTGACTGAACGGACAGGTTCATTAAAGCCAATACTTTCTAAATCTAAGCGCGTTGTTTTTCCTCCATCTGCAATACCTAATAATGAAAACGTTGTTAAGTCAGAGCTAACATATACTTCAGCTTTTTCACTAGCAGCACCTTTTTCTCCAATAAAAATGTCATCTCCTAGTCCATTAACAATAACCTCATCCTCAAAACTAACGGTTACTGATGAACCAGTTGGTAACGATAGAGCCGTAGAGGGATCATTGCCTAAAACAACATCTACCGTAACATCTACTTCGGCCTCACTCCCCCTAATGCCATAGGGACCTGGTTTAGGTCCTGCGCCACTGTCAAAGTAGTCCAAAACCTTATCTGCAAATCCGTCTCCTGTTGGTATTTCCGAGAACGGGTAGGTCTGCTCATAGCCAGATGGAGTAATTTGCCGAATGTCATAATTGCCCGCAGGGACTTCGGTGAAGCCATATTCCCCTGAGCTTTTAGTAACTTTGCTTTGTTCATTGGGGTCTAACTGTCCATTTTGATTCTCATCCAGAAAAATCGTGACCCCAGCTAGACCTGTTTCCACCGCATCTCGAATACTGTTGCCATTAGCATCATCAAATACTAAACCCTCAATCGATGAAAGTTGAGTAGTGGGGTCAGGTCTGTCATCAATAATTGAAAGTGGAGCTGTAACCTGGGGCTCTGTATTACCCTCTAGAAAACCTGGATCATTTGTAATCGCAAAGTCAAAAGCAGCAGAAAAGAATTCAAAAGTACCCGGTGTATAACCTGCAGCCAGGGCAGCGGCTTCACCTCGGGCTTGGTCTACTGGATCCAGGTCATTGAAGCTGAAAGGGTTAACAGGGAAGTTGGGATTGTAGAAAGTATCTGGGCTTTGGCCAGGTTCATAGTCAAACAGGGATTCACTGGCCTCTTTGATGCGCCATGCTTCCCGATAGTCGCCGTAGAGTTCCGTAAAGCGAAGAGGACGCTCAAGGGGTGTGCCATCGGCTAAAGCTACATCATCATCAGGATTATCATTAAGGTTGCCAAGGAGTCCCTCAATTTGGCCTTTTTTCTCATCACCAAGGTATACGCTAACAATATTTAGAGTGCCAGGACGAAAGTAGTTAACAACAAGTTGATCATCACCGTCTTCAAGGGTACCGTTTTTCCCTGCAAAGACAATGGTATATTCGCCCCCTCGGCGATAGATGCGACTGTTGCCAATATCCAGTTGGCCTGTGGTAGCTAGTTCGCTGTCTTCCGTATTAACTTCTACCCCATCAATCGTGATACTTGGTGCCCTACCAGATGTCCTGCGGGTGACAAAAGGAATACCGTTTTCATCAAACTGAATACCTTCGGAATCAATCACAACCCGCTGACCATCGACCATGGTAGCAACAGCAGAGGCTACGGTGGCTCTGGGATCGATTTGGACGTAGCGGATTTGAACGTTGAGATCACCAGATTCGGATTGTACCAGGGTGAATTCCCCTGCGCCTTGGAAGCTGTAGCCTACGCCGTCGAAGGTGGTTAGGTGGGGTTCGCCTTTAGACTTAGAGCTGTTATTAGGACGTTCAGATACTTTTGGTTTTTGAAATTGTTGTGGAAGCTCAACAACTCGAGTTGGTTTTTGGTCTAGAATCTTTCTTGGATCTTGAGCAAAGATAAACCTCCGAACTCTTTCTTGAGTTTTATAAAAGTTATTTCCTCTGTAATACTCTTTCTGAAATTTTAGTATGTTATTCTCTACATTATCTAAGAACAACAAGTCATCATCGCTAAAGAGTGAGTCATTATCATTTTTGTTTTGTAAACTCTTAAGTGCTCTTTCAGCACCTTTACTTCCAGCTTTTTCTAAGCCCTTATCAATCCATTTTTCATTCCGATTCAAGAACTTTTGCGTTTTTTGATTAAGTTTTGGTTTTACTTTATTGATTATCGTTTTTCCTGTGCCTTGGACAAACTTTCCTCCAACTCCTGTTATAATACCGAAACCTGGCGGTGTTGGAGGAGAGGTATTGTAGTAGTCATTAGCTACATTAGGATTAAGTAATAAATCCTCAGCTACTAAACCAAATACTACAAACCATACAATATTACCCGAAGGATCAATTATACTGTTTGGGCTGTTTAAACTATAACTGTATAAATTAATTACTCCACCTTGAAGGCCAATAGGATCAGGATTTAAGAACCTTCCAAGATTTGTTTCATAGAGTCTTGCTCTCATAAACTCGAGACCATTAGCTTCTTCTATTACCCCCCACTGACCAACAAATTCAAAGGGGTTAGCAATAGTTTCTGTCTCAGAAATTTCCTGTCCAAAAGGACGGTAACTGTAACGGTTCAAATAATCTCCACTATCTCCAGTAATTCCAACTGTTGAACCTACTAAATTACTGTCATAAAAAGCAGTCCCATCCGCCGCATTCGTCCGACTAACTAATCCAATCCCATGAGTATATTGAACAGGATTCCCACTATCGCCATACTCACCCACCACATCACCAAAACCAAACGGGTCTACCAAATACTCAGTCCGCTCACCGTTATAAACCGTCGCAATCCGATTACCCAGCGCATCATACTCGTACTGGGTTGTACTCCCATCTGGCTCAACTACACCAACTAAACGATTTTCAGTGTCGTAACTATAACTCCAGGTCTCACCATTCTCAGTTTTCGAGATCAAATTACCATCATCGTCATAGCTATACACCGCATCACCAGCGCTAGTGTACTGATTCAAATTGTTAGTGTTGTAATCTGTTGTTTCTCCATTAACAATGGTTTGAATGCGATTCCCTGCCGCATCATACACATAGGTCAAATCTTGATTGGGAATGCTGGGATTTGTGGAAGCAAAGACAGCCCCGATTAACTGTCCGGTGGCGTCATAGGTATAGTCCCAAGTGCCATCCAATGTAGACACCCGAGTCTGTTGACCAAGCACATCGTAGGTGTAGTCCTCACGGGAGTTTATCAAACCATTCGGTGCAGCATTCACAATGTTCAGCAGTTGCCCGGCATCGTCATAGCTATAGGTTGTTACCGTACCATTACCATTCCTTTCCTGGGCTAACCGTCCCACCGCATCATAGCTGTAGCTCACGATAGCCGTACCAGCTCCATCGGTTAAGCCTGCCAAACGACCTGCTGCATCATAGCTGTAGTTCACTACATTACCATCATGGTCTTCCATGCGGGTGCGGCGTCCCCCAGCATCATACTCATAGGCTAAAGACCGACCATTGGGGTATGTAATCTTGGTTAATCGATCCGCCGTATCATACTCCATGGCAATAGTGCCAGTGCCATTGGTCGCCGTGAGGAGGTTGCCCCGGTCGTCATAGGTATAGCTTTGGGTGGTGCCATCGGAGTTAGTTTGGCTTAGCAGTTGCCCCCTGCTATTGTAGGTGTAGTCAATATCCTGACCACGACGATTCACTGTTTGTAGCACATTGCCCTGACTGTCATAGTCAAAAGTTTCCTGACTGTTATCAGCATAGGTAATTGCGGTCAGGTTGCCCTGGCTATCGTAGGTATAGTTGAGGGCATTGCCACGGGCATCGGTAACACTCTCTAACAGGTCGTAATTCGGCTCATAGGTAAAGTCAATCCGTTGCTTGAGTGGGTTGAGCTGACTAATCAGATTACCCTCTGCATCATAGGTTAAATAGGTGCTCCTACCATCGGGACCTGTGATTTTAGTGGCATTACCATCGTGATCGTAACTAACTCCTAGGGTTCGCCCTAGTGGATCCGTTAACTGCCCCACTTGCCCGCGATCATTCAGTAAGACCTGGGTTTGTACCCCATTGGCATCGGTAACGGTAATGCCACCGGTAGAGTCATAGGCATAGGTAACGGTTTCAGTACCGTTGTTGAGACTTTCTTGTACCAACCGTCCCTGGTCATCATAGGCAAAGGTAACCGCAGTACCATTGGCATCTGTAATTCCAGTAACATTAAAGTTACTATCATAGCTATACTCAGTGGTACCTGTAGGTGTTGTGAGCCTAGTCAGCAATTCTCCCGTGACATCATAGCCATAGGTAACCTCTTGACCGGATTGATTACTAGCCCTGACAATGCGCCCCTGACTGTTGTAGTCAAAAGTCAGACTATCCCCACTAGTGCTAGTTAGACCAGTGAGCAAGTTGTTGGTATAGCTAGCCGTTACCCGGTTACCATTGGTGTCTTCAACATAGTTGAGTGAGCCATCAGGCAAAAATACTGTTACTGTGCCGTCTTCCTCCTCTAACCGATAAACACTACCGGTGAGGGTAAGAACCGCATCATCCTCATCAGCACCAACATACAGACCGTTGGACTGCAGCTCAAAACTACGACGTAGCCCACCATTTTCTAAGCTGACATTACCATCACTATCCGTTACCAGCTTTAAATCACCAATGAAGGAACCACCCCGACCAAAGGCACCTAAACTATACCGCTGAGGTAATGCCTGATAACTACTCGCTTGCTGTAGCTCAAAGGCAATTAATTGGTCTACATCCCCTGTTACCTTTTCCCCAAGCTGATCGAGATAGGTAGCATTTTCGGCTAGGGTACCCACATAGCTATCAGTTGTTGCACCATTACTATCTTCTACACCGCTGATAAAGTTATTCCACACCGGGTCCCAGGCGGCATCACTGAGATAGCTGGGTTGAGCTTCATCACGGATGTCATCCCAATTAATCGTGGTATCCGCTGTCAGGGTACTAACAGTAAAATCAATGTCTGTTCCAGCTTCAGTCAGTGGATCAAACTTAAAGGAAAAACTACCCTGTGCCCCAGGAGATAACACTGCTATAGGTCCATTGGGATTAATGCCCAGTTTTTGAATCGGGTCTTCGGTAAATACATCATCATCCAGGTCTTTGAGACTAGCATTATCAGCATCAATTTGAAGTAGCGGAGCCACCAAGTCAGTATCACCGGTGTTGGTATAGACCACCGTCACAATACCTTCCCGATCTGAGCGAATCGTCGGTGTTGTCAGAATCTCTACGTCCAGATTGCCCAAGGGGCCATCGGTCACTGTAAAGCGGTCAGCCAGAGTCACAGAACCATCACCAGGCTGTTGCACGTTCACGTCGTATTTCCCAAGGGTAAGCGCTTGCAGGTCAAAGGTCGCCCACAGCTCTGTACTGTCGTGCCATTGCACTGAAGTTGCTGAGACAATAGCGCCATCAGGAGCAATCAACCTGACTGTGGCATCTGGAGTAAACTGGGAGCCTAAAACAGTGATTGTTGTTGTGCCAAGATTACTTCCACGACTGGTCTTGATACCGTTTAACGCGAATTCAGGGGTGCTGACCGAGAGGCTTGTTGTACCTACATTGTTGGCTTCTAAAGTTTCAGCTTGCCCCCCTCCATCATCTGTCTTCACCAAAATTTGGTACGTACCGTCTGTTAATCCATCAATAATCGGTAGGTCAACCGATAGTGTCTGAGAGTAACTTTCACCAGGGGCTAGTTGAGTTTTCTGGGCGGGGAGGCTACCCAGAGCAATGTCATCGGAGCTGAGGGTGTTATCTATGGAAAGGTAAATGCGATCGCTCCATCCAGTGGTCGTGGAAACCGTTCCTTGGTTGCTAACGGTCCAATCGACATTTATGCGATCGCCTAATTCCGCCTCAGTCACAGAAGTACTGACTGAATCAACAACCAGGTCAAGACCTGCAAAAGACACATCTAATTTGATGGTTTCTCCTGGCTGATAAGAGATTCCTTCAAAATTAATGGCAATACTGTCTTCAGTGAAGGTAATATCAGAATCATCAATAGTTAATGTTGTTTTAGTAGGGTCGATGGCAACATTCGTAATCTCAGGAAGTTGTCCGGTTACATCACTAAATACAATCCCGTTAAAATCTGCATTGTTATAAAACGGATTATTAATTGGAGCATCAACGGCAGTATAGATAATAGATGTTTCTGAAATATCTATCTTGTAGCCACTAATAAATCCAGGATCTTCAGGATTAGGAGCATACGAAGCAAGGTCAAATTCAACACCATTATCAACAGTTGCAGTGACCGGAACACCAATATCAGTGTCTAAATTAGGGAAAAAGTGTTGAAGTTGAATTTCTGAACCGATAAAACTAGATAAAGGTACAGGTGGTTGAGAATCACGACCAAAGATGACGTAACTTTCTCCCACATCTTCATTGCCATTCACATCCGCATTAGGTGCGCCAATTACCAAATCATCAATGCCATCACCATTCACATCCCCTGCCGCACTTACTGAGAAACCTGACTGATCAAAGCTGTTAATTCCTTCAATCTTAAAGCCATTATCACCATTCAAGTTAGCTAGCTCCAGGTTCGCAGTAAATCCACTACGCTTACCAAAAACCACATAGCTTTCTCCAGCACTATTGCTATTACCATCAGGGTTAGCACCAACAGCACCTACAATTAAATCATCAATGCCATCATTATTAATATCTCCAGCCCTACTGACGGAATATCCTAAAGCATCACCCACCTTAGCACCATCAATCGTGAAGCCATTTTGACCATCAAGATTTAAGATATCTAAGCTGTTTGAGAATCCGCTACTACGCCCAAACACTACGTAGGTTTTTCCAACACTACCACTAGCAGAGGGTACACCGATAATCAAATCACTAAGATTATCGCCATTGATATCTCCAGCACCACTCACAGAAATTCTGGAATTATCAAAGACATCATTGGCATCAATCATGAAGCCATTTTGACCATTAAGAGCCGAAAGAGCTAAGGAATTAGCAAAACCAGTTTTACGCCCAAAAATGACATAAACCTTACCCACACTATCCTGATTGCTGTTACTATTTTTGCCAGCACCAATCAGCAAGTCATCGACCCCATCTCCATTAAAATCACCAAGATCACTAACGGTGTAACTTAAAGGAAAACTCTTAGTACCTGTAATGATTTTGAAGCCATTTTGACCATTGAGATCCTTCAAGTTTAGGTCACTCGTAAATCCATTTTTACGGCCAAAGACAATATAAGTTTCAGGATCTTTAGCTGTAAGGTTCCTGAAAAATAATCTATCCCTAGACTCAGTGAGCACTAAAGATCCAATGGCTATATCTTGGATACCATCACCATTAATATCACCAGCACCACTTACAGAAAAACTAGAATTACTTCTGAAGGAGCTGATATCATCTTTAATTGTCAAACCAGTGTTATTATCAAGAGTCGATAGATCTAAGCTAGACTCAAACCCATTACGACGACCAAATACAATATAACTCTCTCCATTGAAAAAATTGACTCTTGGTGTACCAATAATCAGATCATCAAGGCCGTCCCCATTAACATCACCTAAACCACTAACAGACCAACCTGATCGTCCTAAAAGACTAGGAACTCCTATTATTGAAAAGCCATTACTGCCATCAAGATTAGATAGCGCTAAACTTTCTGGGAAGCCAGTGCTATTGCCAAACACTACATAGCTACGTCCAGAAGTAATCGTTTCATTTGCAGGAGCCCCAATAACTAAATCACCAAAACCATCTCCGTTAATATCTCCAGCATCACTGACCGAAAAACCAGTCAAGTTTCCACCACCAATGCCCTTAATTTTGAAGCCATTTGCTCCATTCAAATCTTCTAGTTTTAAGCTCGCTTCAAAACCTTTAAAATTATTTTCGTCCGCAATCATGGCATTTAAACCTTTATTTAATTACCTATGTGTCCATTCTTGACAATTTGAGAAGATGCACAAGTGGGGCACACAACCATTTCCCCTTCGGAAAGCCTACGTCAACAAAACTGGACGTTAAAATTTGCAAACAAAATCAAGCATTCAATAATAAGGGTTTGACTAATTACACTCTCAACCCAAATTACCAATCCGGTAGTTATAATCCTATTTGCAACCTCAACAATCCTAACTACACATCCGGCAACTATAGGCGAAGCTTTGATAAAGTATCACTCAAGATTTATTAACTTTAAATTAAGCAAGGCTTTCACATTTCATCAGATGATATAGATTTTTTATTTGAGTTGTGAACATACATTCAAAGGGCAAGAGGCAACAGGCAACAGGCAACAGGCAACAGCGGCAATAGATACGGAGTTTTATTGGATAATAAAAAGATACCTTATCGGTTTACATCTCATTTATAAACTCTATAGCGTTTATCGGAGTTATGAGGTACAGTATTCTTTGACACTGATTCCCTGTTTTGATGATTTTTAACGACAAATTAGATACATTGTCTTGATGTAGTCGCTTTCGTATACTCCACACCCCACACCCGACACCCCACACCCTACTCCCTACTCCCAATCAGGCTAACAAGGCTACTTGTTACCCCGTCGGGCCATTAACCTTAAATTATTGATTAACGTCAAAAATGCCAATAAAAGTGATTCACCCTCCCAGAGGATATTTTCTTGACCGAGAGGGAACCATAAACTTAGGAACAACCCAAATGGAAACAAAAAATAACTTGCTACCAAAGCAATAATCTTCATATTATAGCACTACTGACCCCAAAAGGAGTGTTTGATGAGATTACCCAAACAAGTAGCACCAGTGAAAAGACCGGATCTGATTCAACCCTATCGGGCAGTGGATGTGGTTCATGGTAGAGGCCAAGACTTGGTCACGATTCGCATGGACTTGACCCATGGTGCCAATTACAATGACCCAGCACCCTTTGCTTACCCTAGTTATCAGCAACTCAAAACCTCTGGCTGGGGCGGATGGTATTGATCTGATGGTGCCCCTAGGTCAAGCTAAGACATGGGAAACGGTTACCTAGATGTCGTAAACACTAACAAACAGTAAAAAACAATTATGCCAGAAGAAGAAACTAAAACTCCCAGACGCGGTCGTCGCAGAAAAACCCAAGGGAAGCCAAAAGCAAAAGCTGAGGCTGCTTCTCCATCTGTTCAACCAGAGGTTGCTTCTCCATCTGTTCAACCAGAGGTTAATGAAGAAAAGAAATCAGTGTTACTTGCTACTGGTCTAGAAGATTATGCACGGTGGAAGGTTATGTTTAAAGACCAGAAGCCAGACAATGACCCCCCTTACCGTCGGGGACGCATTTGGGCTTGATCAGCAGATGAGGGGATAAGGGAATGAGGGAATGAGGAACTCAGTCCAATCCAGTTGGGTCAGTTACCCCTTACCCCTTACCCAATTTTTAGTTTCAGCTGCTTAAGTCTTGTTCGAGGAAGAATATGTCTAGCTTTCGTATTTTTGGTCGCGTTCTTAACGATTACTCTCGCAGAGGGATCCCGGGTCTACGGGTTGAGGTCTGGGATAAGCATGTCAAAGATGACCATTTGTGCGGCACGGCGGTTACAGATTACCGAGGGGCTTACCAAGTCGAGTTTGATGAATCTGCCTACACAGACGCACCAAAGGATATCTTGCCTGATGTCTACCTGAAGGTCTTTTCAGGAGAGAAATTGATTAAAAGCACTGAGGATAATTTGCGCAGGAATCTGCCAGCGGGGGACACGGAAATTCTGCTTGAGGTGGAGTTAAGCAAGCCTAGAGTTGCTCCTTAACTGCCACACAAATCACCTGTGCTTCCTACTGGACTGGAAGACTACGGACCCTGGAAGGTTATATTTAAAGACTACAAGGGAGACAATCAGCTACCTTGTCGTCGGGCCAGTATTTGGGCTTGATCAGGAGAAGAGGAACCTCAAAGAAGACTTTAGGTATTAGGCCAGAAGTGTTGAATTCAGCCATCAACCTTTACCAAAATAGCTGATTTGTGTCTATCCCTATTGCCTATTGGATTAAAAGGATAAGTAATGTTGCTCACTCGTAATAATAATTGCTATATGATTAACTACAACAATGGTAAAAAACCTGCTCAAAAAAGTATCCTAAAACTATTCCGTATACCCCTAAACGCGACTCTAATTGGGTTTTTCATTATCAATGGAGGATGCTTAGCCCAGACAATTTCACTGAGCGAAAATCTGATTAACCTCGATTCCGATCACGGAGAAAGGTTACTGATGGCAAGCCAAGCCCGAGAAGACTATTTGCCCCTAAGTATTCAGTTTGTCACTCAGGAAAACCTGGCTTACTGTGGAGTAGCTAGTATGGTCATGGTGCTCAATGCTTTATCAATTCAAGCTCCGAAAGCACCGGAATTTAGGACTAACCGCTTCACCCAAAAGAATGTTTTGAATGCAAAAACTGAGCAAGTGCGCATGGCTGAGGTTCTTGCTCGTCGGGGCATGACTTTGGAACAATTAGCAGGATTATTGGAAACTTATCCAGTTAAAGCAGAGGTTTACCATGGTGGTGATTTGACCCTGGATCAGTTTCGCAACATAGTGGTAAAGAATTTGCAAGAAGGGGGAAATTTTGTCTTAGTCAATTACTTACGCAAAGCCATTGCTCAGAAAACTGGGGGACATATTTCTCCTTTAGCTGCCTACAACCAAGAAGCAGACCGTTTTCTGATCTTAGATGTCTCTCGTTACAAATATCCTCCGGTGTGGGTCAAGGCTGAAGAATTGTGGCAAGCAATGGCAACTAAGGATTCAGAGTCTAAAAAGACACGGGGGTTTGTGCTAGTGAGTACCCGTTGATTGTCAAATTGATTGCATTCTCATTAATCTATCAATATTGATGTTTATTTTAAGCTGATAGCTGACCGCTGACCGCTGACCGCTGACCGCTGACCGCTGACCGCTGAAGGCATACAAATTAATCATTAAAATTAATCGGTTCTCCCATTGATAAATGTTTTATCTGTGACCAGTAAAGACAGGAAAATAAGTAATGGCAAAAACACGCTTGCCCAGCCAATTCCTAAAGCCCAGGCTGGGTATCCTTCATAGGGAGTCCTAATATCTTTTGAAAACTGGGTTGCTAGCAAAGCGACTAAAGCCATAGGAATCAGGTATTTTATAGAAAAGTTCCACCATTTACCAACCGTCCAATCACTAACTTGGTTCATGTATCGTCGTAGCTTTTCAGCACCATATACCCATCCCACTAGGATAGATTCAAAAATAGCTACCAACATCAAGTTATAGTTAGTAACAAAATGATCTACAATATCTAAAATGTATAATCCAGCTCTGGTAGTATAAATAATTCCAGCAATAAATCCCCCTAAACAAACTCCAATTGAAACCTTAGCAACATTTCCCTGTTGCTGTTTGTCGAGGATAGTCGCATTCAAAGCTTCTACTAGGGAAAAGGCGCTGTCGATGCCTAGGGAAAGCAGCATCACAAAAAACAGCAGACTGAACAGCCAAGGCAAGGGCATCAAGCTTAAAGCTTCCGGAAAAACCACAAACGCTAGACCAGGACCAGAAGCAGCCAGCTCTGCCAAAGGGGTGTTGGTAACTCCTGCCATATATCCTAAGATTCCGAACACTACAAAACCTGCAAATAAGCTGATACCACTGTTAATCAAGGCAGTTAACCAGGTATCTTTAGCAATATCATCCTCTGAGTTTTTGTAGCTAGCATAAGTCACCATAATTCCAAATCCCAGAGATAAGGTAAAGAAAATTTGTGAAAATGCAGCTGTCCAGACTTCCGGGTCAACTAATGCACTCCAAACCGGAGTAAGATAGAGTCTCCAGCCATTAAGGAAACCTGGTAACGTTACTGCTCGTAATAGCAATACCCCCAGTAAAATAATTGGAAGTGGCACGCTGTAGACAACGACTTTTCCCACACTGGTCGTGCCTTTCCAAACACAGAAATAAATCAAGACCCAGACTACAGCTAGGGACCATAAGATTGGCCAGTTGATACCACCTAATACGTTGACCCCATCGCTGAGTTGCAGAACACTCTCAAAGAAGTAGCCTTTAGCATCACTCGACCACTTGACCCCAAAGGATGCCAGAAAGTAAATCAAGCTCCAGCCCATGACAACTGCATAATAGGAGACAATGATAAATGCTGACATCAGAGCAAACAGACCGAGACTGCCGAAATTGGGGTGTAATTTCCTAAATGAGCCTATGGCTCCCCGTTGCATTTTTTGTCCTACCGCAAATTCCAGCATCAACAGTGGAACCCCGATTAGAACTAAAGCGATTAGGTAAGGGATGAGAAATGCTCCCCCACCGTATTTCCCAGCTAGGTAGGGAAAGCGCCACACATTCCCTAAGCCAACTGCAGAACCTACTGCTGCGAGGAGAAATACTGTTCTCGAAGCCCAACGTTGACGAGCCATCTAAAATTTCCTCTATCTTCATAGTTCATGCTTCATACTTCATCCTTCATACTTCATCCTTTACAATTAATCCTTGATACTTCATACTTCTTTAAATTATTGCTATGGCTTTGCTTATTTCATCAGAGGTTTTAGGGAGTAGGGAGTAGGGAGTAGGGAGTAGGGAGTAGGGAGTAGGGAGTAGGGA
>WTKN01000201.1 GCA_011524395.1 Moorena sp. SS36440bin_2
ATGGGACGATGGAGAAATGGAGAGATGGGGCGATGGAGAAATTAGGTGTAAACAAACACAAATCACTAGCACAATTCAATAATACTGTCGTGCCAAATTGCCGGTTTTGCAAAATCTTTACATAACTGATTTTATTTAGTGCATAAGTATTTGAATAAAACCATGAAGGTTGAGTGGTGGATTGTCTAGGAAGGTTATCCCTTTAGTAGCGGACTTTTCAGGAACACTAATTATCTACCAACAAGGAAAATTTCATAAATTCTAATCATATTGACTGACTTAATACCTCAAAGCCTGTAGTGCTTATGTTACGATACCTGTTTGCTTACAATCACAATATAAAGATTTCTGCTATTCTGCTTCAGAATTACGTAAAATTTTGATGAATTTATCACAATCTTCGTCCCAATCACTAGGATTAGCTGAGATGATGTCAAATCGAAAGGATATAGACATCTACCAAATTAACTATGTCAAATCAACTATTTAATATTTCAAACCTTAACGGCAGAATTGGGTTCTCTATTAATGGTGTTACATTAGGTGACCGCTCCGGTTTCTCAGTCAGCAGTGCTGGAGATATCAACGGTGATGGCAATGCTGACTTGATTATCGGAGCTCCTGGGGCTGATCCCAATGGCCTTTTTTCAGGTACAAGCTACGTTGTTTTCGGTGGTCCAGATGTAGGTGCTAGTGGTAACATCAATCTCGCTGACATTGAATCATTTGAACCAGCAGACCCTGAATCACCTGACCCAGCAGAGCCTAGTAAGGGTTTCGTGATTGGCGGTCTTGATCCGGCTGGATTCTTAGGCTTCTCCGTTAGCAGTGGTGGAGATATCAATGGTGATGGTACGAGTGACCTACTGGTAAGTGCTCCTCGTGCTGGTACCAACAAGAATGGCGTGAGCTATGTGATATTTGGCGGTTCCAATGTCGGCTCTACTGGTAGCGTAGATCTCTCATCTGGCTTCACTATCAATGGCATCGATGCTGGTGAATTTTCTGGTCATTCCATCAGCAATTTAGGGGACGTTAACGGCGATGGGAAAGATGACCTCTTGATTGGTGCTCCTAATGCTTTGTTGCCTGATTTTCCTCCCGGTCTTAATGCTGGCGAGGCTTATGTGGTATTTGGAGGCACACAAGCTCCTGGCGGTAGCCTAGACCTCTCCACTCTGGACGGCAGTAATGGCTTCCTCCTCACCAGTAGTGTTGCAGGAAACTTAGCAGGTTTTTCAGTCAGTAGTGCTGGGGATATCAATGGTGATGGCATTAAGGACTTTGCTATCGGTGCTCCTGGTAGTAATTCTCTAACTGACAACAGTTCTGCTGGCAAGACTTATGTAGTCTTCGGTGCTTCAGGTCTGGGTGCCAGTGGAACCCTAGACCTCTCATCTCTGGAACAAAGCGATCCACTTCCGGAAGAAACTGATACATCCTCTGATATACCCTCCGATATACCCTCCGACCCCAAAACTGGCTTCGTCATTGATGGTATTGATCAAAGTCCCACCCTTGATCGCGGTGACAGTGCAGGCTGGTCGGTGAGTGATGCTGGGGATGTCAACGGTGATGGCTTTAGTGATTTAATCATTGGGGCTCCCTTTGTTGACGCCGGTGACCAGAAGAATGTTGGCGAGGCTTACGTAGTGTTCGGCGGCACGGATGTTGCTGGTTCAGGGAACTTAGACCTTGCCAGCCTCGACGGTACCAACGGCTTTGCCATCACAGGGATTGAAGCCGACGGTCTCCTGGGCTCGTCAGTTAGTTATGCTGGGGATCTCGACCAAGATGGGTATGCTGATATTGCGATTGGAGCTGAAGGTGCAGATAAAGTTTATGTGCTGTTCGGCAGTGAAGAATTGGGAGCTACTGGTAGTGTAGATCTTTCTACTCTAGACGGTCAAAATGGCTTAGTTATCGAAGGTAGCGACTCCCTAGGCTTCTCAGTCAGTGGAGCCAAAGACGTTAATAGTGATAGCATTGATGACCTAATTATCGGCGCACCTGGTCTTATTGAGCTTACTGGAGACAATGGCAACACTCCAGGAAATAGCTATGTCCTATTCGGTAATGTTGCTCCAGTGATAGACCTCAACGGTGTATCCCAAGATACTGATTCAAGTACTGGTGATTCAACCGGTGATTCAACTACTGGTGATTCAACCGGTGATTCAAGCGGTGATTCAAGTACTGGTGATTCAACCGGTGATTCAAGTACTGGTGATTCAACCGGTGATTCAAGCGGTGATTCAACTACTGGTGATTCAAGTACTGGTGATTCAAGCGGTGATTCAACTACTGGTGATTCAACTACTGGTGATTCAAGCGGTGATTCAACTACTGGTGATTCAACCGGTGATTCAAGTACTGGTGAATCAACTGGTGAATCAACTACGGGTGAATCAACTGGTGAATCAACTACGGGTGAATCAACTGGTGAATCAACTACGGGTGAATCAACTGGTGAATCAACTACTGACGAGCCAGTTCTTGCAGCTACTGAGGGAATTCCAGCTCCTGCCCCAGATCCACATACCGACGGCATCGATGCTACTATCACATTTACCGGTAATCAGCTGGCACTGTTCCCAGGTGGCAACTTGACTCTGAGTGATGCTAATAACACCACTCTGGTTGGCGCAACAGTAACAATTGCTAATCTGCTGAATCCCGGACAGGAACTGCTGAGTTTTGATAACCTTGATCTGATACCTGGTATTGATACTCTGATACCTGGTACCAATATAAGCGCTAACTTCGCCAACAATGGTATCCTGACTTTAGATGGGGTAGATACCATCCAAAATTACCAGCAAGTCCTCAACACTCTCCAGTATGAAAATATATCTGGTGTGGATAACGATCCAGACACAGTGTTTAATGCCCCTGGTCGCATTATCGAGTTTGTGGTTGATGATGGTTTAGCTTTCAATAACGTAAGTGAGGTAGCTACTCTGATTACCATCCAAGATAATGACTCGACGGTAATTGGTACTTTCCAGGATGATACCTTGCTTGGAGGTAATGGCAACGATAGCCTAGACGGTAAATCAGGCGATGACTTACTCGACGGTGGAGCTGGTAATGATACCCTGGTTGGGGGAGATAACTCAGACACCTTGCACGGTGGTGACGGTGATGACGTCCTTGAGGGTGGCACTAATGGAGACTTACTGGATGGTGGAGCTGGTAATGATAACTTGTCTGGGGGAGAAAACTCAGACACCTTGCTAGGTGGTGAGGGTAATGACTCGCTGTTTGGTGGTAACAGTAATGATACCTTAGAAGGCGGACTAGGGAATGATATCTTATCTGGTGAAGGCGGTATTGACACCTATGTCTTGAACCCTGGTGAGGGAACAGATACTGTGTTTGGTTTTGAAGATGGAATCGATCGGTTCAAGTTAGGTGGAAGTCTGACCTTTACTGATCTGGCGATTGCTGGTAGCGGTGGCGTAACTATTACTGCCAATGGCGAAGTCTTAGCACAGGTGTTCGGGGTATCCGCAAGTCAGCTCACAGCGGCAGATTTCATTGTTGAGAATATTATTGTTGAGGATATAGTCGGTTAATTCAAGAGCCGCACACCCACTTCCAGAGTGGGTGTGTTGGACCTTGCTGACAAATCCGCTGTACTTGTTGCTCCAGACGTTTCTGTTCTAAGGGTGGTAATCCAAATAAAATATTGCGACTTTGCCAAACTAAGACGGCTAAGGTTGTGCCAATACAGATAGCCATACCTATTGCAGGCAGATGGTTGTAGATAATACTATACCGGAGTGCTGCCCAGGTAAAATGCGATCGCATCAGGGAAATTTCATACTGCCAAGCCCACAGGCTTAATGGAGCAACAGTTATCCAGAGAATGCCTACGAAAATCCACCTACCATAAACAGTTAACTGATGTAATCGTTTTACCTTTGCCTCAAAGATGGGGTCAAGGGTAATTTTTCGTCTTGGGCTATCTGGTTGCTCCATAATTAGAAGATTATTGAAAATGAGAACTAAACTTCATCAGAAAATTCTGCTTCAATCACTGAAGTCCCCTCCTTTTCTGGATTAACTGCAACCTCGACTACAGACTGAGCTTTACCAGTGCGCTCTCTCCACCAAGCTAAGAGGGTACTGGCAATAAAAATACTGGAGTAAGACCCTGCTGTAAAACCAATAATTAGTGCTAAGGCAAAGAATTTTAGGGTTTCTCCCCCGAACAGCAAGATTGCTAACAGGGGTAGCAAGGTAGTTAAGGTGGTATTGATGGAGCGGGTTAAGGTTTGATTAACAGCATCCTCTACAATTTCATTGATATGTTTACCTGGCTTGAGTTTAATGACTTCTCGCACCCGGTCGTAAATCACCACAGTATCATTAACAGAAAAACCAATAATTGTCAATAGGGCAACCACAAATAAGGTATCGACTTCTACCCCTAGCACTAAACCTAGGATAGAGAAAAGACCAATAGCGATTAAGACATCGTGGAACAGGGCAACGAAAGCGAATAGGCCATAGTCAAACTCGAATCGGAAGGTAAGGTAGACAAAAATGCCCACAAAGGCCATAAACAAAGCGATTAAGCCAGAAATAAACAGTTGCCTGCCTAAGGTGGGACCAACGGTGTCAATCTGAGTAGATTTTGGATCGAAAACACCAAGACGCTGGGTTAGGGCAGTTTGCAACTGGGTGCGTTTTTCAACATCTAATGTTTTAGTCCGAATTGTCAGGGCTTGTTTTTCCTCCCCTAATATTTGGATACTGCTATTGCCAAGACCTTGTGCTGTCATGACGTCTCGCACCATAGCCAAATCGATGGATTGGTCGCAGTTTCCGGGTTGAGTACAGTCTTTCTCTAGCTGTAGGCGGGTACCACCAACGAAATCGAGACCTAACCGTAAAGGGGCTCCTAGTTGGATAAAAGAAATCACCATGGCAAGGATACCGACCGTAATCAGGGCGGTTGAGATGCTCCACCAAAGCGATCGCGTTTTAATTACATTAAGTTTCATATTGACTTTTCTATTAGTAAATCCTTATATAGCAAAGGGAGTAGGGAGTAGCGATGCAGCGCGGTCTTGGGGGGAACCCCCATGAGCGACTGCATCAAGACGGGAGTAGGTAACAAAATTATCAAAATTAATTTAGTTTTGCTATAAAGTAGGAATTATGAAATTGGTTTGTTGATAGAAGCGGAGCATGGTCAACTAAACATTTTATCCACAACTTTATCCACAATTAGGATGAAAGATGAAATAGGTTTTTTAGTTGAACCGGACATGGTCAACTAAACACTTTATCCAAACCCTTGAATTACACTTCCTACTTCCTAGTTTCTACTTCCTAGTTTCTACTTATTAGTTCCTACTTACTAGTTCCTACTTTCTCAATTATTGACTTGGTAAATTCGGACAGAAGAGTTCTGGTTTCTGACGTACCCCTGGAAGTCCTAAAACTGCCACGAGCATCAGGGTGCGACTACAGGTAAGGGCGGTAAACATACTGATTCCTACCCCAATGCCTAGGGTTACGGCAAAGCCTTTGACTAGACCTGAGCCTAGCCAAAACAGTACTGCACAGGCGATTAATGTGGTCACATTTGCATCCAAAATACTAGAAAAGGCTCGGTAAAACCCGGACTCAACTGAGCGATACAAGGTTTTACCAGCACGTAATTCTTCCCGTGTCCGCTCAAAAATCAGCACATTGGCATCAACTGCCATACCGATACTAAGGATAAAACCAGCAATTCCGGGTAGGGTTAAGGTAACATCTAGTAGGGCAAATGCTGCGATGGTCAGTAAAGCGTAGATACTCAGAGCAATATTAGCAATGATGCCAGGCAGTCGGTAATATAGCACCATAAAGATTAATACTAAAATCAGACCAACTACAGCAGCATAGATACTACGTTGAATACTATCTCGTCCTAAGGTTGCCCCTACGGTGCGATTCTCCACGATTTCTACTGGCAAAGGTAAGGAACCTCCCCGCAGCTGGGCAGCAAATTCATAGGCACTTTCGGCATCAAAGTTACCCGTAATCACTGCTGCGCCACCACTGATGCCATTTTCAGCATATCGTGCTGCTACACTCGGAGCACTAATTAGTAAATTGTCGAGGAAAATACCAATGCTGCGTCCTGTACCGGCAATGTTTTTGGTCAGCTCGGCAAACTTTTGAGCTCCTTCACTATCAAATCGAATAGCCACTTCCCAAGCACCACCAGCTTGAAGAGGTTGGGGACGAGCATCTTTGAGGTTTTTGCCAGTCAGACCAGTGCTTTCAAATAGTTCAAGGATGGCTTGGTTACTACGATTGATAGCAGCTTGATTTTCTGCGATCGCATCTCCATCACCATTGTTGCGCAATACCTCTTGGTTTAATTCTAGTTCTTGTAGCACTTGCTGTTCAACCTGCAGCTGTGCGTCTGTACCAATCTTTTGCTTGAGAAAATCCAGCTGTGCTGTTCCTCCTAGTACCCGTTCCGCTTGTTGCGGGTCATTGACACCAGGTAGCTGTACCAAAAGCTGGTCTTTGCCAACGGTTTGCACTACCGACTCAGAAACCCCTAAGGCATTGACTCGACCTTCTATAACAGTTTTAACTGCCTCTAATTGCTCAGCCGTGATTTCTGTAATCTCTTCGGTAGTGTTAATCTGAATTGTGAGTTGAGCCCCTCCCTGCAAGTCCAGTCCTAACCGGATTGGAATTTGCACCAGTACTATGATTGCTGTAATTACAAGTACTATGATTAAGGCTAATAGTGAACGCTGTTTTTGCATGACTACGACCCGCCGCAACAAATGCTATGATAATCCGTTTTGGCGAGTCTAGTAACTCAGAAAGTATAAAGTCTAAAGTCTGAAGTCTAAAGTCTGAAGTTTGAAGTCTGAAGTCTGAAGGCTGGAGGTTTAACTATTCCATGGATCGGTTACTTAGTATAGTTAGTCACCAATCGGAATATTTTTAACCTCCAGCATCCACTGATCAGCAACGCCCCCTGCATGGCTAATGCCTAAGCTTTATTTGCCAAGCTTTAAATTAAATCCGCAAAGCCACCATCTTTTTCACACCTTCGACAATCTGATGGGGTTGGACAATGGTGAGATTTTCCAGAACCCCGTTGTAGGGAGTGGGAATATCTTGGGATGAAAGCCGAAGCACTGGCGCATCGAGTTCATCAAACCAGCGCTCGTTAATCGATGCTGTTAATTCTGCCCCAATACCACCGGTTTTCATGCACTCTTCTACAATAATGACTCGGTGGGTTTTGGCCAGTGAAGCACCAATGGTTTCAAAGTCTAGAGGCTTTAGGGAAATTAGGTCAATTACTTCAGGATCATACCCCTCTTTTTCCAGCTGCTTAGCCGCTTGCATGGCGTGGTGACGCATCCGGGAGTAGGTAAGAATGGTAACATCTTTACCAGGGCGTACAACTTCAGCTTTATCAAGGGGTACCAAGTACTCCTGTTCTGGCAAATTTTCTTTCAGATTGTAGAGCAGGACGTGTTCAAAGAACAATACTGGGTTATCATCTCGAATGGCAGATTTCAGCAACCCTTTTCCATTGTAGGGAGTAGAGCAAGCAACGATTTTGAGACCGGGAACTGCCTGAAAGTAGGCTTCTAGACGCTGGGAGTGTTCGGCACCTAACTGACGTCCGACACCACCAGGACCTCTAACCACCATCGGGATTTTAAAATTACCACCAGAGGTATAGCGCAGCATCCCGGCATTGTTGGAAATTTGGTTGAATGCCAGGAGTAAAAACCCCATATTCATGCCTTCGACAATTGGTCGTAAACCTGTCATTGCTGCACCAACAGCTAGACCAGTAAAGCTATTTTCCGCAATGGGGGTATCCAGAAGCCGCAAGTCACCGTATTTTTTACACAGATCTTTGGTAACTTTGTAGGAACCACCGTAGTGACCAACATCTTCACCGATTACAAATACTGTCTCATCTCGTGCCATTTCTTCGTCTATGGCTTCACGCAGAGCATTAAAGAATAGTGTTTCTGCCATTAATAATAATTCAATATAGGGGGCTACTGTGATCCTAGCATTGCCAGAGCCCTCGAATGATGATGTACAGGGAAGTTTCCCGCAGCTAAGTCGGGCAGATTGATAGGTGCGCTCTTACCATTAAGAATTAAATTCGCGCTTTGGCGCGCCCATGCTGTGGAAGCGCTAATCAATAGTCTTGAATCTACTACTTAACCCGATCCTCGAGTTTGCTAATATATTCTCTATTATGATAGGATTATTGGTTTGAAATTCCGCTCTTCTTGGGGAAGAAGTCAAGGGATAGAATAGATTCAGAACTTCGGGGCATCCCTTACCATAACTGCAACCGTCAGAGGTCTAGGGTGACTACGCTTCGGAAAACCGAACCACTGGCTATATACAATTTTAATCAAAATATCATCTATATATATAGTAGTTGTAATTCATTGAACGAGTTGACAGCATTCATCTTGAGGAGAATAAAGGACGCATGGGCAAGGTAGTCGGCATTGACCTGGGTACAACAAACTCCGTGGTGGCTGTCATCGAAGGCGGTAAGCCGGTGGTAATTGCTAATGCGGAAGGTATGCGCACAACTCCCTCAATGGTTGGCTTTAGTAAGGATGGGGAAAGGGTTGTAGGACAATTAGCACGCCGCCAAGCTGTGCTTAATCCCCAAAATACCTTCTATGGGGTGAAGCGGTATATTGGACGTAAGTATGCTGAATTGAATCCAGAGTCGAAGCGGGTTGCTTATACCATTCGCCGGGATGAAAGTGGTAATGTGAGAATTAAGTGCCCCCGGTTGAAAAAAGACTTCGCCCCAGAGGAAATTTCTGCAATGATTCTGCGAAAGTTGGCGGATGAGGCCAGCCGCTACCTGGGAGAGGAGGTAACAGGGACAGTAATAACAGTCCCGGCTTACTTTAATGATTCTCAACGGCAAGCCACACGAGATGCTGGACGAATTGCTGGGTTAGAGGTTCTGCGGATTCTTAATGAACCAACAGCAGCGTCTTTGGCTTATGGCTTGGATCTTGAGGCCAGCCAAACTATCCTGGTATTTGATTTGGGTGGGGGTACCTTTGATGTCTCGATCCTAGAGGTGGGGGATGGGGTGTGTGAAGTCCTATCCACCAGTGGTGATACTCAACTGGGGGGCAATGATTTTGATCGAAAAATTGTTGACTGGTTGGCAGAGCAATTTTTGAAATCAGAGGGAATTGATCTGCGACGCGATCGCCAAGCCTTACAACGGCTGACTGAAGCTGCAGAAAAAGCTAAGATAGAGCTGTCTGGGGTGGGTGTAACTGATATTAATTTGCCCTTTATTACAGCTACAGAAGATGGTCCAAAACATCTAGAAACTAGGCTGAAGCGCTCTCAGTTTGAAGAGCTATGTGTGGATCTAGTTAGTCGTTTGCGCAGACCCCTAAAACGAGCTTTCAAAGATGCTGGCTTAACTCCTATGGACATTGATGAAGTGATCTTGGTAGGAGGTGGAACCCGCACCCCGATGGTACAACAATTGGTGCGCAGCTTAATCGATCGGGAACCAAATCAGAACGTTAATCCTGATGAGGTAGTGGCAGTAGGAGCTGCAATTCAAGGAGGAATTCTTAACAGTGAAGTCAAAGATATCCTATTGCTGGATGTAACCCCGTTGTCCTTGGGTTTGGAAACTATTGGTGGGGTGATGAAAAAGTTAATCCCTCGCAACACGACTATCCCAGTCCGGCGGTCTGATATTTTTTCGACGTCCCAAAATAATCAGACTTTGGTGGAAATTCATGTCCTGCAAGGGGAACGGGATATGGCAACAGATAATAAGTCCTTGGGTCGGTTTAAGTTGACTGGTATTCCCCCAGCACCACGGGGAGTGCCCCAAATTCAGGTGGCTTTTGATATTGATGCCAATGGGATTTTGCAGGTATTGGCACTGGATAAAACTACTGGTCGAGAACAAAGCATTACCATTCAAGGGGCTTCTACCCTGAGTGAAGTGGAAGTCAATCAAATGATTCGTGAGGCAGAAGAATATGCTGAGATTGACCGGGAACGACGGGAACGAGTAGAGAAGCGCAATCGGGCAGAAAGTTTGGCTAATGAAGCGGAACGGCAACTGAGGGAGGTAGCTCTAGATTTTGGTAGACAGTTTGCTAGTGGTTATCGGCGTCAGATTGAAGGCTTAATTCAAGAGATGCGTCAATCCGTTGCCCAAAATGATGACCGGGCTATTGATCGGACTCAAGGTGATCTACAAGATGCCCTCTATGAGCTCAAGCGAGAGGTACGACTGCAATATGAGGAAGAAGAGGATGATGACTTGTTTGGCTCAATTCGTCGTACCTTCACCGGAGATAGTGACAGAGACCGATATTCTGAACGGGATTACCGTCGGGACTCCTATGACTCCTATGGGGCTAGTTCATCGAGATCCACTCGCGATCGCTATCGCAGAAACCCCCTTGAAAATGATTGGGATGAGGATGATGATTGGTTCTAAATTAGTCAGTAGTTAGTTGTTAGTAGTCAGTAGCCACAACTAATTAGGAATTAGTCTAATGGTAAAAGCCAACTCGGCTGTTCGCTTCAAAAAATACTGACAATTGACGATTAATCAAGAATAGATCAAAAAAGCGATGCAGCGCCTTAATATGGGGGTTTACACGGGGCTTATAGCGATGCAGCGCCTTAATATGGGGGTTTACCCCACTCGCGCTTTGCATTCCCTCATGGTTTGGGTTCCGCACACAAAACCCAAACTATGAGGGAATGCATCAAGACACTGACAATGGACCAATGACTAATGACTAATGACTAATGACTATGCAAAACTATCGAGATTACTATGAAATGTTGGGTGTACCGACAGAGGCATCCAGCGAGGAAATTAAAAAGGCTTATCGG
Organism: Moorena sp. SS36440bin_2; assembly: GCA_011524395.1. GTDB lineage: Bacteria > Cyanobacteriota > Cyanobacteriia > Cyanobacteriales > Coleofasciculaceae > Moorena. Next base: position 10,921 of record WTKN01000201.1, read on the forward strand.
CGGTTAGCTCGACAGTATCACCCTGACCTGAATCCTGGAGATAAGACAGCAGAAGACAAGTTCAAGGATATTGGTGAGGCATATGAAGTTCTCTCTGATCCGAATAGGCGATCGCACTACGACCAATTCAGCCGATATTGGCAGAAGAAGAAATTTGGTAGAAAAGCCGCTAAAGCTGCTACTTTGATTAAAAATGTAGGCTGGAACGGCAATGGTCGTAGTTCAGCCCAAGGAGAGGATTATGGCAATTACCGGGACTTTAACACCTTCGTTGATCAACTACTCGGACGTCGCTCTACTAGAAAGGCAACATCAACCCCATCTCCAGGGAATAGGGTAAGTTCCGACAGTGCGTTTCGACCAGGGAAAACTAAAACAGCCTACACTGTTAGTTCTCGTCTGAGACCTCAACCCAAATCCCAACCTGAGCCTCAACCTTATCCCAAACCTCAACCTCAGGATATTGACGCTCGATTAACCCTACCTTTGGAAAAAGCCTATAGAGGGGGTCGAGAGCGAATTCGCCTAGAAGATGGACGGGCTTTAGAAATTGAGCTACCTGCTGGGATGGTAACCGGTGCCCTGGTGCGGCTCCAAGGTCAAGGTATTGATGGTGGATGTTTAAATTTAAAAATCACTGTGTCACCTCATCCCTTATTTAAATTAGAGGAATTTGATGTGATTTGTGTAGTACCAGTAACACCTGCTGAAGCAGTATTAGGTGACTTAATAGAAGTTCCCACCTTGGATGGTAGAGTGCAAATTAATGTTCCTAGTGGCGTCAGGTCAGGACAAAAATTGCGCTTGGCCAATAAGGGTTATCCCAATCAAGAGGGGGGACGAGGGGATCAGGTAGTAGAAATTCAGATTGTTGTTCCCACCGAAGTCACTGAGGAGGTCAGAGAACTCTACGAAAAACTACGGCAAATTGATAATTTTAATCCTCGCCAGGATTTACTGGTCTAGGAAAAAGGGTGACATCCAAGCATCTCAACCATGACCGTTAATGGTTAAGTTAATGGTTAATAGGATCTTCGACGCCTAGAACTACGGGGACGTTGTCTGGAAGAAGAGCGCTCTTGATTCCTCAACTTACGACTAACTTGGACAAAGACATCTCGTTGCAGGTAAGGATAGTCATTTACCCAAATGTCTAAGCTAGGAATATAAATATCACTGGTCTGGGCAATCTTGCCTAAGTCAGGCTGATTGGACATGACCAACATCTGAGCAATTTGTCCAGGTGAAATATTTTTGTGGAGGCTTTGAAGGGGAACTTGCAGCTGACTCATAAATCCAGTTTTATCTTCTACTTCTAGATTTAACCGTCTCTCTCGGTGTTCCACAATTACCAACTCACCCCGCTGATTGACTTGTTCTTCTGTACCAATCAACTCCTCGGTTACAAATACATCTTCGATTCGACCTTGCCAGAAGCCGCTATAGCCATATCGGCGCATCTTCAGGTTCCGCATACTTGCCCAATATACGGGACCCCACAACCAGTACAGCCCTGCAGTGATCTCGAATAACTGCCGGAAGGGAGGAAAACCTGAACCAAGAATCAAAGGTAAAATTAAAATCACCACGACTGCGATTAGAGAAATTAACAGTCGCCTTAAAAAATCTCGAAACTTACCCCAGTAGTAGCGATACTGGAGTCCCGTGGCTAGCACGGGAACGATTTGTTCAAACTTCTCGCGGGTGATGGGAATTAGCATGGGTTTTGTACTTCGTTCTTAGTCCTTAGTCTTTAGTTACTTAGTATTTAGTATTTAGTATTTAGATTTTTTGTGATTGATCTCAATTTTGACAAATCACCAATGACTAATGACTAATGACTTATCACTAATGACTAATGACTAATGACCAATAACTGGTTACAAGATTTTCTCTAACCCATATAGTAGACCCTTGAGTTGGGTAACTTTGCGAATCGCGAGTAGTACTCCTGGCATATAGCAGGAACGGTCGCTGGTGTCGTGACGTAGGGTGTAGATTTGACCAGGGGCACCGAAGATGACTTCTTGGTGAGCAATTAAGCCAGGTAAACGTACGCTATGAATCCGAATGTTGTCTTCTGCAATGCTTCCCCTGGCACCTTTTAGTTTTTCGGTTTCTTCCACCATGGCGGGATTATAGGTTTTACCGGCTCCAGCCATGCGTTGGGCGGTTTGAATGGCAGTACCGCTGGGAGCGTCGGCTTTTTGGTTGTGGTGGAGTTCGATGATTTCTACGTGGTCAAAGTATTGGGAGGCTTGCACAGCTGCTTGTTGCAGTAATGCCATACCAATAGAGAAGTTGGGGATAATTAGGCAGCCAGTACTGGATTTTTCCGAAAATTCCGACAGGTCTTTGATTTGCTCGGGACTAAGACCAGTGGTGCCAACTACGGGGCGGACACCGTATGCGATCGCAGTTCGGATGTTGTCGTATATGCTGTCAGGGTGGGTAAAGTCTACCATCACCCCTTGGGTTTTTTCTTGGGTAGCCAGAACTAGATTGGCTTGTAGGTCATTAACAATGGGAATTTCAACTGGTTCGCACCCAGCAACTTCTCCGGCATCAAGACCTAGATACTTAGGATTGGTATCGATGGCACCGATTAGTGTTATATCTTCGGCTTGAGAAACAGCCTTAATCACCTCTCGACCCATTTTTCCGGCGGCACCGTTGACGACTACTGGAATGGGATTTGAATCGGACATACTTTCAGGATAGTTTGGGACTCTGCCAAGGGAATTTTAATCTATATTGCGTCATCTATATTAGGAGTTTTCCTGGGAGTGGGCTTAGGGGATGGAACCGTGAAGACGCGAGCGGACACCATCGATAGCACCAAGGATAGATTGGTTTACATCTTGCTTGTTGTTATAAGCCTACGCTATTAGCCCCCAAATTCATCCCAAATTAAAGTTTACTATGCTCTTTATCGGTGAGGCTAATCCTGAAAGAAGCGATTAGTGCTGTATTGGTAGGGTAGGGCGTCGGTCAGCTCAATACCTATTGAGCAAACACAGTCTGGCTGAAATCAATTGTCACGGCTATACTAGCAAAGTCAGTATATGTTTGTAACTAGCTTAATTTGGTATATGAGTAGTGCTGTTAAAGTAGTTCAACCCATAGGCATTCTAGATGGTACACAAGCTGCCCATTTTCGTCAAGAGGTTATTGAGCTGGTGGAATCTGGAGCAGATATTATTTTGATTGATTTTCAAGAAGTTACTTTTATGGATAGTTCTGGTTTGGGAGCATTGGTACTTGCTCTTAAAACTGTTCGTGCTGCTGGGGGTAAAATGTTTATCTGCTCAGTTAATGAGCAAATCCAAATGTTATTTGAGCTGACCAGCATGGACAGAGTCTTTGATATCTTTCCTACACAAGAAGATTTTGAAAGCGAGGTGCTGTCTACGACATAATTTCAGGTAATTATATAGGGCGAACGCCTTTTGGCGTAGCCCTTTCAAACCCTATATTTTGTTTTAAGCTGTTGGCCATTTACATTGAATATTCTTCAGTTATAAAAAAAAATAACCCCTATTCTCTGCTCCCCTGCTGTCAGAACCATCAAATTTTAATAAAGACCAGTTTAGGGAAGGTAGCAAGATGTTTTATGAAAATTGTCTAAAGCTTGATCAATTAGACACAACCAACTATGCTCCCATTGAAGACTCAGCAGCTTCAAGTCATAAGCTTCGAGTCATAATAATTAATTTTTCAGTAATTTTACCGAAAAATTGGCAAAAAATTGGTTATAAATTGGCGAAATAATCCACCAATCGTTTTTTATACTCCCACTAACCTGCCTGAATTATTCTGATGATTTACGGCCTTTCAGTCTCCTGTCTTATCTTTAAAAGCTGCCAATTTTTAACATTGCCCATTGCCCATGGGCTAATGCTAAGCAAACGGCCCACGCTACGGAAACTGAGGTTGATTAGCCCAGAACGAGCTGTTCATACAAAATTGATTTCTAGTAACGATAAATCATCATCAAAATAGTGTTTAGGGTTCACGGCTTCCAGAGATTTCAAAATCAAATCTAAGTGACAAGCACCATTGTGATTTTGCTTACACTCTGCCAGCAATTCTATGAAGGGCTCAAGTCCCCAAACGTTACCATCGGATTGGTTAATCTCGTAAATCCCATCGCTGAATATATATAGGGTGCTAGATTCAGTAATTTCACAGCATTGATCAACGTAATCGGCATCTGGGAACATACCAACAGGTAAGCCAGGGGTTTTTAGACGTTGTACTTCCATCAAGGCACCATGGGTCTGAGCAATTAATATTGCGGGTGGATGTCCTGCACTAGCATAGACAAGTTGACGCTTGACCTGGTTATATACCCCATACCAGACCGTGAAGTACTTATCATTTCGCTCAGTAATCTGGAAGGTTTGGTTCAACCCTCGTAGAACATCACTGGGTTGATAGTAGTTAATCGACTTTAGAGCCCGCGACCTAAGTAAATTTAGCACTGAAAGTGTGGGCAAGGCAGCTCGTAAGCCATGTCCAGCAGCATCCAGCAGATAAATTGCCAAATGCTCTGAGTCTAGCCAATAATAGTCAAAGCCATCACCCCCCAGTTTTCGGGACGGAATAAATCGGGTGTCGATGGTCACCGATGGTTTGGTCATCCGGTCTGGAAGAATCGAACTAACATACTCTGCTGCCTCTGCTAATTCTCCCTCCAACAACTGCTTTTGGTGCTGCAAATCATGACTTAGTTGGTGTAACCTCAAGCCAGCCCTGACTCGTGCGTTCAACTCTGCTATTTCGATCGGCTTACACAGAAAGTCATCTGCTCCAGCATCTAGCCCTTCTACCCGGTCTTCAATGGAATTTCGAGATGTCACCAGAATAAATATGGTGGTTGAGAATTCCGGTGTTACCTTGAGTTGACGACAGACGTCCAATCCATTCATACCAGGCATAATCCAATCGCAAATGACTAGCGCTGGACGTAACTTTTCTACCTGCACCAAACCTTCTTCACCGTTGCTAGCTACAGCTACCTTATAACCCTGGTGGTAAAGGGTCCGTTTCAGTAACATCTGAATGGCTGGATCATCATCAATAATCAGAATTTGGTTCATGGCACTGAGGTTGTACAAATTACTTTAGGATTTATCAATACACTGACTGACAATCACGACAGCCAGTAGATTCTGACCGGCTGAATTTCACGAAACCTTGATCGCGTAGCGTGGCCAGAGGCCAATCGCATAAGCGCGGAAGCTACGCTTCCGGAGCGTAGCGTGGCCAGAGGCCAATCGCATAAGCGCGGAAGCTACGCGAGTCACGCGAACGCGCCCCGCGTGACGTTCCGTCAATCAGACCCCAAGACAAGTTAGACTGAGTTACTTTTATTGATGGCATTCCCTATTGGCGTATCGGATTTATTTGTGCTAACTTCTCTGTCTTGCACCGCTTCCAGTTTCTTCCCCCTTTTCGCGCATCTTCATCAATTTTTTTGGCCGTTTTGGGCAACGGCTTATAGAGGGTAAGACCCACTAGAGGGCAAGACCCCCTGGCTTGATAGAAAACGGGAAAAGAAACCCCTTTTGCCTCAACGGTTTTCAAGGGTGCTTCTGGCAGAGCTTCTAGAAAAAATTTTCTTTCAAGGCATTTTTTTGAAGGCAATTGATTATTAGTCCATAGTAGAGGGAGATATAAATCTAGGTTAGACTGGATTCCTTGATCTTAGAGTACCCTTTGGAGAGAATCAGGCTTCAATGTGGTTGATGTATTTGCTTGATGTATTTGCTTGATGTATGTGGTTGATGTCAAAGATTTTGAGGAATTGGAACAATTGAAAACATCTATCCAACAATTTCCTAGCGATCTTAAAGCGTTAGAAAGCGTTTTGGGATGGTTTGACCAGTTCAAACCATCGTCTGTTCGCCAAAAAGTCTGGTTGCAGTGCCAATTAGCTGTCGCTGAAGGATTTACAAATGCCGTTCGTCATGCTCACAAAGATGTGCCAGAAGACGTTTCCATTGATATCGAAGTTACTTTATTCCCCCAGCGCTTAGAGTTTCGGATCTGGGATCAAGGCCCTCCCTTTGATTTAGAACAGCGGCTGAGAGACCTCAAGCAGCAAATTAACCTTCAATCTGGTGGTGGACGTGGCATCGCTATACTACAAAAAATTGCTGATCATCTCAGCTATACCCGTACCGATGACAACCGGAACTGCTTGTTAATTGTGAAGTGTTATCAGGAATTGGGAAAGAGAGATTTAGAGACTTTTTGTACAGAAAATGTTAACGAGTCTCGATTACCAATTGTCAGACCCATGGACTAGGATGATGAGATTGGTGATCTAATTGGCTGAAACTCGCTTTGCTGTGCTAGTTAGACTTTTGTTGACATTTATTTATAGTCAGCTTATAATACAAAATCTTTAATATACGGTAGCAGGCTTTGGTGAATCCTTAGCAACACGTTGACCTGTAATCACTAGAGGAACCCCATTTTCCGGAGTAATTCCTAATCCACGACGAGCTGGTTTAATGATTTTGTCTTGTGCTAAGGCTAAGTGATAATCAGACAATACTTTAGCTAAAACCAGTTTCATTTCTAACATCGCCAAAGTAGCACCAATACAGCGTCGGTTGCCACCACCAAAGGGAAAATACTCATAGGCAGAGTATTGACGCTCAAGAAATCGTTCTGGTTTAAACTGATCGGAGTCTGGATAGAGGTCTTCTCGACGATGGGTTAAATAGGGACAGGGAACTAGGGTAGTATTGGCCTGATAGTGGTGACCCATAATAGTAATTGGGGCTGTGGTAGTCCGGGCAAAGATAACGAACACCACTGGGTAAATCCGCAGGGTTTCGGAGGCTACTGCTGTGAGATAGGGCAGTTGGGCAATGGCCATCGGGTCTGGATTATCCCCTAAGCTATCAATTTCCTCTAGCAGTTTTTGGCGCACTGTCGGTAATCGATGAATCCAGTAGAATGCCCAAGCTAAAGCGTTGGCAGTAGTCTCATGACCGCCAAACAACAGAGTCATCAACTGATCTTTTAACTCTTGATCACTCATCAACTCACCATTTTCGTCCCGAGTGGACATGATTAAACTGAGAATGTCATTGCCCATTAGTTCGGGTTCCTCTCGGCGCTGATTAATCTCTGCCTGAAGGAGGTTATAAATTTCCTGCCTACGCCGCACAAACTTGCCCCAAGGACTCCAAGCCCCTAAATCTCGTTGCAGAAACTTAAAAAACAGCATACTAGAGCCCAGGGGCGAACCAGTTACATCTAGCATCGCTGTCAGGAGTGGCTTCAGTTTTTGGTAACGGGCTCCCTCACCTAGACCGAAAACTCCCTGCATGATTACCTGAATGGTAATGTCTTGCATGGCACTACGGGCAGTAAACCCTTTACCGATTACCCACTGACTCGCTACTTGCTGGGTAATATTACAAATCAATTTACTGTAGGAATTAATTCGTTGCCCATGAAAGGGAGGAATCAAAAGTTTACGCTGCCGCTGGTGGGGTTGACCATCGAGTAAAGTCATTGAGGTTTCACCCACCAAGGGTTGTAGCAACTTATTTCGTTCACCAGATTTAAACTGACTAGGAGGAGCGGTCAAGACTTCCTGAATTGCTTGGGGATGGCTTAGGATGACTAACTGTCCCATACCACTTAGCCGTATGGTAAATGTATCTCCATAGCGTTCTACACACTGCTCCAAATACTTCAGAGGGTCAGCAACCCAATAGATTGTCTGTAACCAATCAGGGATTTGAGGACTATCAGGCAATTTATTCACACTCGTTTTCCTGTGTTACTTTCTCTTGACCAATTCATGGTCTAACCTAACTACTATATTTCAAAAAAAGCTTCGGTTAACTAATTAGTATCAGAAAAGCGCTTATTGACAATCTATAAATAGCATAAAGGGTAATCAAAACTAGTCGATTAATCCTATTCTGTCAATCTCTGGGAATTAAAATAAAGCAAGATTGAATCTTAATCTCTACAAGGCAGGTAGAACAATGGATGTAGAGTTGCCGATTCTCAAGTCGTCTCAATAGTAGTCTCAATCAATGTCATCCATAAGACATTTCACTGCTTGAAAACCCAAATTTCGCCAATATACTAATTCCGCACTCAGCGAGGTGATTGTAATATTTATTTAATACTCGTAATAATTAGAAAAGGTTTCTGACACTATGACAGTTGGTAGCAGGGTTCCGACATTCTGTCAAGGAATTCAGTATTTTGACAATACCATACCGGGTTTTGATGCGGCTTTTGAACAATACGGGCAAAAAGATGCGATTGCCCTGGGTCAAAATGCGATCGCATCTCCTGATGATCCAGCAGCTGTCTTCCAGACCTTACTGGCTGCTGATGCCCTACGCTACCTAACCCTGCACATCACTGCTAGTAAATCCTCTGGTCATCCAGGGGGATTTGCCAGCATTGCGGACGGGATTGCAGCTTTGGTCATGCTGGGTTACAAAAACATTATTACTGAAGTGGGACACCATGCCCCAGGCTTCTACAGTAACATGTTTCTGGACAGCTCCCTAGAGGAGATGGGCATTCAGACTATAGAACAGATGGGGGAACGCTTCCGAGAAATGCACGGACTGCTCGGACACCTTTCTGGTCAAATCCCCGGACTCCTCAATCCGGCTGGCCCCCTCGGACAAGGGCAACACTTTGCCATGGCCGGGGCTTTGCTTCATCCAGGGGTACTATTCCCAGTTACCATTGGGGATGGGGGCTTGGGTGAACCTTATATCATGAGCAGTTTTGGTCACTTCTCTACGGCCTATCCCCAGGTGACTAATTTTCTGCCGGTCTTAGTGTGGAATGGTTACAGCCAGGAACACCATAGTATGGTTTCCACAAAGTCCAATCAAGAGATGATTGCATACTGGCAGGGCAATGGTTTCCAAGAGGTTATCTTAATCAATGCTAAGGATTACGATGATGCTGACCAACCTGGTGAGTATGTCGATAGCACAGAGTTTTCTTTGCAGAAGCGATTGGCATTTACCCAAGGGGTTTTGGAAGCTACGGATAAAGCGGCTAAATCAGCGTTGAGTGGTAAGTTAACGGTGCTGATTGTTAAACAACTAAAAGGAGCGGGAGTCCACAAACGGGGAGCCAAAGCTCACAATCTCTATCCAGGAGATACCCTGGAAAAAGATTATATTGTTAGTGCCCTGAAAGCTCGGGCGTTGCCTTCTCAAGCTTGGGAATTGGTCAGGACAAATTTTGAGCGTTCTGGAGGAGGGCCAGCCGCCCATACTGTAGTCACAGAAAAGGAATTCCCTTTGCCAGATTTAGGTGAATTGCCTTTAGAAGAATTTGTGATTGACGGAGACAAGAAAATAGCGACTACAGCGATGGGAACCATAGTTGCTCATGTGGGGCAAAAAGACCCTAATTTTATTATTTCCAATGCTGATGGCAATGCTGCTTCTGGAATTAATAATATTAACCAAGCCCTAAAAATTATCCACCCGACCCCGGATGAAATTTACTTCCAAGGACCAAAAGGTCAGGTTTACGAACCCTTGAGTGAAGATGCTTGTGCTGGATTAGCGGTAGGGTTAGCTTTATTTGGCGCTCGTACTCTGTGGTGTTCTTATGAATCTTTTGCTATCAATGGGTTACCCATTTGGCAAACCGTTACCCAAGCCATGGCAGAATTGCGCCGTCCTACTCCCTCTACTATTACATTATTTACCGCTGGGGCACTGGAGCAAGGACGCAATGGTTGGACTCACCAGCGTCCTGAAATTGAAAATTACTTTGCTGCTATGATGCGCAATGGTAATATTTTCCCCTTGTTTCCCTGTGATGCTAATAGTATCCAAGTGTGTTATGAGTGGGCGCTGAGTACTAAGAATAAAGGAATTACCATTACTGCCAGTAAGTCACCCTTGCCGGTACGCACGACCTTTGAGCAAACCCGTCAAGCATTGCAAGATGGTGCAATAGTATTGCATGAAACTAAAGGCAGTAAAACCGTTGTGTTTGCCGTGATTGGGGATCTGAGCCTGATCCCAGTGTTTGATGCTGCTTCCGATTTGGAAGAGCAAGGGATTGGGGTGCGGATTGTTTCGGTAATCAGTCCCCGCCGCTTGTACCGTCCTGATGATACGGCTTGGAAAACCTGTACTGACGCTGATGGCGGTTTCTTGGATGATCAGGGCTTTGAACAGCTGTTTGGTGGAGATGGGTTGATTGGTGTTACTGGTGGTACCAGTGCTATGCTCGAACCGATTATGTTACGTAGTACTTGCAAACGGGATGTGGTGGCTTGGAAGCGGGGTGAAACTGCTAGCAGTGCTGGTCAAATTATGGCCTTTAATGGTTTGACTGGTGAAGCTTTGGTAAAACGAGCCACTGAGTTGGTTAGTTAAAATTTCGTTGGTTAGCATTTTTTGGTGTAGCCCTATCCTTAAACATAGGGCTACACTAATCAAGCCTCCCTGGACGAACCCAATAGTAAACGTTAATCGTTTTTAAACTGCAGATTCATGTTTAAAGAGATTGCTGCTCAGATTGCTTTTTCCCCCTCCTTTCCCTATTTATCCACAGCCCTAGGGATTACTAGCATAGCGGGACTACTGGGCTGGCGCTGGTGGCAACGCAAAAATACTTACAAATCTCTTGAGTCACTTCCCTGTCCTCCCAAACACTGGCTATTGGGAAATTTTCCTCAAGTATTAGCAGCAGTTAAACAGAAAAAAGTCTTCCAATTATGGTTTGATTGGAGCAAGAAGCTAGGCCCGATTTATGTGTTATGGATTGACCCTCCAGTTCTGGTTTTGAGTCAACCAAAGGTGATCGAAAACACCATTGTCAATGGCATCAAAGATGGCAGCTTGGTTAGGTCTAAGCAAATGCGCCAAATTTGGAACGACCTTGGTGGTGCTCCCGTTCTTCTCGGGGAAAACGGGAGTGAGTGGCAGTGGCGACGGAAGGTTTGGAATCCTGAATTCAATTCTAGTGGTCTGTCCAAATACTTTGAGATTATTAACCTTGCCTGCGAACAAGTAATCGCCAGACTTCAGCAAGATGCACCCCAAACAGAGGTAAAGGTCGATTTCCTGTTTGTGGAACTAACGATGAGGGTGATTTTCTGTTTAGTGCTCGGAATTCCTGTGGATGCGAAATCCTCTAGTTCTGAAGGTCCACCCCTCGATATTCTTAAGGCTTACGAGGCGATGTCTATTATAGGATATCGGGTTCTACGGTTATTTGCTGGAGAGAAGATATGGATGAAATATTTGCCCACTAAGGCTTCACGAGATTACTGGAGAGCAATGGCATATTTAGAGGGCTTGATTGGTCCGAGAGTGGACTTAGCCTTGAAGATCAGAGAAAAAACCCCGACTAATTGGGGGCAGGTAAGTCCAATATTCCAGAAATCGATGTTAGTAAAAATAGCGGCTAAGGAACCAAAATACACTCGGAAAACACTGATAGCAGAAGCGATTGAACTCTTGGCTGGTGGTACTGATACCACAGCTCATACTTTATCCTTTGCAGTAGGAGAGTTAGCCTTAAATCCCAGGGTTTTTCAGAAAGCACAGGCTCTGGTTGACCAATGTTGGCAAAGTAATGGTGGGATTAATACAGAAAGTCTGAAGAAATTGACTTACATCGGTGGGATTATTAAAGAGACTTTGCGCCTTTATTCAGTCGCCTCAGGTTCGACTGCCTTGGAGGCTGAACGTGACACCGTAATTGAGGGCAACTTGATTCCTCGTGGCACGATTATCTCCTGGTCAATACTGGCTGCTGGGCGAGACCCAGAGATCTATGCCAATCCCAAGGAATTTTTGCCAGAGCGTTGGTTAGACCAGGACAAGGGCAGTAACCCACTTCCCATGATAACCTTTGGCTCAGGTTCTCATCGTTGCTTGGGAGAGCATCTGGCCATGGTGGAAGCAACGGTAATGCTAGGAATGCTGCTCCGTTATTTTGATTGGGAGTTGGTCAATGGTCGTTCATCTGTTGAACAGTTACAACAGAACCTTTTGATTTATCCGTCCGATGGGATGCCAGTGCGTTTTAAGGTCAGAGACTTCCAGTGTATTGAGGAAACTTACTAGGTTTTAGGGAGTAGGGAATAGAGAGTAGGGATTAAGGGCAGTCATAGGGGTTTCCACGGGGCTGACAATGGTTTTTGGGTAACCTATCTCTTAATAAAAGACCTTCATGATATACCCAGTCATGCCCCTTTCCTTAACAGTAAGGTGTTAAGACCATGCTAAGCTTATAGATTAAAAGGCTCCCGACCACTATCTTATCATAGGCACGGACAACTATGCGACCTGATTTGCAGGACTTGGTGATTTCAGAGGACTATCTCAGCAATTTGATTGGTGAGAAGCCAGAGCGAGTCAGAGGTTTTTTTCTAGAGAAACCAAAAGAACCAGGAGATTTCCTGATCAAATTGGGTAGAGGATCCTTTCTATGGCTGAAATATAAGGCAGTTAGACGGCTAGTGAAAGAAGTGGATCGATACAATACGGTGATTAGAGCTGTATACATTAATGATCAATTGGAAGAAGCTGGTAATCCAGGTGTTGGTCTGAGTAATCGGGAGCGAGTGCTCGAAGCCCTTGGGGTGATGAAAACGGATTTAGTGCGTGCTTTGAAGACAGAACGAATTCTCAGGGAGAATAAGCAGTTTATTACTAAGAATCCTCAGCTATTTACTACTAATTTAACCACCTTGACCGCCCTGCACTTGAGTGATCAGGCTAGTGAGTATGGACGAGTTTTAGACCAAGCCTTGCAAGTGGCAGTGGGGGTACAAGAGGAAATGAGAAAATTGCAGAATCAGCGTTAGAGGCTCTATTTTAGGGAGTAGGGAATAGGGAATAGGGAATAGGAAATAGGGAATAGGGAACAGGGAATAGGGAAAAAATTCTGTGCATCGCTGGTTTTTTGAATATTGAGGATCATTGGGATGACAACAGTATTAAATCTAGAGCCCATTACCACTCTGACCAGAGATCAGTTTTATCGCTTATGTAAGGCTAATCCTGATTTACAGCTTGAACGTTCACCCCACGGTAATTTAATTATTATGACTCCTTTAGGCGGAGAAAGTGGAAGGATTGAGGCGAATCTGATTGGTGATTTAATTATTTGGAATCGTCAGACTCAGTTGGGGGTTGTCTTCAGTTCTCAGACTGTGTTTAGTTTACCAGGTGGTGGCGATCGCTCTCCCGATGTAGCTTGGGTAGCGCTGGAACGATGGCAAGCACTGAGTCAAAAAGAAAGAGAAGGTTTTCCACCGATTTGTCCCGATTTTGTGATTGAGTTGCGCTCACGGACAGATCGATTAAAGCCGCTACAGGAGAAAATGCAAGAATATTTAGCCAGTGGCTTGCGTTTGGGTTGGTTGATTAATCCTCAGGATAAACTGGTGGAAATTTATATGGCTAACCAACCTGTAAAAGTAATAGCAATGCCTGTAGTGTTAACAGGAAATGAGGTGTTACCGGGGTTTAGTTTAGAAGTTAGAAGTTAGAATTTAGAAGTTAGAAGTTAGAATTTAGAATACTGAAAAGTAGCGATCGCATTTTTAGTTTTTAACCCTAACCTCAAACTAATGGAATTTGGTTTACAGTTTTTGCCCGATGTTAGCCCTCAACAGAAGTCAGGAGTTCAGTATTTTAAGGAAGCTCTCGAGCTGGTCAGTCTGTGTGATCAACTCGGTTATACTAATATTAGGATTGTAGAACACTACTTCCATAGATATGGCGGATACAGCCCTAATCCCATTGTTTTTCTGACTGCTGCATCCCAACGAACTCAAAAAGCTCGCCTGATCACTGGAGCGGTTTTGCCTGTCTTCAACAATCCACTCAAATTAGCTGGCGAAATTGGTATGCTTGATGCCATTTCCAATGGACGTCTGGAAGTTGGCTTTGCTCGTGGATTTCTTCCCCATGAATTTGCCCGATTTGGGATTGATTTGAACGAGAGCCGCAGCCGCCTTGAAGAAGGAATGGAACAGGTACGTTGCCTGCTCGAACAAGAAAATGTGACCATGGAGGGTCAGTTTCACCGCTTCGAGAGGGTTACCTCTTTGCCCCGCCCTACTCAAACTCCCCGTCCTCCTTTCTGGGTAGTTGCTCTGGCTACCCCCGCATCCTTTGTGGCTGCTGGTCACAAGGGTTATGGAATCATGGCAGTTCCTTTGGCAGGAGGGAAAATGGCTGAGTTACTTAAGCTATATCGAGATGCCTGGAAGTCAGCTGGTCATCCAGGCCAAGGCCGGGTAATGTTGGCTTTTCAGATGTTTTGTGCCCCAACCTCAGAAGAAGCGTCCGCAATTGCTCGTGAACCCTTGAACAACTATTTGAAATGTTTGGTAGAAGCGGCTTCTGATTGGTTAATCGATACCCATTCCCCAGACTATGATCGCTACTACAAAATCATTGCTGGACTAAAGCAGGAAACCTTTGAATCTCAGGTAGAGAAGGGAGCTGCTTGGATTGGTACACCTGAACAATTGCGAAAGACCATCCGTGGCTACTATGAACAAGTTGGGGGCTTTGAATTTGCTTCTATGCAGGTGAACTTTAACACTATGTCCGTAGAAAAATCTGCCGCTTCTATGAGGCTTTTTGCTAAAGAAGTGATGCCCTATTTTTGTCAAAATTGATTTGATTAAAATTTAGTTTATGGGTACAATAAATAATGACGTAAGCACTCTCTTTTTCGAAACTACTAAGCCCTTTTGAATTAGGTAATTTATCTTTAAAAAACCGAGTAGTAATGCCTCCTTTAACTAGAGGTAGAGCAGTGAATCTGGGTATTCCCAATGATTTAATGGTGGAATATTATACTCACAGAACTGGAGTAGGTCTAATTATCACTGAAGGTACTTTTATTTCCCCTCAAGCTAAAGGTTGGGTAAATGCTCCTGGTATTTATACTATGGAACAAACTGAAGGGTGGAAAAAAGTTGTTAGTGGTGTACACTCTAAAAATACGCCATTATTTTTGCAGCTTTGGCACTGTGGTAGGGCTTCTCATAGTAGTTTCCATGATGGTAAGCTAGCTGTTGCTCCTTCAGCCATTAAAATTAACGAAGAATATGTTCATACCCCTCAGGGAAAACAGCCTCACGAAACCCCACGAGCCCTGGAAACTGAAGAAATACCCCAAATAGTAGAAGACTATAAAAAAGCGGCTAAAAATGCCAAAGAGGCAGGTTTTGATGGGGTAGAAGTTCATTCAGCTAATGGTTATTTACTGGACTCCTTTCTGCAATCTAAAACCAACCAAAGAACAGATGACTATGGTGGTAGTATTGAGAATAGATATCGTTTACTCAAAGAAGTAATCGAAGCTGTAATAACTGTTTTTCCAGTCAATAGAGTGGGGGTTCGTTTGTCTCCTAATGGTTTATTTAATGATATGGGGTCTGTGGATTATCGTGAAACCTTTATTTATGTAGCTAAAGAGTTAAACAGTTATGGGTTAGCTTATATCCATGTATTAGATGGGTTGGCGTTTGGATTTCATGAATTAGGAGAACCGATAACTTTGGCTGAGCTTAGAAACGTTTTTGATGGTCCAATTATTGGTAATTGCGGCTATACTAAAGAAACAGCAGAAGCTGCCATTCAAGAAGGTGTGGCGGATTTAATTGCTTTCGGAAGACCGATTATGAGTAATCCAGATTTGGTTGATCGCTTCGCTAATAATTGGCCTCTCAATCCTATTCCAGATATGAAACTTTGGTATTCTCCAGGTAAAGAAGGTTATACTGACTTTCCTAGTTATAATCAGGACAAATAGCGAGGCTATTACTAAGTGCGATATAGCCTAAATTGTAAACCCTAAAGGCATTTAGGGTTTACAATTTAGGGTCTGGCTAGGGAAGCTACAAAAACGGCAAAGTACTTGTTGGTTGTGTTGGCTGCAAGGAAAAAATTGGGTTTACCTCATTAGCTTAGAAACCACTATATTCAAGTCATTCCATTTCGAGGGTGCGACCTATAGCAATTGAACAGTTAGCTCAAGGTTGGCACGATCGCATAAGCGCGGAAGCTGAGGCCTTGGTTATTTTAATTTTTATGCGTTCGCGTAGCGGCTCTTTCAGAGCATCGCATTCTCCATGACCCCTTTGAGCGTAAGCAACGCTGGGATGACAATCCTCGACAAGCAGCCCTTAATGCCATCCTCGAATATTATCCTAACCATTCCCAAACCCGATCCTTATTACAGGATAGAGCAGAGCATGACTCTGATCCTCAACTGCGCAAGTTTGCTCAGGAGGAATTAGCCAGATTATCGAGCGTTTCAAACGAGTTGTAAACTCATAGATTGTCGAAAAAGCCAATAGGCAACAGGCAACAGGTAACAGGGGCAAAAGCTCCAGAGTTTTTGAGTAAACTAAAAAAATACCTTATGCGTTTACATCTCAAATGTAAAACCTAGATATACCAGATCTTTAGGGGTGACAGAAAGTAAAAAAACTCCCAACGTTAAAAACCTTGGGAGGGTCATTTTAGGTTATATTCAACCCAGTCTAGCATCGGTATTTGATTAGTATGGATCATCAAATTAAGTACCGATATTTGCTTCTAACCACTTAGCGATACCATTTTGGCTTTCTTGGTCTGTTGTTAACCTTTGCATCATTACCACAACATCCATTTCTGGGACATCTAGAGAATATCCATTTACTTCAAGAAAAGTTGCCATCACTGCGAAAGCTACCCTTTTATTGCCATCTATAAAGGGATGGTTTTTTGCGAAACCATATCCATAGGCTGCTGCTAAATCAAATAAGGTTGGTTGACCATATACAAATAGATGTCTAGGTCTGGCTAAACTAGCCGATAGCAGATTTTCGTCTCGAATCCCTGGACTTCCCCCATGTTGTGCAATTTGATCACTATGAATAGCTCTGGCTATAGCTTCCGATATCCACAGCGGTTCCCTCACTTAGCCAGCTCCCTCAACGCATTTTCATACCTCTTGCTGACTTTCTGATAAGCTGCCATTACCGTTTCAAACTCAGGGTCTTTCGTGGTGATTTCAACACCATCAGCAGTTTCTGTGATAAATACAGTATCGCCTTCACCAACATTCAGCTGTTGTAGGATCTCTTTAGGTAGGGTTATGCCTAGGGAATTACCAATCTTATTAATTTTGAGCTTGTACATATTTTAAAGGGAGTTGGGAGTAGGTAAAAATCCTATATTATATTATTATATATATATCATTACTATAAAAACCGCTATATAATATTCCCTATTCTTTCTACCCACACTTCCCACACTTCCCACGCCCCCGCCCCAAACTCTTCCCCCTAATCCCTACTCCCGATTACCTACTCCCTATCAACGAGACAAAATCAAATTCAAAACATTCAACTAATTGGATGTCAACAAATACTTATCCGTAAACATCTTTATTTTGAGTTGCTTTAGGGAATAGCTGTTAAATACAATTCTGTTACCTGTTCCCTAAAATCAAAAAAAATTGTTCGTCATAGCTATAAAAAACGCTATAACTAATAAAACAATTAACCAAAATACTTATGAAAGCAATTCTCTACACAAAATACGGATCACCCGATGTTCTGCAGCTCAAAGAAATAGAAAAACCCATCCCTAAGGAGGATGAAGTATTAGTAAAAATTCATAGCGCATCCGCCAATGCAGGTGACTGGCATTTACTCAGAGGAAAACCCTTCTTGATCCGCATCATGGGCTTTGGGCTTCTAACACCAAAAAACCAGATACTGGGAGCAGACATAGCAGGGCGGGTTGAAGCCGTTGGCAAAAACGTAGAGCAGTTTCAGCCAGGTGATCAAGTATTCGGGAACCTATCCGAGGGTGGTTTCGGCGGTTTTGCCGAGTATGTATGTGCCAAGGAAAGTGCATTGGTGTTGAAACCCGCCAATATCACCTTCGAGGAAGTGGCAGCAGTACCGGCAGCAGCACTCACCGCCCTGCAAGGTCTTCGAGATCAAGGACAGATTCAGCCAGGGCAAAAGGTTTTGATTAATGGTGCCTCTGGTGGTGTCGGTACCTTTGCTGTCCAAATTGCCCAATCCTTAGGAGCCGAAGTCACTGGGGTGTGCAGCACCAGGAATTTAGACATGGTGCGCTCCATTGGTGCAGACTATGTCATTGATTACACTAAAGAAGATGTCACCAAAAATGGCCAGCATTATGACCTGATTCTTGATGCTGCCGCCTATCGTTCCATTCTGGATTACAAAGGTATATTAACTCCCAACGGAATTTATGTCTTTGTCGGAGGTTCCACAGCTCAACTTTTCCAACTTATGTTCCTAGGCTCATGGATTTCCATGACCGGAAGTAATAAAATTGTGTCCCTGTTTATGGAACCAAACCATAAGGATTTGGTGTTTATCAAAGAGCTTCTTGAAACTGGCAAAATAGCACCTGTTATCGATAGACGATACAGCTTAAGTGAAGTGCCTGAAGCTATCAGATATCTTGAACAAGGACACGCGAGAGGTAAAGTAGTAATAACGTTGGAAGATAATTGAGTAGGGAATCGGGAATCGGGAATCGGGAATCGGGAATCGGATTTTACATCTCAAATGAAAATGCGATATATCCCAGTACCCTATTGCCTATTGCTAGCATGCCTAAAGTACAACCCTAGGATTCCTCATCCAACGATTCCTCATCCACAGGATTAGCGACATCAAAAACAATCACAAACTTAGCATCCGGCATCAACCGTTTAAGGGCTTTCACATGACCCTCCGCATCAGAGCGATTTCGGAACCGAGCAACAACGACTCGCTGCATCTTGGGTAATAGCCGCATGATTATCCATGGATGAAGGCGTTCAGAATAAGTCATAATAAAAGTATCTCCTTTCATAGGGGAGCCAAAGCTAGCCCGCAAATTTGCACGTTTCCCGGGCTAGCTATTGACGCGGATGTTTTACCAACCACTCTTTTATAATAGCACAAATAATCTTTAATTGTAGCATATTTTGAAAATATTTGTAACAATTTTGTAGGGAGTAGGAAACAGGTAATAGGGTCAAGATATCTGAGGAGTTTTTTTTGTTTTGGTGATATCAAAATCTAGTTATAGGTGCTATAAAAAAAATGCGATTGACCAAAGGTCACGCTACGCGATGAAGCCGAGCTTCCGCTAAGAGCGATCGGCGTTCGCGCAGCGTGGCCAAAGGCCTCAGCCGCGCCAAAGGCGATCGCTCTTTGAAAGCTTAGTTATTTATAGATAGTGCTGCACAAAAGTTGTGGTCTATTGATTTGGATAGCTTATCAATAATTAAAATATTAATAGTCCTGATTTCAATCCTTCACCCTCTAAAGCATGCAGGCTGTTTGTTTCGTCAGAGTCAAACAAGTAGACTTCGGAGATTAGGAATTAATTTATAGATCAGCATTTAACTCATATTGGTTATGATTCATCTTCAGTTATCTGTTATGGTTTTTTTAATATTAAGAACTGAATCTTCAGCCCGTTTATCTCCAATTTCTATGGCAATGACCAAACATTGTTCTAAATACTCAGCACCTACTTCGTATTGATGCAAAGCAATATAAACATTGCCTAAATTACCTAATACATGGCATTCTAATTCTCGATTGCCAATATCTTTTGCTATATCTAAAGCCTTGAAACAATATTCCTTAGCTTTCTGATATTGTCCTATTTCAACATAAGCCATACCCAGATTAGACATCGCTACTCCTTCACCATTAATAGGACTAATCTTTTTAGAAATTTTTAAACTTTGTTCAAGATAGTCGATGGCCTTGTTATAATCTTTCATATAAAAATAGCTCAGCCCCAAATTACTTAAAGCAGTTTTTTCTCCCTCTTTACTGCTAATATCACGAGTAATTTTTAACTGTTTATGATAGTATTCAAGTGCTTCTTGATAGTTTTCTATGATAGTATGAATCATGGCTATATTTCCTAAAGCATCTGCTTCGCCTTCGCGATCGCCAATTTTCGTTGTAATTTTCAAAGATTTTTCATAATTCTCCATTGCTAATTGGTCTTCTCCCAAAGAAAAGTAGCAATTCCCTAAATTAGCTAACGCCATAGCTTCTCCTCTAGGGTTAGCAATTTTTTGAGAAATACTTAATGATTTTTGGTGGCATTCGATAGCTTTATGATATTGTCCTTTAATTGTATAAATATTTCCAACTCCGGTTATTGAACCTTCTTCTATGGTAGGGTCTTTTATTTGACGATAAATTTCTAGAGCTTGTTGATAATAGTTATATGCACTTGAATACTCTCCAAGAGAATCATAAGCATTACCTAAATTATTTAATGCTGTTCCTTCTCCTCCTCTAAAACCAATGCTACGAGCTTTATCTAAACTTTGATTATGACATTTAATAGCTTCATTGAAATCTCCCTTTGCTTGGTAAGCTATACCTAAACTAGCAAAGGCACCTACTATTTCTCTTGGAGCGTTAATCTTCTGAACTATTTGGAGTTGTTTTTGATGACAGTCAATAGCTTGGTCATATTTGGCTAAAGCTTCATAAACAAGTCCTAATCCTCCAAGAGCATAAGCTTCTAAACTTAGGCTGGAAACTTCCCGTGCAATTTTTAGTTGTTGCTGATGATAATCAATAGCTTGCTGATACTTTCCTAAAGATCGATAAACAAGCCCTAAACCTCCTAAGGCTTCTGCTTGTTGGTACTTATTCCCAATTTTTTTTGCAATCTTTAATTGTTGCTTATAATAACCTTTAGCATCTTGGTATTTTCCTTGCTCGCAATAAGCGAAAGCTAAATCATTGATAAAAATGACTTTATATTGGGGGGGGATTTTGTTGATTTTTTTACTATATAGACTAATCGTTTCGCGATAATAGCCCCAAGTATTTAGTTGTTTCAATAATTGTTCTTTTGTTGAAGTATTAATTTCAGTTAAAAGTATTTTACTGGATCTTTCCCATTCTTCTACTTCACAAAGATGAAAAAACGCCTCTAATAACCCTCTAATTTTATCCAAATTAGAAGCCTCTGGATTAGGGTTATATTTCGTCAGCCAATTAATAATTGCTCGATAGTTACACTTTTTTGATACCTGTTTTATTGATTTGACTGTTGCTGAATTAATATTAATGTCAGCTAAAATTTTTTCACCAGAATAGAGACTATCAAGTTCTGAAGTGGGTTTATTTTTCATCTCTAACTCAGGTTGGTTACTCATCTTATTCATCCAACTGCCTTAAACGTTCTAAAGATACACTTCTAATCAAATTATGTTGCCTTAGAAAATATTGATTATCTTTATCAACACTTTCCTCAACTAAATAGCGATCTCTCAATGCATCCAAAGCCATTTGTTGAGCCTCTTCATCAATATCCCAATCTTCCAAATGGCTTAACCAAAAATATTCTGGTACTTCACAGCGATAAACAGAAGACGCACACAACAATAAATAAGCCTCATTAACACCTTCTTCTAAGCGATTAAACGCCTTTTCCAGTCTAACTTTTACACTGCGGCTTAATTGGCGAGTGTATTTATGTAAATTAAACTGATCATCTGCAGATGCGGTAATTCCTTTAGTTTTTGCTTCTTCAATGGCTTTTTCAACTTCTTCTACTTCCTTTCCATACTTATTCCAATATCCTATAACATTGCCATAAAAAGGAGGATTAACAATTTCACCCGCTATTACCCGTAAAGCTAAAGGATGACCTTCATAAGCTCGTCCAATACGTTCTAAATAAAGTTTACCTTCTGCTTCTTCAGTAACATCTAATCCGATCTTACCAAATAAGGCTAACTGTTCCGCTTCCTCTAATCCGCTTAAAGGTTGACAATACCAAAAATTTTGAGAACGAGTCCCGATAATCTGAATTTGTGCTGGTAAATCCTGTGACGTTAAAATAAAACAACTTTCACAAGTATCAACATTTAACCAATTTTGAAAGAACTTCACCCAGAACTCATCTATAAAATCACTCCATCCTTCTTCTTCATTACCCTGTAAAATTCTTTCTAAAGAATCAATTTGAATTAAATAACGATTCTCTTGTAAATGCCTGACCAAACGATACATTAACCGTTGAGTGTCCTTACGGTCATCAGGAGTCACCACTTCACCACATTTTTCTAGTAATCTGGCAGCCACACTCCCAAAATCAGCAGTTTGTTCCTCATTATCAAAATTTTCTTGGAGATAAGAATTCCAATCTTCAAACCAATCTTCCAGTTCAACGGCTAATCTTTCCCCTAAAGCCGTTTTCCCAATTCCTGTAATCCCTACTAAAATCAACAAGCGACATGACCCTTTAAGTTTCTTCGTTAACTCATTGATTAGACTTTCACGACCTACCCAAGCCTCATTATAGGCAAAAAAGTTAGGGGTTTTCGTCTTTTTTATAGGTTCTGTGGTAGGAAGTGTCTGAGCTGTTGAATTTAACTCAAGCTTTGCCAAAACCTCAAACGCAAAAGCACTAGCATGACCAACAGCTATTTCTTGATAGCCCCCTTCATCTGCTTCACGCTTACCATCAATTAAATCAGAAATACCCCGAATAATTAAGGCTGAAACCTGTTGATTAGCATGGGCAGCTTGTAAAATACCACTGCCTTCCATTTCCACAGCTAAAGCATCACCATAATTATGCTGAAGAAACTTAAACAAATCTGACTCTTTATTCGCAACTACCTTTTCTCCCGCTGCTATAGGAGCAACAAATACCCTAGGGCTTGCTGAAGAAGAAACTCTAGCTAACCAATCTGTTTTTTTAGCTTCAGCCCTTGCCCGTTGTTCCAAACTATAGCTTGAAAGACCTACATCCGGTCTAGGTCTAAAGGTCTGGGCTACCTTACCAGACTCATAACCATAAACCTTAGTAGCAGCTACCACATCCCCCAGTTTGACATCCTTAATTCCTCCAGCTACCCCCACAAACAGAATCACATCGGGATTAAAATAAGCGATCGCCCTTTCTGCTTCTAGCGCTGCGGGGGAATTTCCTGCACCTGTCTCCACAATACCCACCTCCCACTCCTGACCATCACTATAAAATTTCCCCCTCTCATAAATAGTCCCTTTGGGGTGCATCTCCTCCTTCAAGTCAGTGAGATGGGCACGTACTGCCATGTATTCACTCGGAATTGCTGTGAGGATAACCGCACAAGACATACCTTGAACCTGCTAGAATTGATTGACTTTATTGTAGTTACTTTATTTAGCTATGTGCTTATTAAACTATTAGCTTTACCAAATCAAAAAATCTCTAACGGCAATTTAAATGATTATATTTTTATTTACTGATTCAAGGATAATTAAAGTTATAAATTATCCTTGAATCAGCAGCAAATAAAAGGCTATGGACGACCAACAGATACTCCAAGTATTTATGCTCGAATACGAAAAATTGAAAGAAGAGCAAGCCCAGCGTATTGGATTCCGAGACCAGATGATTTATATAACCCTAGGGATCTTTGGTGGTATTCTCTCCTTCGCCCTCTCCAATAAAACTAATTCCTATGCCCTTCTAGTTATTCCTTGGGTTTGTCTGATTCTAGGATGGACTTACTTAGTCAACGATGAAAAGATTTCCGCCATTGGCAAGTATATTCGCTTTACTCTAACTGAAAAAATCAAAGCCCAGACCGGCCATACCGATCTTGAGTCTATCTTTGGCTGGGAAATTGCTCATAGAAGCGATCGACGCCGAAAAAGACGGAAACTAGAGCAATTAATTATTGATGAAATTACCTTTGTTTGCTCAGGTTTACTCGCCTTATTTACCTTCTGGTTTTCCGGAGCTAATCTCCCCTGGATAGTTCATTTCATCTGCGTTTTTGAGTTTATCCTATTGCTAATCTTAGGCATAGAAATTGTCATTTATGCTGACTTAGATAAAGGTCGATAGGGAGTCGGGAACAGGGAACAGGGAACAGGGAACAGGGAACAGGGAACAGAGCCTCGTAGGGTGTGTTAGGGACGGATGCTGCTGGCGAATTCGTGAAACCCTTATTCTTCCGTAATCTGCTCCCCTCTCCCAAGGTTGGGAGAGGGGCTGGGGGTGAGGGCTGATGGGGCTTATTGGAATGTTCACGAAATATTTTGCCAACAGCATCGTCCCGTAACGCACCGTCAGAGTTGGCATAGCTATAATAATCAGTATTATGATAATCAGCATCTCCTCTTCTGGTATAACTAATTTGCAATCCTAAAAGAGCTATCTTATCAAAATGTCAAATCGAACCTATGGAATTATCGGCACCGGAGCTATTGGCGGATTCTACGGTGCCAAACTTCAAAAAGCCGGTCATAAAGTCAGCTTTTTACTCCGTAGTGACTACCACCATGTCGCCGAAAACGGTTTAATTATCAAATCAGTAGATGGTGATTTTACTCTGCCGGAAGTAGATGCCTATAACGATGTAAAAAAAATGCCCAATTGCGATGTAATTGTAGTGGCATTAAAAGCGACACAAAATCATAATTTACCAGACCTATTGCCCCCATTAATCAATGAAAATACCATAGTATTGCTCTTACAAAACGGCATCAATGTTGAACCAGAAATTGCCAACATCATAGGAAATAATACCCTAATCAGTGGGTTGTGTGTTATCTGTTCTAATAAAGTAGGGCAAGGCCAGATTCACCACATCGACTATGGTAGTATTCTCCTAGGGCAATATGCTGCTAACTATCAAGCTGCTGGCATTACAGAAGAAATGAGGGAAATTGCTAGGGATTTTGAAACCGCAGGGATTACTATTGAGTTGAACGAAGATTTGCTGTTAGCTAGGTGGAAAAAATTAGTGTGGAATATTCCATATAATAGTCTTTCCGTGATTTTAAATGCCAGAACAGATGAAATAATGGCCAATGCCGATACGCGGCGTTTAGCAGAACAAATAATGCAGGAAGTGCTAGCCGGTGCAAAGAGTTGCGGGCGGATACTAGACGACTGCGTTATCCAAAAAATGCTCGACCATACCGAAAACATGAAACCGTATTTAACCAGCATGAAACTGGATTTTGATGGAAAAAGACCCTTGGAAGTTGAGGCAATTGTCGGGAATCCTTTACAGATGGCAAGCAAAGCAGGAGTTGATTTGCCCATGATTTCTATGCTTTATCGACAGTTGAAGTTTTTGGATATTAGAAATCGGCTAGGCACTGCTCAAAATAGGTAAGCCTATGCGCTATGCGAACAGCCGTCAGTAAATGTAGGATGAATCACTTAACCCAGATTTACTAATCAAAAAAAAGTAGAGACTGCATCAATACAATCTCTACCAAATCTGATAGTATTGGCCACCAATTAAGGCAATAGGCATGCTAGCATGCTAGCAATAGTAAAGAGGGTTTTAATGTAATCCTGTTCCCCCCTTATTAAGGGGGGCTAGGGGGGATCTCTACTCCCGACTCCCGACTCCCGACTGCCGACTCCCTAAACACTCAATGACGGTTGACTGCTGACATTTTCCACTAAATTGTCAGCAATCCCAGTCTCAGGAAATGCACGCTTAATCACATAGGATTCTAACAGTGTACGCAGCCAACTTGGACACCAGCGACGCTGACAGAACTCCAATAACTTTCTCTCGAAACTACCTTCTTGAGTTGACCACTTAGCCGGGAGTTGACGATTCTCAATCACCCACTTCCAAATCGACCACATTGAAGGATCATCTTTAGCCAAATTCCACTTTTTGACTTGACGAGAGAAGACATCTCGTACAGATTGTTCATTCCATTTAAATACATAAAATGGCACATCATCCTGGTCAAACCTAGTGATCTGTCGAGGATTTAGGAAAGTGATTCTAGATTTTGGTTCCAAGAAAATTGTCTCACCTAAATCCGTTGCCTGCATACATAAATCAGTATGACTTGCCAAGCTATCAAAGACTTCATCCAGTTCAATAGACTTGATCATAGAATGACGAGCTAGGATACAATGAAACTCTACAGAATCTACTGGGGTGCGATGTAAATCCTGCTCAACATCCCGTAATTTAGTAGCGTAGAGCAACTGCTTTTGCTCAAACCACTTTTTACCATGCTTTCTTTGGTGAAACTTGGTTTTAATCCCAGCAACATGTACCTCAATATCAGGGGACCCTGGTTGCCCCTGTAAAATTAGGGGAGCAACGATACCAGCTTGCTCTTGTTCAGCACACTCAACCAAACGTTTTAACCAACCAGGCTCTACAATCACATCATTGTCAATAAAAACAACGTAATCCGCATCCTTAACAAACGGTAGAGCTATGTTACGAGCAACATTTGATCTCAAATAGCGTCCCCGATGGATCAAAGTCATGAATTCATGTTTATCTGTCTGCTGTTGCAGATACTGATGGATTTGGGATGGAGCATTGCCATCTACATAGATTAGCTCAAAAGGATAAGAAGAATAATCAGCAATAATACTGTCTAAGGAAGGCTTTGTTAAACTAAACCGCTCCCTCTGAGTCACGATTAATGTTACCTTAGATAAACCCATAAGCTGATAGATTAACCACGTTATGATGTGCTTCAAGTCTATCAGTTACAACTAAAAAAAGCCCACTACTTTAGTATTACTGAATCAAACAATTCTCGATAAATATAGCTGTTCTTATAGTAATTCTGACTCCCCATCTCCCCTCCCCACACCTCCCACACTTCCCACACTTCCCTCTCTTTTCCTATTCCCGAGTCCCTACTCCACTAGTAACTTTATGGTTCTCTGCTGGGGTTTGAGCCACAGGGGTATCTACCGCTGAATACCCCCTCCCAGTATCCACGGGAACAGGGGGTTCTAGCTCCTTGATATCGTTGATAACTGCTCCCAACAGTACCTCGTTTTCATCTAACTCTTCGATTACTTGAGATAAAATACTTCCCTGGGTATAGCCTGGTCGAGTAACTAACACAATTCCATCAGTAAATGGTTGTAGTAATAGGGCATCATTACAACGGGAGAGACTAGGAGAATCAACCACAACAAAATCAAAGCGACCACGAGCATCTTCCAGCAAATACTTCATTTCACTCGATTCTAGGATCCCCGCAGCTTTGCGCTGGGGACCTAGACTAGGCAGAATATAGAGATTTTCAAAATCTTGGGCTAAATGAATACATTCACTCTTAGAGCCATAGAAGCGCAAAGGTTCCAGTGGCCCGTCCATCAGGTGAATCACGTCTTGAGATTGAGCTACAGAATGCGATCGCAAATCCCCTTCTACCAACAGAGTACGCATACCGGCTTGGGCAGATGCGATCGCTAAATTGTAAGCCACGATCGTCTTTCCTTCATTCCCTGCTGTACTAGTCACCAACACCACTTTTACCGCAGGTTCCTCCCGCAGACGAAGATTAGTGCGGAACCGTTCGTATAACTCCAACTCCAAAGCCTCTGGTCGAGTTATTATAGCAGCTTCACCCCGGTAGGACTTGACACCGATGGTCGGTAAATCCCCCAGTAATGGCACACCATTGTCCCGAAGTATGGGCTTAACATCCTCTGGCGTGTGTAAGGTATTATCCAGGGTTGATAGCAGCAGAATCACACCAGCACCTACAACAATACCGATTACACCACCTATTGCCACGGTAACGATCGGATTACTTGCTGTCTGGGCCTGAAGTGCTCTCGGTTCTCGAATCCCAGCGATCGCAAGACTACTCTCAGTCTCTGCCTCAGCTATTTTGCTATCTGCTAATGCCGCCTGCAACCGATTGTAAAATTCCTGCTTAAAAGCAACTTGCTGAGCCAGTCGCCCTCGCTCCAGCTGCTTATTGGGCAGCTGCTGATATTGCTGTCTTAGTTCCTGTTCCGTTCTTTCGGTAGCTGCCAACTGCCGTTGAAGTGCTTCCCGCTGGGTTTGCAGAGCTACCAGCTGATTAGCCAGTGCCTGCCGTGCCGGATCCAGGGTACTGTCTTGGCGGATTTGACTGGGCAATGGAGAGGTAAACCCATTACCACCGAGAACTTCACCAGCACGATTCTGAAGTAAAGTCTCGTAAGTCTGTTGCTGTTTGCGCAACTCAATCATGGTTGGATGTTGTGGACGCAACTGCCCCTTTAGCAGTTCCATCTGTGTCTCAGTATCCAGAATCTGAGCTCGCAGACTAGCAATGATCGGGTCAGCACTAAGGGCAGAAGACGTATAGGCTTGGTCAGGGGTCAAACCTAGCCGTTCGATTAGGCTAGAATACTGAGCTTCAACCCCCTCTAGCTGTATCTCAAGACTACGTTGTTGTTGTTGGCTACCAGTAATCCCACCCACTAACGTCCCATCTTGAGCAGCAAATAAAGCTGGTCCTTGTACACGGTCATACTGTTCCAGTTTTTGTTCCGCTTCCCTTAGTTCCTGCTCCGCCTTAGGCAAACGTTCTTCTATTACTTCAATAATCCGTCTTAGTTGTGCTGTGTTGATAAAACGGCTCTGATCCACCATTCTCTCCATCAGCATTTGGACGATGGTTGCAGAAATTTCCTTATTCTTATCCCTATAGATTACCGAAATAAATTGTGGTCCTTCTGCTTTTGGCAATTTCACCACTGTATTTTTAACAATGTCTTTCGAGCTGACTTGCATCCCAGCTGCTACTTCCTTAACCACATTCTCTGCCAGCAGCGTTTCCGGTGTCGCCCTTTGTTTACCTTGTTGTGAAATCTGTATCCCTGTCTGGGAAAAAACCTTCACAGGAGTCGTATATATCAAGCGACCTTCAGCTCGGTAAATCGGAGCTGGCGTTGGCTGTATGGCAACAATCCCGGATATACCGGTAATCAGGAAAAACGTGGCAAAGCCAATTAACTTATGCTGATTGAGAGCAATCAGGTAACGTGTGACAAAAGGGGGAGTCATAAGTAATTTTTGCTATTGTTAAGGCAGCAGTGATCGAAAAAATCCTCTAGCCTATTCCTATTTTTACCGCTGATTCACCAGGGACTCTCAGGACCAGTTACAAACCGAGAAAGCTACTGGAGTTTTCTGTCCATTCATTAAGGTATCCGGAGATTGTTGTGCTGTCGATGGAAAAGCTAACCCCCTAGAGGAGAGCTTCCATCGATTTCTGCTGCCATCATACCCAAACCTTATTAAAACAGTTCTGGTATTTCGTCAAAAAACCTCCGGAATCCCAGAAAATCGTTGAAGGGTCGAGTCACTATACTCAGAGCAGCAGAAATCTTAGCAATAAGACTTCGACCAACCACGATCACATCTTCATCTTGAAGTGGCACATTTTGGGAAACATCACCCTTTAGTAGCTTTTCCCCATCTAGTTTTTGAGTAACTGCTTTGCCCTGTTCTGGATCAAAACGAATTAAGGCAATGCTATCCAAATCAGCATCATCTGGGTTAGGAGAAATTGCTGTTAAAGCATCAATAAACGTACTACCATTAGCTAATGTCAAGTTACCAATGGTGCCATTAGGATAGCTCAACACTCGAATGCTGATTTGTTGTTGAGCTAGGTTAGAACGAGCTACCAGCTGCCTATCATAATCGGTAGTATTACCCACCTCCAACTTTCGCACAATAATAGCATCCCCATCCCGGAGGTTCAATTCCGATGGAGTTGTCCCATTTTGCAGCGGTGTCAGCAAATCAATTTCTCGCTCAATGATGGAATTATTCACCACCGACTTACGACGAATCAAAATAGTCCGCAAATCAGCAATCGTAGTCGTACCACCCGCAGCAGTAAGGGCTTGATTCGGTTGAGTTCCTGGTGGCAGGGGGTAATAGCCTGGTCGAAACACCTCACCACTCACCGTAATCTGAACCTGTGGTGTATTCAGTAGGCTCACAACTACTTCAGGATCAATCACAAATTCATTTAACACATTTTGAATTACATCTTGAGCCGCCTCTATAGTAAGTCCCACCACTCGTAGCTTACCGAACAGCGGTACCACAATATTGCCGTCAGAATCAATAGCACTTTGAAAAGCCAGATTCGGAAAATTTGTCACACTCACTGCGATTACATCTTCTCGCCCTAGGTAGTGGCGATTAAATTCATCAGATGGACTCACCTGTGACAAAGTCTCTGGGTAGCCCAAAGGAGGTAACATTTCCTCCAACTGTTCTAATCGATTCTCCTCTGAGACCGGTTCAGGGTTGCTCAACGGTGGTGGAGGTGGCAACGTTTCCGTTACCTCTATGGTCTCAGGGGTAGTCTCAGGGGTAGTCTCAGGGGTAGTCTCAGGGGTGGTTTCAGAGGTTTCCAGTTCAGTCCTTTCCCTTTCCCCTGATTCAACAGTTTCCCTTGTTTCCCGTTCCATGGAACTAAACGTAGGCAACTGAGCGCGATCGCTAATCCCATCCCCAATATTGTCTACCGATGTCGGTAAATTTCCGACATCGGTAGACAAACCAGGGCTGACCCAAACTCCAGAACTAACCAGCCAGAATAATACGGTACCCCCAAACAAAGATAAATTCAGAACTTGGTTACCAAACCTGTGGGTGTCAGTTGTCATTTTCCAATGGTCACGTATCATCTCAAGTCTGAAATCTCAAGTCTGAAGTGGGAAGTATAAAGTCTGAAGAGGTAAGTCTGAAGAGGCAAGTTTGACGTTTAACTTCTAATTGTGGATAAACGTTTTAGTCAACCCTAAGTGTTCCACCAATAAACCCATTTCACCATTGAGCCTTCATCCTTCATCCTTGAGCCTTCATCCTTCATCCTTGAGCCTTCATCTTTGAGCCTTGAGCCTTGATACTTTCAATACTACTAGCTTGCTCCGCAAAAGGATCGCTCATCAAAGCAGTCTGAACCATTTTACTGAGAGATTCGGCTATTGGCCTATAATTTTCAAGATCACCCAAAGGTTCTATGGGAATTTGGATATTCACCGCAACCCAAGGCACCCGTTTCCGGTGTAACTGAGCCAATTGATCAGCCCAGAACCAACGGCTAGGAGCAGGATTACCACCCTCTGGCCAGGCATACCATTGTACTATAGCGAAGGTTTGCCGCTGATTCCAAGCACGAAAGAAACGGGCGTTAACCACACTTTTGGAGTGGCTTTTGGGCTGGGTTGTGATGGTCGGCTCAGCCTCGGTCTTCCCCTGAACATCAGATCCGTTGACCACAAACTTGATTTGACTATAAGAATCCGTCTTCCATTGTCCCAATCGTTGTCTCATAAATCCGCTAATATCTTCCCATTCTACCTGTGGCTGGGATTTAGGACCATTTTGGGGAAGCAAAAATAACCACACTGGTTTTTGCTGATCCTGCTCTATGAACTGCAAAGACCATTTATGGCCGCCAATCCTTATGGTTTGTTGCTCAACAGTTTGCCAGTCAGATAGTTCTATTCCCTTCTCGCGGATAACTTTTATCTGTTGGAGGTTAGTCACTGGTGGCAGTTTTGCCCAAGGCCAGTTTCCTGTCAAGTAACCTGGTACTGCTCCGATTATTACCAAGACTAACAGCAACACCAGTAAGAATCCTCTGGAGATTTGCCAGGGCTGGATTAACTTAATTAAACTTACTGATTTCATCATTCTATAGCGTTTTTCATAATTATGAGGTACAAATATTTTTCCCTATTCAAAATCCCAAAATTGTGTACCTCACCCAATGAAAAACTATAACGTTTAATCTTTATGCTTAGCCAAGGGAGTCAAGTTGGGGGTCTGAGGGGAGGTATTTTTCAATGAACTTCATTAGTAGAACCAGCATCACTAACATCATCGCTGAATACAGGTCGCCGCCCCAGCTTTCATGGAGCCAATGAAATGCCTTATCTTGCCCACTGCCATGGAAAAACGTAAGCACACTATTGCGGACAATATTAGCACTAACACTGATAACCAGTGCACCGGATAAAAGCCAAATAGTCTTTAGACGTGACTCAATAGCACCGCTCCAGTAAAGCAACATCAAACCCACATACAGGCAAGTAAATAACATCTTAATACCAGCACAGTGGGGCGCTACCTCCACAATTCTGTCACTTACGAACAAGTTAATCCCTTCGAGTCTGACATTCATCCCAAACTGAGTCAGAATAAAGGCAGCCATGGCAGCAATAAAGCGTTGTAGGGGTAAGATATAAGGTTCAATCAAATAGGGAACTGCTGTTGGAGTTGCCAAAGCCACTAGCAGCAAAGGAAAACTTTGTAGCTTAAAGCCACCAATCCCTTTTAACCATAGGCTCATACCAGCTAAAACTATTGGAAACGATAAATTTACCAGTTCTGATTGACCGCTAAGATAGCTTACTGCTCCAATCATCAGTAAGACTACACCAAAGGGATGCCCTGTATCAGTAAGCTTATGCCACCGTCGTCGGTTCGTCCACACAATATGGGCAGCAAACGGTAGCCCAATCAAACCATGGCTAAAGTATTCATGGGTAATGCTGATACTTTTGTTGAGCCAACCATCATACCAATGCATCAGCACAGGACCATAAATAATGACTAGCAAAGCGATGATCAAACCGTCCAGTAGATAGCGATCAATGGCAATAGGAATTTTGCGTCCAATTTGCATAGTTTAATGATTAATAACTAATGGCTCAAGCAGACCTAATAAATTAGCTAACCCATCAACAACCTGCTCAATCTGGTCCTTGCTCAAGTTGGGATAAATTGGTAGAGATAAAATCTCATTGCACAGAGCTTCCGTATGGGGAAAGTCACCGGCAAGATATCCCAAGTACTTGTAAGCTGGCTGGAGATGGCAAGGAATTGGATAATGAATACCGGTTTGAATTCCCACTGAGGCCAGAGCATCCTGGATACTCTGTCGGTTAAAGGGAAATTTTTGACCCACCCGAATCACATAAAGGTGGTAGACATGACCTGGGCCGCTGTGGTTTTCGATGGGAACAATCCCGTCACCTTCCAAAGCCCTGAGTAGATTGTCGTACTGCCCAGCTGCCCAGTACCGTGACTGGTTCCACTCAGTCAAATAAGGCAGTTTGACATTGAGGATAGCAGCTTGTAACGTATCTAAACGGCTATTTTTGCCGATGTCGGTATGAAAATATTTGCGAGGTGCTCCGTAATTGCGAAGCGATCGCACTTTTTCTGCCACCGTAGCATCATTAGTGATTACCATGCCACCGTTACCAAAGGCACCCAAGTTTTTACTGGGGTAGAAACTAAATGCTGCCGCCTTGCCCACAGAACCAGCATAATAATCCTCTCGCTTTGCTAAGTGAGCTTGTGCTGCATCTTCAAAAATTAGTAAGTTGTAGGCATCAGCAAATGCCAATAACTCACTCGGAGATACCATCTGACCGTAAAGGTGCACAGGGACAATTGCCTTGGTTTTCGCTGTAATTGCTTGTTTGGCACTATCGAGATCAATTAGGGCAGTACGAGGGTTGCAATCCACCAAAATTGGCGTAGCACCAGCAGCTATGATGCCCATCACTGTAGCGATAAAGGTGTTAGCAGGACAAATCACTTCATCCCCAGCACTAATGCCACAGGCTTGTAATCCAAGTGCGATCGCATCGGTGCCAGATCCCACTCCGATACCATATTCGACACCACAAGCAGCCGCAAATGCTTCCTCAAAATTGATCAACGCTTTACCGAGAACAAAATCTCCCTGCTGCACTACAGCTTGAATTGCCTGGTCTAGCTCGGTTTGAATAGGTCCGTGTTGTTGAGCTAGTGAAACGAAGGGAACTTTGACCGGAACTTGGTAACTCATCTATTTTCTATAGGAATTGATAGTACACTGTATCGGTATTAACAGCACAGATTCACATCATTATTCTCTTCTTGAATGTATGTTGAATCTACATGAGTTAAAACCCTATAACTGTCAAGATTTGGTAAAGTTTTAGCCACTGGTAGGAGTGAGTTATTGGGGCGCATGACCATAGCAGAAGCTCACTGACTCTCGGAAAATTGTATATAAATAAAGCGATAAGCTAATGAAGTGTAAACTTAGCAGTTTTGGTGGTTTGTCCGCCATTGTCCCATCCCCGGTTTACCCATCCCTACCGTTCTTGATTACAATTACAGCGTTCCCAAAACCACCGTGGCATGAGACATCATTACCAAAAACCATCAAACATCTTACCCAAAAGTGGGCTTTTCCTTTGCTTTAGGGGGAATTGGGTAATATTTTAGGGTTCTGAATTCCTCTGGTTTACCAAACTTAGTCATTAAGGAGTGTTGAGTACAGAGTGTGGTAATATCTCCTGCTGACCAATCCAGTAAATGCTTCGCGCTTATTCGTGTTATCTAAGCACTATGCTGTTGCGATCGCTTATTTTTGTTAGCCTTACTGGGTCTTATCTTCCCTTTTCTTTACTATTTCTTCATAAATTTCTTCACAAAGTCTTTACTGATTTTTTATTTTGGGCTAACCAATTAAGCCAAGATAATTAGGAGAGCCCTTCCCTTGATAGCCTTCTAAATCCAGGTTTATAACCCCCTGTCAGCCATGCAAACGCGAGTGGGGGTTTCTAGGCCACCACGGTCTTCGGGAGGGGCTGCGTAGGTCACCTGCGTCCGTACCTGTCTTGATGCAGTCCCTCATCGGGGCAACACCCAAGACCCCAGTGGCTCCTGAAGACCGCTCTGGATCACTTTGCTGAAGTTTGGAGGTAATTCGCCAACACTATTAATTTGCAAACACCGTTAGAGCAGCGGCTATAGCCTTAAAATAATTGCTGCTCATTTTTTCCTAAACAGCTTATAAATTCTATAGCTGATTAATCCAGTATTATTTCCCAAAACTAGCTCCTAGCTAAGTAAGGATTTCAGATTTCCCCATAGAGTGTTATAATAAGTCTATATTTTTACATTTGATTCACACAATCTTTAAACTTCAATAATTGAAAATTAATAGCTGTTTTTGATAAGCTTTCCGGTAGTTCCTTTATAAAAACAGGTAGTGGGGCATAGTAACATGGCTGATATAAAAACAGGTAGTGGGGCATAGTAACATGGCTGGACCCAAGATTTTGGTATAGTCCTATGGCGTTTCCATTTGAGTTATGAACAAAGCACCCTTTTGAAATAATGCTTTCAGCTAGTTTTACGTTCACGACTCATTTATAAACTTTATCTATAAAATAGATCATATTATACTATATAGATAGTTTTGATAAAACCAGCAATACCATTAGCGTTATCTAAAATAATAGATAGAGACCTATAAAGCTTAGCTATCTATTAATTATCTGCCTTTGCCAAGAGATTTATTATGCAAAAATCAACACTTAAAGAACTATCTAAGATTACAGCAGTAGTGAAATTTATGGAGCTATTTAAATTAGAAGTTTATCTGGTTTATGCTCTAGGGATAATAATGGCATTTAATTTATAAAATTATCCAAATAATAATTTTATAAATTGCCTTTAATTTTTTTTGCAAAAAAGCT
This sequence comes from Moorena sp. SS36440bin_2, assembly GCA_011524395.1. GTDB lineage: Bacteria > Cyanobacteriota > Cyanobacteriia > Cyanobacteriales > Coleofasciculaceae > Moorena. Next base: position 46,281 of record WTKN01000201.1, read on the forward strand.
TGAATAACCATCCTTATTTAAGGGCATTGTTACCATAGTTGTAATCAAGAATAAAGAAGGTACCCTCCCAGGTATTTATATTATAAAATTGACGATTGCTAAAATGGTATGATGAGTCCAACCAGTGAGTATGATAGTTTTGATAGCTATATGAATAGAACCAATAAAAAGGAATGAACACCAGGAGCTACTCTAAGTGTTAGGACTAATTATTGCCTGCTACAAAAGGTCAGATTAATTTAGTTTTTATGTCTGTATTCTTAGAGAAAATAGCCCCTAAGCACGTCTGTCTAACCTACTGCTCTATTGAGATTAATAGCTTTTGATATATTCGCTGTTCCTTCAGTCCATAAGCATGAACATAAAAAGCAAATTGACTATCTAATCATCAAGGCTATAACGTCGAAAGTTAAACCAAACCATTTGAATTAGTAAAGTGAAAATTTTTCTCTTAAAGGTGAAAATTCAAACACTAAAGTATCTAGGATAATTAGACACCAGTTCCTAAGTAACTGATAGATATAACTAACTAGATATAGGTGTTTCGTGTAGAAATTGTAAAAAGCGATGCATCGCTTGTCCACCTGTCACAGATTAACTTGACAGACTACTCGCTCTACCAATAACATTCATGCGCATATTAATCTACTCCTATAATTATCATCCTGAACCGATAGGCATTGCCCCATTAATGACGGAACTAGCAGAAGGTTTGGTCAAGGAAGGGCATCAAGTACGAGTCGTCACTAGTATGCCGAACTATCCCCAGCGTTGTATCTATGATAAATATCAGGGTAAATGGTATTTGACAGAAGAAAGAAAGGGAGTAATAATTCAACGCTCCTATGTCTGGATTCGACCAAAGCCTGGTGTGGTGACACGGATACTACTGGATGGTAGCTTTGTCGTGACCAGTTTGATTCAGGCTCTGAGGGGCTGGCGACCTGATGTGATTCTACTGACAGTACCCTCCCTGGCGGTTAGTGTACCAGCTGCTTTACTCGCTTGGTTGTACAACTGCCCAGTATTACTTAGTTTACAAGATATTTTGCCAGAAGCTGCTGTACAGGTTGGTCTAATTAGAAACAAACTAGCCATCCGTATCTTTGAAGCTTTAGAGAAGTTTGCCTACCACAGTGCTCATAAAATCAGTGTTATTTCTGAAGGATTCGTTGACAATTTAGTCAGTAAAGGAGTACCTAAAGACAAAATTACCTGTATCCCCAACTGGGCGAATGTTAATGTTATCCGTCCCTTACCCAAACAAGGAAATTCCTTTCGCACTGCTTACCATCTTGATGGCAAGTTTGTAGTACTGTATTCCGGTAATATTGCCCTCACTCAGGGACTGGAAACAGTAGTGAAGGCGGCTACTCTGGTCAGGCATATTCCAGAAATTGTCTTCGTCATTGTTGGAGAATCTAAGGCTCTACAGCAGCTACAGCAAGACTGTCAGACTTGCAACGCTAGTAATGTCAAGCTTTTACCGTTCCAACCCCGAGAGAAGTTACCAGAAATGTTGGCAGCAGCAGATATAGGTTTAGTTGTGCAAAAACGTAACGTTGTTTCCTTTAATATGCCCTCAAAAATTCAAGTGCTATTGGCTTGCGGACGACCCATCATTGCTTCTGTGCCTTTGAATGGAACTGCAGCGCGAGTTGTTCGAAAAAGTGGTGGCGGTGTGGTGGTACCACCACAACAGCCCCAGGCTTTAGCATCTGCCATTGTCGAATTGTATGAAAATCCTGAGCAGGGGGTATCTCTAGGTCAACAAGGTAGAAAATTTGCTATGAATCACTTCGCCTATCAAAAGGCTCTCAACCGCTATGAAGCACTATTAACTCAAATTACAAAAAAGCCTAACCATAATTCACTGATTGAATTACAGCAGTTTTCAGATTTATAACCTAGGTGAGACGAGATACATCAAATCAGATCCTGTCCCATGGTAGGTGGTAATTTTTACCGATACTACCGGACTGGATATCATAACCCAATTTAGAACTTCCATATATTTAGATGTTTTCTCCTTTGCCTTTTCCACCCAAGCCTTTTGACTTATTTCGTGCTGCTTCCAAGAGTAAACGTTGCTCAGCACGGGTAATTGCTTGGTAAGTAGCTTCCACATCTTTAACATCAACAGAAATCGAAGTAATTCCCCACTGCACCAACAGATCAATTAGTTCCGGATCTTGAACCGTAGCTTGACCACAAATTGAGCAAGGAATACCAGCTTCTTTTGCCATTTCGATTAATTGCTGAATTGCTTGTTTGACCACTGGATGGCACCCTGCCATCAGTGTTTCCAACTGTCTCTGTTCCCGATCAGCTCCTAGTAAAAGTTGCGTCAAATCATTAGTACCAATAGAAATTCCTTGAACACCTGCCCTAACATAGTCTGGTAGCAAAAATAACACAGATGGCACTTCTGCCATAATCCAAAGTTGAAAATCAGGATTATCAGTAAGTCCTACCTGTTCTACCCGACGGCGGCAAAAGGTAAACTCTTCCACAGTACGTACAAAGGGCAAAATCAGCCGTAAATTCCTGCAGCCGTAAGCATAAACCTCCTGTAAAGCTGCCAGTTCCAAATCAAAGCTAGCTGGGTCACTCAGATAGCGACGAGTGCCACGTAGACCGAGCATCGGGTTAACTTCCGCTTCCGTTACCAGGTGATCCCCACTCAGGGATGGAAATTCATGGGAGCGCCAATCCGTGGAGCGATAAAATACAGGACGTGGTGCCAAGGTAACTGTAAATTGAACAATTAACTGAGCCAAGCGTTCTACCAACTCACGCTCATGGCCCTGTCTTTGCCACTGACTGGGGTGCAGATTATTCAAAATCTCCAACATCATCAGTTCTGAACGCAATAACCCCACTCCATCCACTGGCAAACCCACAATTTTTTCTAGGGAGTCCGGCTGGCTAAGATTAACCAATAATTGAGTAGCAATGGGGAAAGTATTTTGAAAGTTGAAGGGATGAAAGTTGACTTTTGCTTCCCTTTTTCTTAATCCTGAGCCATGCAACTTTTCAACCGGAAACCCTTGCTTAGTTCCTAGTCGATAAACTTCTCCCTGTCCCCCATCCACGAGTAGAGACTCGCCAGTTTCTATGATTTGGGTAATACCAGCCGCACCCACAACACAGGGAATACCAAGTTCTCTAGCAATAATCCCAGCATGACTAGTTATCCCTCCTTGTTCAGTAATAATAGCGGCTACGTGCTTGAGCCCAGGTAGCCAGTCAGGAGAAACACTTTGGGCAACCAAAATTCTACCAGATACAATTGCTGAGACGTTTTTGCCCTGACCCGATATCACATGAGCAGTTGCTGTAACTCTTCCTGGTGCTGCAGGTAATCCTCTCACAAGCATAGGCGTGATGGATGGGTTGACAGTGTGTTCACTAGAGTTGCTCCCAATGGAGTCCGATGAGGCTTCAAGCACATTGGGTCGGCTACCCACTTGTACAGACGTAAACCGCTTGCCGTAGGAAGTAGTAGAACCAACAGAGTAAGCTAGTTTGGAAGCATGATATGACGGTTCAACCCTCAACTGGCTAGCATCCCACTTTTGCCCAGTTTGAGGACTAAATTTCGTAATTTGTAACTCTGGTTCTGAGTTTTCTGAGGTTTGCCATAGTGTCCATTCTAGGGAAAAGGTAGGACTAATATCAGCCACTAGACGCTGGCTGATAGTAATTAGCTCTTGGAGGTATTTGTCCTTTAGGGTGTACTGTTTTTGTTGCTCCTCACTGAGTAGATGGGCTTGCACACTGTTCTGGGTTAGTGATAATGAGTCTGGTTCCAGATACAACCCATAGGCACGGGTTTTACGACCCAGTCGTGAGGCTAGCACAATACCAGTTTCGATCTCAATATGGTAATAGTCTGGCACTACTTCCCCCTTCGCCAATGCATTACCTAAGCCCCAAGTTGCTTGGATGTAACCCTCAGCTTGGTTAATCTGGAGTGTACCAGAAGCGATCGCATCCCACATTGGTTGTATCAAGACTGCCAAATTGAGCTGCTGGAGACCAATACTATGCCGTTGCCAGTAAAATAGACTTCTGGCGCGAAATAGTTCTGCCCAAACCTGTTTTAAAGACACTTCCATTGCTAGTGGTTGCCTCGGGCAAATATAGGATCCCAAAATTTTATCTGGTAAGGTTGAGAAAATCTGGGGTTGATCTGATCTTGCCACTCCAGTTTCTCCAGTGTCCTCTTCCATTCCCGACCTTGGTGATGTCATGGATAAGGAAGGGTGAAAAATTGCTGCTGGGGCGAGTGTAGTTTCTGATATTTCCGATAGGGTTGATGCCAACACCGAAGCTAAAGTCGCCCCTTGAATTTTGTGACGAATTTGCTGAGCCACTTGCTGTAGCTGGCGATGATTGTCCACATCTACGTAAAGATAAGAAGAAGGTAAATCAGCTAAGAGGGGTTCAGACTCACCTAAAATTGCAATAAATTCCCACAATGCCTTTGCACTCACCACAAACCCAGGTACAACCGGATAATCCCGTTGCAACAGCTGACTTAAGTTAAAGGCTTCATTGCCCACAAAGGGATACTCTGAAGGTTGAATCAGATCAAGAGAATAAAGATTATCCACAAATCGCCGCTTAATCCTGTTGTTGCTCCGGGATTTTGGCATCATATCTCGAAGGCATAATATCTCTTACCATTTATCACGTCGTATTCACATAAATCGTTAATTAAAAATTGAGTCTCAACCAAGAATAATAAGTAGTCAACTGGACATGATATTATTAATCCTTCCTGTACTTTGCATCACGGTCTTAGAGGCAGAAAACGGTAAAAATACTGAGGGATTCTCATTGTCAGTCTTGGCATCTTGAGAAATATCATGCCAAATAAATCCCCAAAATTATGTTACAGGGAATTCAGACCCTTAAAAAGGGTCTATTAAGTCTCTTTCTGAAATCGAACTGTCCCCTATGTGAGCGCCCTGCCACTGATGAATTGTGTAATTATTGCGAGCAGCAGTTACTCCGCTGCCAACTTGACAAAAATCAATTTTTATGTACTCAAAATCTCCCACTGTTTATCTGGGGCAATTACGGTGGTCCATTAAAACGAGTACTCGCTGCCCTGAAATATGAAAACCAACCCCAGCTAGCACATCCCTTGGGCCATTGGCTGGGTAAAGCTTGGTTAAAATCCTCAGCCACCCGTAGCCAAAAGCAAAAATTAATAGTAGTTCCCATTCCCATGCACCCTACAAAACAGCAACAAAGAGGTTACAACCAGGCAGAGCTGATTGCCCAAAGTTTTTGTGAATTAACTGGCTACAAACAAGCACCACTGGGTTTAGAAAGAGTCCGGGCAACTCAACCTCAGTTTAGTTTATCTGTCCAAGAGCGAGCGCAAAACCTAGCAGATGCGTTTATTATTGGTAAACACTTTCTCAGACATCATAGCACCTCACCCGTACTAATCCTAGATGATATCTACACCAGCGGAGCTACACTCCAATCAGCCACCACTACCCTCAGAAAGCATGGAATAACCGTACATGGGTCAGTTGCGATCGGCGTAGCCGCGCCAAAGGCGATCGCAACATCTAGACCATCGGTAAAGTAATCACAAAATGTGGGTCAGTTGATGATCGGGTGATGGGATAATCGGCTGATGGGATAATCGGCTGATCGGGTGATCAAAATCTATAGATTTTCCGTCAAATTTGATTACTGAAGCAATGCTCTAGAAACAAGAAAGCCTGACAGTACCAAAGTTCTCAGTCACAGAGTCTTACTGAGCAGTTAGTACTAACTGCTCAGTACTTACTGGTTTGAAATGCTTCACAATTTGCTGGGGATTCCCAATAACTACCACGCCGGGAGGGACAGACTTACGAACCACGCTGCCTAAACCTACTACACTATTTTCCCCAATGTGTACCCCTTTCATCACCGTAGCTCTAGCTCCAATCCAGACATTTCGCTCAATCACAATCTCAGCTGAAACCTTTGGTCCTGGAGGACAGTGACGCAGATGGGGTTGTAGGTTATGGTAATCGCTATCAGCAAGAAAGCAGTCAGAAATTAGACATTCATCTCCCACAGTAATTGAGCACTCGCAACCTATACAAGGCCCATTAAGTAGTACATTTGAACCAATAGTGACCTCACCAGAACCATAGATCAATACTTCTTTACCCAAGCGAGAACCTGAGCCAATCACCACCTTAACACTACCTGCTACCTCAAGAGAGCCTTTGATCTGCACTCCTTTGGCAAGGGTGAGATTGGGGTATCGAAACTGATAGTATAAACGCTTAGCCTCAAAATAAAGATTAGCGAGAAATTTTAGAAATGGGTGATTAATCTGCTGCATGACACGAAATTGGTGAATCAAAAGAACTAGTACTCTGTCAACCTAGTTTTGATAGTTAGAGCAAGGTGTTAGGTGTTAATGTTTAATGTAATCGTGTTCGATTAAGTGGAATAAGGCTTCGATGAATCTTTTTCACTAAGTCTTTTTCAGTTCTGTTGTCTAATACTTCTGGTAGTTAATACCTAGTGCTATCATGCCTAATTGCTAATCCCTAATCACTAATTACTCAAACGCAGTAACACAAGAGAGTAAGGATTCAATCTCACAGATGAGTACTTCAGTAGCCTTGTTGCTAGGGTTCTGCTCTTGACACCGTTGGCATCTAAAGAAAACATGGGTAGCCTTCGAGTCTTGGCAACATCCAGTGTTCCCTCAATCCTGATTCTGGCAAATTTGGCTGATTTATTGATCAACAATAGCGATCGCTGTTCGTTGGACTGCTCTATTGCCATAGCCTCCACAAACTTATGGCCACTCTCGGTGTACATCACCTTGCCAGTCAGGTACTTGATGGCCCAGCGAAATACAGTTGCAGCTGGTCGCAGATTATTCATGTGGTCGATCATGCCGTAATACATATCCTTGAGATGCCAGGAGGTCGCCATGTCAATTCCAGCGTCAGCTAAATGTTTGAATACTGAAGCAAACCAAACCGCTCCGATATGGGTATTCTGACGATTTTCACCAGAATTCCATGAGTAGTTGATGTTATATTCTCCCAAGAACAATGGTACTTTTCGGTCCGGAATGTATTTTTCTGCTATTTTGCGAAAATTCTCCACCTGCGTCCTATACTCTGGTGTGTAGGACATGAGTGTATCTGTGGACTCCTTGGCATTCCCACTACCGTAACGGTGCCAGGAAATGAAATCTACATTCGAAGCACATTTCTTGAGAAAATCTTCTAGTCGGTTAGGTTCATCCCAAGTCAAAACTGGTCCTCCCACCTTGATTGAGGGGTCTACAGCTTTCATTGCCCGTGCCACTTTGTTGTAGATCACCCACAGCTGATTCAACTTACCCGCTTTTTGATAAGGCACATCTTGTTCATTTAAAGGTTCCCAGTACCTAATCTGTCGTTGCTGGCGTCGATTGAGAATCTCCACCAGTTGAGCACAGAAGGTAGCATAGTTGTCATACTCCTTTCTCGACAGTAGACCACGCCGATTTGTAGCCATCCAACTAGGCCAGCGGGGAATGTTTTGGATAATGGTAGGCTGTTGGGGATAAGAGGCATCGTAGCAGGCTTTAATTTTTTCCTCGTCCCAGGTTTTGGTAGCTCGGTTAGTCCAACGTTCGCATAGATCGATATGGTGAATACGAATTAACCTGATATCCAGTTCCGCCAGATGCTTCTGGAAAACCGAGTCTGATGCCTTTTCGAGAATAGTAATTTCGTAGTCGTTGGAGCCAAAGGTGAAGGGTGTAGTTTGTGCGATTGGCTTTGTCCAATCCACCCTAACTTTAGTGTTAATTGAGCTTCCGGACAACCACAAATTTTGTATTGGTGATGCTCTTACCGAATTAGTAGCGCTTTCGTCCTCAAAGAGTCTTGGTAAGACGAATGCGATCGCAGCGCCAGATACTGCTAGCTGGAGTAATGTTCTACGTTTCATCGCTTATGACTTCACTAAACTATCACTAGATCTGTATAAGTAGGGTTTGGACTTAGTTTCTACCCCATTCACCACCAAACCCAACAGTTGAGCATTGTGCTGAGCCAGTTGTTCCAAGCTGTCACTGACAAAGTCACGCTTACTAATCTCAGGTCGAACAACAAACAACAAATTACGGATGACAGCAGCCATCAGGGCAGTTTCACTGGTCATACTGACCGGAGCACTGTCAATCAAAACATAGTCATAGTCACCCGATTCCTCCGCAGTAGCTAGGCTCTGCTCAAATTTCCCCTGAGTCACCAGCTCCACAATTTTGCCTTTTTTGTGGGAGGTAGGCAGTAAGTCAAGACTCGGTTGAATCTTCACCGGCTGTCCGGGTTTGAGGGGGTCATGGTGATGACCTAAGCGTTGAGAAAGGGTTGCCTGTCGGAAATCTCCATCCACTACCAAGACCCGAAATCCTAAATCTACCAGGGCTGTCGCCAATCCCAGAGTGACAGTAGTTTTACCTTCTGAGACCATCGCGCTAGTAATCAAGATGCGACGGTCTTCTCCAGAGCGTAAACTAATCACCGATGCTAGTCGCTGAAACTCTACATCCGTTTCTGTACCCAGCTCTAATCCCATACCAGCGTGCCTCAGATGAGGGATATTGACCACCATCGGGAACTTGATTGCCTGTAGATCTTTCGGGCTCAGCAGTGGGTTGCGTCGTTCTAGCAGCAATACCAGCGCTATACTACCCACTGCGGATGCTAGAAAACCATTAGCTATGATTAACAACTTCTTCGGACCAGCAGGCTTCTCGTCAACAGTAGGAGGGTCAAGCACCTGTACATTGGGATAAGCACTAAAAGCATCAAGATTGACTTGCTCCATTTGAGCAACTAAACCGTTATAGACTCCCGCAGCCACATCGTACTGTCGCTTTAGTTCCAGCAGCCTAGACTGATGGACAGGAATCACCGTTAAAGTACTTTTCATCTGGTCAATCTGCTGCTGTAATTGCTCAGCCTGTTGTTGTTGACCACTAGCAGCACTTTCCGCCAGAATCAGTTGCTGGATTAACATTGCTCTTCCTTGAGCACTATCAGTAAGCGTCGGGTCTACTAACGTATCACCAGCTGCTAGAAAGATGTACTGCTGAATCTGCTGCTGCAACTGCTCACGTTGTAGCAGCAGATTTTGGACCTCGGGATGAGCATAGGTATAAGTAGTTTGAGCTTTGACCAAAGTCGCTTCCAGTTCAGTCAACTGCTGCCGCACAAACTGGTAATCCCGATTTTCTGCCAGACCTAGAGAGCGGATTGCTTGTTTAGGAGTAAGAGCCAAACGAGTCGATAGGATTTGAAGCTGATGTTGACTGGCTTGAGCTTGAGCTTGAGCCTGAGCTTGGCTAATACTCAGATCAGTAATTGCCCTCACCAGTCCTTCAGTTTGGGCTTTGCTATTGACTAAACCAGAGGATTCCTGAAACTTTGCTAATGCCTCCTGAGACTGATCCAATTTTTGCTTAGCTCGCTCCAGCGCTTTCTTATTAAACTCAACCCTAGTGGTACCATCTGCTTGACGTAGTTCATTCAGACGCTCCTGATACGCACTGATCAGTGCCTTGACTCGATCTCTTGCTAATTGTGGACTATCCCCAGTGGCATTCAACCAGATCGTAGTCGATTCCTGGTCAGGAGATACCGCGAACAACTTCTTGTATTGAACCAGCCTTTTAAAATCCGTTTTCTCTGGGTCAGACTCCAACAAGCGGCTCATCAAAGCATCACTGTTTAGAATCGATGCCTGCATATTCAGAGGATGACTCTTAGTCGCCAATTTAGAATCCCCCTTAGTTAATGACCCAAGGGTTCCTAAACTAGCTTGTAACTTGCCTGTTTCTGGTAGAATTAGCTGTGCTTTAGCAATCCAAAAAGGCTTTAATAAAGAAAAGGCTCCAAAGCTAGCTGCCAGCACCAACGAATTAAAAACTAATAAAATTGTCCAATGTCTATTCAGAATTGCAGCTACTTTTTTCATGATCTATATCCCTAGAAATTACAATTTTATTTGTAAAAAATGTGAATTTATATCAATTCAACAATCCCAATAATTAATCAAAATAAACGTTTTTATAAATAAAAAATAATAAATAAATTGCTTTAAATCAATAAAATTATAATTTTTTTCAATTTTCCATTTTCAATTTTTTATTTTCAAGTTCTGTCAGCTAACTGCTGCCATCGAGAGACACACTGCTCATTTCGCTGTATTTCGGCAATAATTGCCCCTAACCAGACCCAAAAATACCACAAATACACTGCCATCCAGGTCAAAGGTGTTCCGTTGAGAAGCATGTACAAAGCCACCAGACTGGCAAACGCCCACTGGCAATGATGGTTACCACGAATAGCTGGAGTCCAAGTACTCCAAAGAGTTGAACCTAGAGCAGCTAAGAAAAATATAAAGCCAATGATGCCGTGCAAATAAAGAACTGAGGCGTAAGTTGAAAAGGAACCCAAAACAATGTCGTAGATATACCATTTGACGGAGCCTTGTATAATTCCCCATCCCATCCAGGGGCGTTGTTGCCAAGCCTCAAGGGTTTTAGTAACCACAAGTTCCCGGTCTTTAGAGGATTCGGCACGAGCACTATTGAAAATTTCTAAGGGCTTTTTCACTAAATCACTTAAGGTCAGACCTCCCAAAAGAGCACAAAGTAATGAGCTTAATGAACCAATCCATAAAGAACCTTGACGAGCCAAACTGCTGCGGAAACAAGCTGTAATCACCAATGCGATCACAAAGGAAACCCACGATAAACGACTAAAACTAATTAGCAAAGCCGTTAAACAACCCGCTACAGATATTTGACGTAAGCGGCGGTTTTCTTCACCCAAGCAGATGAAAAAACTTAGAATCGAACACACCCCTACAATCGGGGGGTCCGGAGTGTAAAGAACTGTCCTCGGTAACGGGATACCAAAAAAAGGTTGTAAGTCAGCAAATGTAACTAGCAAACTCAGAGCACCGCCGGGAATCAGACGCGCTAAGGGCGGTAGAAAAGGTTCTTTGCCTAGTCCCACTGCCAGCATGACCATCTCAATGGCGATAGTCACTAAATATCCTGTTGCCATCCAAGCTACAGCACGGGTCACCACCTTAACCCTGATTTCATGCCAGAATGGTAAGAGCAGTGCCGTAACAATTAAACAGTAGCTCTTGAAAAAAGTTACGAAGGTAGCAGCAATTCTCTGGAAGGCAAACCCTACGTCATCGAGACCAAACGTAGCAGTCCAGACCATGACTATAGCCATACCTAACCAAGCCCAAATACAGGCAGGTATCGATACCCTAGTGAGTTTGTCGATATCAAAGTTTACTGCTAACAAACCAACAACTACCGCTGGGTAGAATAGTGTTTGTATTCCCAACAACCACCAGAGCGGTGTTAGCACAATCACCCAGTAAATAACTTTTTCTGGAAATGACATGGCACCCAGTTTAAAGTTTCTGGTGTGGAAATCTGGTATGCTAGAGGTCATAGTTAACAGTCCATACTTTGGTGTTTTAGAGCACGTTTATTATATGAGAGTGATTCAAATCTGCTAGCTTCGTTTGTTTATAGTGTTTTTTTGTCTGTTTTTATTGGTATTGATAGCCCTCCGGTGCGCTTGACCCATTAAGAATTAAATTCTCCACGGGTCGCACCGCAAGGTTTTGCCGTTTCCATAACATTATTGTTTGATAGCGTTGATCATACTTATGAGGTACAGTCAATTTTATTCCCTCTTTATTCAGGAAGAGGTGATTCCTACTCCCTCGGTGCGCTTGACCTAGGCGAATTAAATTCGCCACGGGTCGCACCGCTCCCTACAATCAATGACTTTTTACATCACTCAAGTGATAACTGCTATATATTAGCAGCCACAATAATATTGTGCCTATTTAATGCCTTAATTTAGATTAGAGAAATTACGGATTAAACAGTACATTCGCTTAAGCTCAACTTCAGTAAATTTACTTAATTTATTAGCTTATAACTGACTTTTACCTAACTTTGTCAGCTGATTCGCCAATTTCCCTAGTAGAGACTGGTAACTAAAAAATTGTTTGGCAGCGATGAGGCGAATACAGACGATATAGAGACTCATAAATAGGAAGGGCTTCAGAATTGTTGGTAAACCTAGACAACTCACAATTGCTAACAGTACAATCAGAGCAGCTTTAAAGCAAGGAAGTAAAAACTTCATCAATGGCCAACCTAGTGCTCGGCAACCTACCCACCACGAGTAGACTGTCCAGACAATTCCTAGCACGAAAGCAACTGCAATTCCCACCCCAATTAGTCCTGCTTGCTGAGCACCAATCATAAAGCTCAAGAAGGCTACCGGAGCAATCATAAGGTTAACCTTGGCGTTAATCCCAGTTCTGCCTTTTGCTGCAAGCATATTAATCAGTGAATTATTGATCAGCCTAAAGTAAGCAAACACCAGTAACCAAGGAATCACCTGGCAGGCTGGCACCCACTTCTGGCCAAATATCATAGAGATCAGCTGATCGTCTACCAGTAAAAAAAATAAGGCGTATAGAGGAGCCCCCAGGAAAGCCATTTGTTCAACCATTGTGACTAGAACACTTTGCTGCTGTTCGTCATTCTCTAACTGGGCGAATGAAGACATTCCTACCTGATTAATCACCTCACCCATTACAGTGTTAATTGTCTGGGTCAATTGGTAAGCAAAGTTGTAGTATCCCAAATTAGTATTACCCAGCAGTTTACCAATTACAAAGTTGTCACCATTGGCATTTACATAAAATCCCAAACTGGAGCCAGTGGCACCAAAACAGAAGGACAAGACTTCTGAGCTAGCTTGTGGATCAATCTGTAAGCGGAATTTTTGTTCTACATGACGACGACTAATCCAATACTCTATAAACCAAAAAGCCGCATCTCCCACTACAAATGACCAGTAGCTCAAACCGATAAAGGCGCAACCAGTAGTAGAGACTACTCGCACTAACGAGGCGATTATGGTCGCATGGGCTATTTCCCGATACCTCATCTGTCTAGTGAGTACTCCCTGATAAAGAGACTGGATAGAAGCAACCACCAGATTAAAGGCGAACACCATCAGAATCCATACCAGGTCTGGTACACCGAAAAAGTTAGCCGCTAGGGGAGATATCGCCACCATTGCCACTGCCAACATCAATCCCCTGGCAATAGCAATTGTGTATGTTGTATTTAAATAACGCTGGTCTTCAATGCCCTTGTAGACAATAAAAGAGTTGATGGTGCCTTGGGTGAACAAATTCAGGAAAGACCAAAAAATATAGGCAACGCTAATCACCCCAAATTCAGATGGCAACAGCAACCTTGCTAGTATTAGATTACTTACCAATACCAGCAGACGTGTCCCGAGGGCTCCGTATGTTGTCCAGAACCCACTTGTGAGTAACGAGCTGAGTTTCATTAGGTTAGCAAGGTTTGGAAGGGACAAAAGGCTTGCATGAAAAAGCCTTACATCTCAAAGGCAAATGACCAATTACTGATGACTAATACAAAATTTTTAGTTGTTTGCTCTGTATTCTACGGAGCCAAGCGATCGCTTAATCACCAACTTGGCTAGTGGTGCCAGACTTACAGCTACCAGCGTCAGAAGCGATCGCGGATCGCGATAGAAGATTGAGCTATTGGCAACTAACGCTTGGTTGATAAAGTGAACAGCTTTAGCTGCATCACCAGCAGTTAGGGATAATCGAGCTAGATAGCGATACATATAGGCGTAAGCCGTCGGCAATACTTTCTCTACTAATTCTGGAGAGCGTTCATAAGCTGATTTAAGTACCTGTTCATGAGAATGCTGCATTTGTGTTATGTTAAAAGAGAGTCCAGAAGGACGAACTCGGTAAAAACACAGGACTTTTGGCTCCCGATAAAAACGCCAGCGTCCTGTAGCGGCAATTCTTAACCAGAAATCTATATCTTCTGAACTGCGTAACCCTTCGTCAAATTCCCCGACTTCATCCACTAGACAGCTTCGGAATACACCATTAGAACCATGACCAATGAAATTCTTGCACAGTAGCGCTAGGAGTGGGTCAGACATAACTGGCTTACCACTCAGACGTATTATCGTGGGACTTCCATCATCACGGATTGCTTGTGAGGCACTGTAGACAACCCCTACCTCTGGTTCACGATCCAGTACAGCCAAATGGTTAGCTAGTTTGTCTGGCTTGTAGACATCATCTGCATCAAGTAGAGCGATGTAGCTAGCACGAGCATGACGGATGCCATAGTTACGAGCCGATGACAGTCCTCCATTGGACTTGTGCAATAACTGAAAGCGTGAATCTCGCCGACAAAACGGTTTAACCAGTTCAGCGGTATCATCAGTAGAGCCGTCGTCAACAATCAGGACTTCAAATTCTTGATAAGACTGACGCTCAAGAGAAACTAGCGCTTCCGAAATGTAGGAACGAACGTTATAAGCAGGAACGACAACACTGACTTTTGGTGAAGTAATCATTCAAAACTCCTATCTCTAATATTTATTTCATTTCTTAAAACTACAAATGATTAAGTGATGGGGTTAAAAATATATTTTTCAATCTCTCATTACCCAGTCAAATCCTACTGACTTACTTATTTTCGTTAAATTTTACTATCTATAGCAAAACTAAATATATCATTAAACCCAATGCTAATTTATCATCAAAAAAAATCTTGTTTTTTTTAACTGTTTCCTATTGCCTTTTAACATCAATCATAGTTTCAAATATAATTTGAAAATGATATAATTATTAATTTGTTAATTTATAGTCATTTGCTAAATATAAGTAGGTATTTACTTTATGAAAAATACTTGGCTAAATTTAATTATAAAATTGACATATTGATGTAAAAAAAACTTACTTACAAAAATAATTAACATAACTCAATTATAGTGTTAAAAGTAAAAAAACAACCGGGAAAAATTCGGATTTTTATAGTTACTTTTGATTAAGTATAATCTCTTAATAATCCGTATAATTGCGGTATAAATAATAGACATAAAATACATAATTTGGCTAACTTGTATATGAAATTTTATTTTGCTTGGCTCACTTGATAAGGGCGGTAAGGGTCGGATTGCTTTTAGATTTTGCTTTCATCAATCAAGTTATACCAATTCGTAAAATTACGGCTAAACATCAATTTGATCTCCCCATCTCGCCATCTCACCATTGGCATCGGTAGTCTAGCTTTGAAGAATTGGTATTAATTGATGACCCACATTCTGCACTACATTGTGTAATTGTGTAGTTCTAAAAGATTACTAATTTTCAAGATTTTGCCATGGGGCTTACGCCGCCTGAAGGGCTAATCGCAAATCGTTGACTAATCCTGAGTATTTATACTTATCATAAAAAGCCAGGATCATATGTTAATTTATAAATTAATACATTAATAATTAAAGTCCATTCAAGAATAAACGGTGCTACATTAAGAAATGCTAAAAAATACCCCATCCTTGCTCCAACCAGATGGGATAAAAATTTACAAAAATTTACATAGCTATAAAAACTTTGCTTAAACTACTTATCAGCGAAGGTTTATAACCAAATGGACTGATCAGCAACACGCTGATAGCGGCCGCCAAAAGCTCAGGCTCCAATTCAGTCACCCTGGTTTATCGAGATTTGCGGCTATAATGAAACGGTTATGAGGGGGGAGGCCACAGATGAGGAGTGGGTATGAAAAATTTTTTCAAAACTGGCAACTATGCAATTAAAATGCATAACACCTTAAATTGCACAACTTAATTGCACAACCCAAGTAGGAGGTTAGTCACCTTAATGTCTATGTTATCATAAAAAGCGAGTATAGGTATCGGTTGCAGTTTTTGTTTTCAGTGTTGACAGGTTTCTTCTGTTTCATATTGCTAAGCATGCCTCCGAAATTTCTATCTCTACATAAATCAAATTTTGGAGATATTGTATGTCTGTCTACGTTGGTAACCTTGCACGTGAGGTGACAGAAGAGGATCTGAAATCTGTGTTTGAAGAATATGGCCAAATCAAGCGAATTCACATGCCCACCGATCGCGAAACAGGTAAATTAAGGGGCTTTGCTTTTGTGGAAATGAACACAGAGGAGGAAGAAGCGAAGGCCATTGAAGAGCTTGATCGAGCTGAATGGATGGGGCGTGAGCTCAAAGTAAATAAAGCCAAACCTCGGGAAAAAAGAAACTCATTTGGGGGGAGTCGCGGTAGAGGTGATAGCTTCTCTCGTCGCTACTAAGCTCCCTTTGATCTAAATCAAAACCCAATTCTCATGTCTGAGGACAGGGCAGGGGTTCTACCCCTGTCAAGTTCTGCGCTGCGCGTCAGAATTTGGGGAGTAATCCTGGTAGGGTAAAGCAAACCCGAACTATAGTTGAAACATACTAGTGTGCTTAGGATTGCTGTCTATAAGTGGATTGAAGGCATCTTAAACTCTTTGATTCAGACAAGTATGAACGTTTAATACCTAGAGTAGGAAAACCCAAATAGGTAGTGTTCAGATCGAGAATCAGACTACTTTTAGTGTGTGAGTTAAGCAACAATATCGTTAATTCGGTATTGCTGAATCAAGGAATGAATATGAGTGGGGTCGGCATCCTGGCTGCCCGAAAATATTGAGAACGGGCAAGATGCCCATTCCAAAAAACTATTCAAATCATTCCATTATTAAGCAACGCCATTAATTCCACGGCTCATAGCTAAAGTCAGTTTTAAGCGATATATTGTAGCAAACTCTGCAGGCTGAAGCGTGGAAATAAACCATCACAGTTCCCTTGACAAGGAGTAAGGAAAAAATAAGGAGTTTGAGAGCTTGCTTTTGGTAGGCTTAATTTGGATTTCCTTGCCATAGACAAGTGCAGCCTATCCAGGTGCAATATTATGATTTTTAACGGACTTGAGATATGAGCCATTCGTTTTAAAAACTGGCCGGATGCCAACACCTTCCGTCAGTTGTAGGAGTTTTGTCAGTCAATCAGAGGTTTGCCCTGTCCTGTTCTTATGGGATGAATGATGACTTGTTATTCGACCACGGAAGCGATCAAAACAGGAGGACATTGAATGACCCAAGTGGTGGTTGGTGAAAATGAGCACTTAGAATCAGCCCTACGTCGATTTAAGCGAAAAGTCTCCCAAGCTGGCATCTTTGCTGATATGAAAAAGAATCGTCATTTTGAGACATTTGCACAAAAACGCAAACGTAAAGAAATTGCGAGACATCGGGAACGTCGAAGACTCCGAAACCGTAGAAAACGGTTCTAGCAGAGTAGATTGCTATATTAATTTTTTAGATCCACTCCGGTAGCATCGTTATTGTAAGGCGTGGGTAATAGGTAATAGGTAATGGGTAATTGGCAATTGTGATTACTCCTTTACCATTACCTATTACCCGTTGCCTATTCCCATTACCCATTATCCAAAACAACCTTAGATTATGAACACTACAAATAACAAACGACAAAAGTGGACTTGATGTAACCTGATTTTTTGCTCAAGTTGTTAATGGCTGAGGATTCTTAGTCAGTAAATTTCGCAACCAGCGTCGAGTATTGGGAGAGAGTAGCCACATACCGAAGTACAAACCTATATCCATAGGTAGGGGTTTGCCATGGCGAATGGCTTCCCACAGAAGGGGAAAAAATGCCTTCCACTCACAAGCATTGGCAGCTCTTGAACTTACCTCTGTCAAGATAAAGGATGCGTAAGCACGGGGTGTGACTATGTCTTGTACTTTTTGAATCCAGTTTAATGAATTCCGCCATTTAGTAGTGCTACTAATACTAGGACGGTTTTCTCCTAAATACCACACTGACAATGCTTCAGTCACAAACTCAATTCCTACCTCTTCCAAAGTAGTGGCCCGTAACAGCCAGTCCCAATCGTCGTGATCATCAGCGCTGCTCCTGAAGGGAATTTTTTGCAATAATTCTTTGGATGTAAGAATAGTTGAAGATTGAATTACTGCTTCTCCCTGGAAGAAGGTATTGCGAATAAACAGATATTCACTCATTGGTTCTGATTTAGAGGGAATTCTTCTCGGCCAAATCGAATCGTTTTGGGGAGTTCGAGCAATTAGGTAACAGCTGACAATGGGGTATTTGTATTGGGAAGCATTAGCAGCTTCCAGTTGTAGTTCCAGTTTTTGGGGCATCCATTCGTCATCATCATCTAGATGAGCAATCCATGGGGCTTGAGCTGCAGCAATTCCCGCCCTCCGAGCGGCGGTGCAACCTTGATTGGTGGGCAGTTCAATCACCCGTAGCCGGGAGTCATCCACTTCTGCGAGTGAGGCACAAGTAGCTTCATTCGGACCATCTATAACAACAATGACTTCAATTTGACTAAGGGTTTGAGCTAGAGCCCTTTGAACAGCTCGTTTAACTAATTTTGGTCTGCGATAGGTAGGTATTACGACACTAACTAAGGGTTTCAAGGTTATATCCTCCTGATGATATGTTCAATTAAAAATTGATGCTGATTATAAATCCTATGATTAGCAAAATTTTGCAAAATAATAACCAATTTTAGGTACTGGTTAAGCATTGCTCGCAAAATTTTGTGCTTTGGTGGGGTAGGAGTGTAAAAACAACTAAAAATCGTAAGTATTAAAAGGAATAAATATTAGCTAAAAGCCTCTTTATATAGCCCTTACGCCAATAGGCTGATTTGAATGAACTGAATAATTTATCAAATCTCAATAGTAGTAGGGGGATATCAGTGGGAGGTTTAGCAATATACCGTTTATCGTTAATATTTCCAAAACTTTCAGAATGCTCAATATCACCTAATTTTTCTGCTTCATAAAGAGTAGGATTTTTGATAACTCTATACAAAGGTTGAGTTGCCATTTTTTTGAGGGGCTTAATGAAGGGATAGTTTTGGATATATTTTTGGTATTGACTAATGAATTCTAAAGCACCCTTTTGAATAAGTAAAGCTTTTTTTCTATCCTGTAAGCTGAGGTCATGTTCATCAAGTACTGGCTTAACCTCTTGTCCTATACAAGCATAATTATGAACACTGCCATGGGGAGCGGCATGGATAAACTCCAAAAATGGTAAGCATAGCTTTACTAGATTTTTGTAATATTTAGGCTTGCCTAAATCAATTAGATAACTAGATATATCCATTCCTTGTTTACGTTTTTGTTGTGCCTGTATAAGTGTTCCAAAGTAGTATCCCTTGATTTCTATATTTTTTTGATTTTTTTTGAGCATTGTAGATAGAGAATACTGCATTGTTCCATTCCACCCTATATCTACTATTGCTATTCTTTTTTTATCTAATAAACCAATAGATTTTAGGTAATTTAAAAGATTTATTCGTTCAGAGCATGCTAACTGTCTAATTTCACTAGATAGTAATTTATATAATTTATTTAAGTTGATATAATCTTCTTTAGTTTTTACTTCTTGATTACTATCTATAAAACCAGCGCTTTGAATTTCTTGCCGATATTGGTTAGGATCAATATTAATTCGCTCTAAAAACTGTGAAACTGTTAAGATACTCGTTCCACTCGCTAAAAAATTCATGGCTACATCGTTTAATTCAAAGATGCTAGGAATATTGAGAGCTCTTCTTGAGGCATACATATAGTCTGCCCTTGGAGTATTATCTCTATATCCGGCTAGCAGATAATAAACCTTATGCATGATATAACCATCACGGGATAAGAAGAAAATTTTGTCTATGCCATCTTTAGTGGTTGCATCTAGCAACCAATTCATAAAACTCAAAAAAAGGATCCCAACATTCTTAAAACCGAAGTTATACCAAAAATCCTCTTCGTCACTAGTTTGATTATCCTGAGGATCACAATAATACTGATTGATAATGGTTGCTAGATAAAATGAACTGTTAAGACATTTATTATTGTTAATAAGCTTATGAAATTTTTCTTTGTTAAACCAATAACTATTAATAGCTCTATCTCTTGATTTTTCATAAAAATAACTTAATAAGCCATTTCCTTTGGAATTCAAAACATCGGACTTATAATTATCACCAATGTGAAGAATATCTTCTGGATTACATCCTAGCTGTTTAACAACATATGGATAAATATCTCCCACAAATTTAGTTTAACCTATAGCATAAGACAAAAATAGCTTGTTAATCTGATCATAGTCTGCGGCATTAAGAATTTTATTAATCACCGATAGGGGGATATACATATCTGATCTAAAAATAATCTGTTTATGATTTTATCGACAATAGTTATAGAGCAAAAAAATAAATTCATTACGTCTGCAAACATTCCCTTCGGTTTCTATTTCAATTTTTTTTAGTATTTGTGCGGTTTGGTCATTAAACCCAAAATCTTATACCAAACACTCAAATATGTTATCCAAGGTAACTTCTGAAGCCTGTTCTCGTCTCCAGAGTTTTTCCCTAGATTTTTTTTCAGCTTTTTGCCTAAGCTTAGGATAATTTGGTAATAACTCGGAATGACAATGCTCATACTGTTTTTGAACCAGTGCAAAAACATCGCTTGGCTCTAAAACATTGCGTATAATTGCGGTATCAAAGATATCAAAGGATACGTATTGGGATGTATTGATGATATTGGCTAGTGTGTGATCCATCTGACCTATCTTGAAATTAAGCTGCTGAAAACCTAATCCAGTTTTGGGTTTTCCTTGCTATATCTATGTGTTCTTAACTACTCTGATTTTCCTATTCAATGAAAAAGTAAAGATAGATAAGGAGTTAAGGGGACTAGCATTGAAAAGAGTAATTAAAAAACGGGCAATAAAAGCATTGCCCTGGCTAAGTGAGAAATCTCAGACTATCTAATGACAGCATTCCCATTAGTGGAGAAAAAGTAACACTATTACTCTCAAGGATAAAAATTATCGATCATGAAAGTAGTGTCTTTGTGGAAACTCTAAAACTCTCTCCCGATCTTGGAAGGTTGGTGAATTACCTCTGTTGTGCCTATACAATTGGGATACAAACATACACTACATAAGACCCCCAGTTAGCCTACAGCTAAGCTGGGGGAATGCTGCCAAGGTATTCACAGCATTTTGCTTATGTCAATAGTGATCAGTGGACCGACACTCTCAAATACCGAAATATACCTGAAAGATACCAAGTTTTTTGTAAACGTCAAGGGTAGCTAATGGATAAGTGATACTAAGTTGGGCTCAAAGATAATATCTTCCTCAAAAGGTGATGGGGTGATGAGGTGATGGGGTGATGGGATGAAAGTGCTAACTATGAATGCAACTTAGTATCACTTGGTATGAATCACGATCATGGTGGTCTTGCACCATGACTGAAACAAAATTAATTTTATTAATTTTCTCAGTTATTCTGAGTTTACTGACTATAACTCGCTAACAGCTGCAGATCAGGTGCATCCTGATGTTGCTAGTTTATTCCCTGAGGTAATGGTGAAAGAAGGCTTACAGGCTCGTCTAAACTCTGTTTTTGTCCATTTAGCATGTACCCCATCTTCTCTACTCTCAAAGGTTGTGCATAAAATTTACCTAAAGCAAGTTGAAAGAAAAAGGCTGGATTACCAAGTAAGTAGCGAGCTGCCAGACGTTTGGGTTCACGGGATAAACGATAAAGCCACTCTCCACCAAGATTGGAAATAAATTCTGGACAGTCAGGAACCAAACCTGCCAATCGGTCGATCACTGCACCACAAGGCATTAACACATTGACATTAAGACGACTACGATGCTGCCAAATCCATTTTTCTTGAATTGGCATACCCATGCCTACCAATAAAATATTAGGTTTTGTCTGGTTAATTTTATTAATTATCTCTTGATTTTGCCTGGGGTCTTCTTTATCAAAATATCCGTGGTGACCATGGACAATAATATTGGGGTATTGTTGTCTAAGGTTAGTAAGGGCTGTTTCTAGATGCTTAGGCTTTGACCCCAGCAGAAACATTGACAAAGCATTTTGGTTAACATTCTCCAGCAATTTTGGCAGTAATAGTGTGTAAGAAGCGCGGTATTTTAGTGATAGATTGTACCCCATAAACTGAAGGGCTTTTAAGATCCCCATACCATCACAATGGGCGATTTCTGCACTTTGGATAAATTGATAGAACCATGGGATCTGCATGGAAAAATTAAAACTATGTACGTTATAGTGAGCTACGGTTATTTTTCTGTCTTCAACGCAAGCGGCATGAATGGCATCTACAATCCTAGGGACGGTTACACAAGATATTCTACGCTCTAGCAAATGTACATTAATAGCAGGTAAATAATCTAATTCATTCAGTTGATTTTTTATTGCCATTGCCGTAATAGTTAGAGTAGTGGTTATTTACAGTATTGCCACCTGTTGTCCGCGATCGCGTTTTCACGATGTCCAAATTATGAATAAGTTATGTGTGTGTATCACAAGTAGAACTTACGCAGCTGATCGAGAAATTAAGGTTTTAGGCAATAGGTAACTTCGGCTCTGGCAACAGAGCACCGGCAATAGGTAATTACAGCAGTTTTACAAATCTGATTTTACAGATCTGAGTGGATAAGTCTTGAGGAGGTAAAAACCTTGTATGCTTGGATGGTATCCCCCCATTACCCCCCTAAAAAAGCCGGGTACACAAGAGGCTTACATCCATGGTCTTGAAAAATGACTAATGACTAACTTATCTTTTCCAAATTACCAACATTACACCGCAGATAATCACACCCAACCCCACGGCACGACTAAGGGGGATGGTTTCCTTAAAGAAAAAATAGCCCATCAGTACGGAGAAGATGTAAGTCAAGGATACTGAAGGACCAGCAACGCTGAGATTTACCCTGGTCAGCAACAAAATGTATGCGAGTGCCCCTAAACCATAACAACATAACCCTGCTATAATCTCTGGGGTCTTGGGTATACTGAAAATTTGATCTAGCCAATTGCTAGCGTTAACTTTTTCCAGCTTTTCGGCTCCAGTTTTGAGCAAGAACTGTCCAGTAGCACTGGTTAGGACTGACATTAAGAAAAGAATAAATTCTGCTAGAGTCACGAATATCTCAGAATTACAAGTGGTCGATGCTTCTTAATCCGATTGCTAGTTTGATGTTATGGGCTTAAACCTTATGGAGCGATTAGTTATTGTGATTGCTCCTAAAATAGTGTTAGGAGATTGATTTTAAGTATTTATGGCTATTTCCAGCTCTGCTACCTACACCGAAGAACAAATTTCAGCTTGGCTGCGGGGTTTATTTGCCGTTGCCTGGGCTGATGGTCACTTTGACCCAGAAGAACAAGAGGTTATGGCTCAAATTACCCAAGAGACATTGGCTCCTGGCACTGATTTGCAGTATTTTGATAAACCCATTACTCCTGAAGAACTTGCAGCAGCTTTAGGTAAGGATAACACAACGGCAGAGAATTTTCTACGAACTGCTGTAATGGTAGCCTTGGCAGATGGGGTGTACTCTGCGACTGAAGCTGATGTTCTAGACCAGTTCTGTGAAGCACTAGGTCATAAGGTTGAGGCTCTTGAATCACTGCAGGTAACTCTTTATGACAGTAAGGCAACTGAGCAAAGGGATTCTGTTGATGCGTTAGCTCAAGAACCAGGAAGTTCTCACCATCCCCATTCGGATATTCTACAGCCAATGCGGGATTGGTTAGATGGTATGGATGTTAATGACCCACGGGTCGCTCGATTTATGTGCAAACTAATTCCTTCTCAGTGTCCGTTTGAACGGGACGTAAAGCTATTTAATCACAAAATCGTCCACATCCCACCCATGTGTAAGCTTAATCCTCTCTATGATCAGTTAGTTGGCTTGCGCTTCCGGGCTTTATCTTATTTAGCCGATGATTGTGGTGAAGATGTTTCAGCTTATTTGTAAGTGGTGATTAGTGATTAGTGATTGGTGATTGCTGATTAGTCATTAGTCATTGGTCATTGGTAATTCGTAGTTAGATTAATTAAGGGGAATGGGTTCAACTGACTGATGTCAAGAACAAACTAAGCACTAAGAACTAATTATGCAATTTATCGATCAAGCAGAAATTGAAGTTGTCGCTGGTAACGGGGGCGATGGAATTGTGGCGTTTCGGCGGGAAAAGTATGTTCCTGCTGGAGGACCGGCGGGGGGTAATGGTGGTCGGGGGGGTAGCGTGATTTTCAATGCTATAGAGCATCTGCAAACGTTGCTAGATTTCAAATACGCCCATTGCTTTCGAGCTGAGAATGGGGGTCGGGGAGGCCCTAATAATCGGACGGGAAAAAATGGTAGCGATCGCATTATTGAAGTTCCCTGTGGCACGGTTGTCTACAATGCTGACACGGGAGAACTGCTGGGGGATTTGGTGAAACCTCGGCAAATGCTGTGTGTTGCCAAAGGTGGTAAAGGAGGTTTGGGAAATCGGCATTTCCTGAGTAATCACAATCGCGCACCAGAGCATGCTTTACCTGGACTACCAGGAGAGGAATTGAGGTTACGCTTGGAGTTGAAGTTACTGGCGGAGGTGGGCATTATTGGTCTACCTAATGCTGGTAAGTCTACTCTGATTTCAGCACTCTCAGCCGCACGACCCAAGATAGCCAATTACCCCTTTACCACTTTGATTCCGAATTTAGGTGTGGTTCGTAAACCCACTGGGGATGGTACTGTATTTGCTGACATTCCTGGGTTGATTGCTGGAGCTCATCAAGGTATTGGTCTGGGTCACGACTTCC
This sequence comes from Moorena sp. SS36440bin_2, assembly GCA_011524395.1. Lineage (GTDB taxonomy): Bacteria > Cyanobacteriota > Cyanobacteriia > Cyanobacteriales > Coleofasciculaceae > Moorena. The sequence continues at coordinate 70,966 of WTKN01000201.1, forward strand.
TACGTCATATCGAACGCACTCGCTTGTTACTGCATTTGATTGATATTACTGCTGCTGACCCGATTGCTGATTATCAAACCATTCAACAGGAGTTACAAGCCTATGGGAGAGAATTGCCAGAGCGTCCCCAAATTCTTGCCCTTAATAAGGTAGATGCGGTTGATCAAGACATGATCGATGAGGTGTCTACTTACCTAAATCAGCTGACTCAGGTACCAGTTTTTTCAATTTCAGCTGTTGCTAAAATCGGCTTGGATGCTTTGTTATCGAAAATCTGGCAATCTCTAGATCAGTTGTCAGTGGCAGATTGCTCAAAGGCAACAGTCAAGCTTTAACAGTGAACTTTCAAGGTTGAACCGGTAATTAACACATGACTAATTATTAATGACTAATTATTCAAGTAGTCATAGACTTGTCGAGAAATGGTGCGAATCAGTTTTTCGGCACTGCTATCATTAAAAGGGCGTTTGACCATTACGGTGATAATGTAACGCTTGCCATTGGGCATTTTTACCAAACCTACATCGGCCAGTAGTCGGCCAAGGGTGCCAGTTTTATGGGCAATGGTGGCACCATTACCTAGTCCTTGGGGTAATAGTGTGTTGGTCTTGGTTTGGATCATGATATTGATCAGGTCAGTACGAGATTGGGGAGAAATCCACTTACCTTGCTCAAGGTTAAAAATCAAACTAGCTAGTTCTCTTGGGCTAGTGGTGTTTGTTCCTGGCAAATCTGGTAGGGGGTTGCGCAGTACAGTTTTTTTCAACCCCCAAGAGCGGAATCGTTGATTGAGAACTTCGATGCCACCAAGACGTTCAATCAGCATATTCGTAGCCGTGTTATCACTAATGGTGATCATTTTGGTTGCTACTTCCAGAGCTTTGTACTGTTTGCCTGGTTTTTGATATTTCATGTTTCCAGAACCACCAGCAATCATCTCTGGTTTCATGGTTATATATTCATCTAAGAAAACTTTGCCTGCATCTACATCCTGAAAGAAAGCAATTAGAATTGGTAACTTAATGGTGCTAGCAGCAGGAAAAATGAGACGGCTATTTGATTCTAGGAAAGCACCGGTATCAAGATCATGAATGAAGATTCCAGGTTGCAATTGGGGGTTTTGCTTTACTAGAGTTTGAATTTGTTTTTGTAAGGGAGATTTGTTGAGTAGCAGGGGTGTCAATTGAGAACTAATTGTCTGACTCAAAGTCTGCTGGACTTCAATTGGAGCATTGTCTGTGGTTTTGGTAGATGGTTGGCTAGCAGTACCTAAGCTGGATAATACCGTACCTGCGATCGCTGCGAGACCAATGCCTACAATCAGCAAACGGATAATCAAAATCCATAGCCTGGTAGAGGAGTTTTCGGAACGGCGCTCTCGGCGAGTTCTCCGAATTTGTACAGATTGGTGATTCGGGGTATTGGAGAGGGGTAGTCTAGCCTTTAGCTGGTGTGCTCTGGAGGAGTTAGGGGATAAATCAGCAACCAATTGTGGCTGAGGACGTTGCCGAATTCGATTACGAGCATTGGTTATGGTGGGCAAGGATGAGGAGGGTGGTGTAGCAAAGGGATTGAGTCTTCTACGAAGGTTTGGTAACTGGGGTGTTCGGTTTGCTACCCTCATCTGGGATTGACTGGAGCGAATTGTAGAAGGGTTTGGTGAACGGGATATACGAACACGGCTACGGGGGGTAGGTGGCGGGGTTGACCGAGATTTATTTGATTTGGCGGATGAGCTTTGGCGGCGCGTTTTCTGTTTTGGTTGGGATTTGGAGGGTTTAATCTCCTTAGTTTGTGGCTGTTTAGTAAGGTGGCGACGCGGGCGGCGGCGGGAGGAGGTTGGTTTCTTTTGTTTTTCCACTGCTGAATCTTAGGCTGAGGTTTACCAGATACATAAAACCCGAAACAATCTGCTAGTTCTCGGAATTTTCTGAGTATGGTCTAATGATAAGGGAGAGAACTTTAATGGATGTAGCGCTATCAAGCTTCCCTTTCAGTTTTTCTTGAGTCTTCCGATTACAGAGTTTTGATCTAGTAGCAACAGTTGAAGCGCCCATCTATCACACCTCCAATAAAACCTATGCAAGCCTATTTTAGGACTGGTTTGGTTTTGATGGATCATCTACCCCAGACTTTGGTAAAAATTGTAGCGCCCATTCTACCTGGCGGAGCATTCCTCTGAGCATGTTGATCTCTTCTGTGGTGGGGGTTGCTCGGTTTAATAGACGTCGCAGCTTTTCCATCCGTGCTGCTTTGGTATGGGGATAAAGATAACCAATTTTCAATAATAGGGCTTCTAGATGGTTAGAGTAGCGTTCTATCAGGTCCAAAGGAGCAGAATCTTGGTAGGGGGGAGCGGGGGATAAGGGTTGAGTTGGGAGGGGTGATGGCTGATGTGTACTTTGATAAAGTTGATATTGATAAAGTTCATAACAGCAAACTGTTACCGCTTGGGCTAGGTTTAAGACTGGATAGGTGGAACTAGTGGGAATCCGGACAAACCGCTGAGCATGATTAAGTTCATCATTGCTCAATCCCCTAGATTCAGGGCCAAAAATCAGGGCAGAGGTTACGCCAGGTGACAATAACCAGGGTAAGGCGGTTCTGGGATGTTCGAGAGTAGTGGGGATGGCGCGGCTACGAGCAGTGGTTGCGATCGCTCTTTGACACCCGACTAAGCCATCTGGTATGGTTGCTACGACTTGGGCTTTTTCTAAGATATCTACCCCATGCACTGCCATCTGCTGTGCTTCTTCGCTGAGATGGTCACACTGAGGATTCACTAGCACCAGCTGCGATAACCCCATATTTTTGATCACTCGCGCAACAGAACCCACATTCAATGGACCAGCGGGTTCTACTAAAACAATCCTGACTCCGATATACATTTTCAAGGTTTAAGAAAGTTGTTCTTGCCCAGGCTTCCCTTTTAGGGTAGGTTCAAGGTCACCCTTCCAGCACAAAACAGTTGCACCATTTGTGCAAGTTCAGGACTTAGGCAAAACTGGGCAACAAACGCGCTGATGGTTTAGAGTGCGTTATTAAGGCACCCTACAGGTAGAGTCGCTGCCTCAGTCGTGCTGCCTCTTCTGCTGATGGGGAAGCGACTGCATCAAGACATGGTGCTATCTTTGAGGGCAACTTTGATATTAACTACTTGATATTAACCTGAGTTGGACTCAAGTCTGGACTAAAAATTCCTCTGGATCAGTATCCCAATTTACCCAGCGAATTGCTTCACGGGCTGATTCTACATGAGGCGGCACTCGCATAATGTGAACAAAGTTGGTGCTAGGACAAGTCATCTTGAGTAGAAAAATTGGCTCGATATCGATATCGTTATTAATTATTAATAGGGTGTATTCTTGCCAGGAATCCAATCGCTGTGCTTCTAGGTCTTGGCAAATTCGGGCGTAACCAATTCTTTCAATGAAGATTCGCCTAAGTTCAGCGTTGGGTTCTTCTAAAAGCCACCCAGCTTCCCACTGTTTGGGGTTGACTTTACCGTATTTTTCTGGTAACGTCACGCCGTGATAGGAGTATAAGCTGAAACCATCAGCAAATTCCATGGCTGGCTGTCCTTCTCTATGAAGGCGGTCTTGAGTGTCAAATGAGACCTTGGTTGGGCGATCGCAAACGAAGCAGATGTTTTCAAATGGGAACATCCAACTGCAGTGTTTGACTAGGGATTGGAATATTTCCCATGTGGTTTGATGGTGAGGGCAATTTAAGACGGAAATATAAAAGTCAAACCGACTACTGTCAATACTCCAGTATAAGGGTGACATGAATAGTCTCAATTCAGTCCCAAGTTGTTCAAGTACTTGCAAACCCAGTCGAATTCGCTGTTGACTAACTGTTGAGGTATCTAGTTCATATAACAATTGGTTTTGCAATTGCCTGTGTAATTGGGTTCCCATGGAAGTGTCCAAGGGTTGCCACAGTTTCTCTTCAAGTTGACGGCTAATCTGTTTAATGTTAAGCTTTCGCCCGAGTTGGTAGAGTAGCTCTTGTTGGAGTTCTTTACCGAGTTGGGTGTTGAGATGTTGCCGTAGTTGATTGATTAATTGACTCTCCAGTCTTGGCTGGAGTTGACTCTTTAGTTGGCTGTCAATGTGTTGCTGGAGTTGGTTCAGAATAATTTTAAAAAAACCGTAAGGGCTATCACAAAAAACGATATCTGGTACTGGTTTGCCAATAGCTGTATAGGCAGCGTTTATGGCTAATGTTGCTTCGTGACGATCAATGGCTCCAGTTGATAAAGATAAATTGTGCCATTTTTCTTGATAGCTTGGGATTAAAGTTTCTTGCTCTGGGGTCAGATGTTTTATATTGGGTTGCCACATATCGCCATACCTGTGTTTGATATTCCAATTAAATCCCGATTTAACAATAGTGCTGAGTGCTGAGTGCTGAGTGCTGAGTGCTGAGTTTAGTAAGTGGGGGAGTGTTTTCATCCAACGGTAGTTAGCTAGGAGTTATGGGATCTAATTAGTTATTCAGGTTAAGCTGGGTGTTTTTATGCTAAGATATGTTTTTTTGTAACAATTCTTAACAAATTAGTAAGCTTTCAGGTATTAGGTAAGCTCTTAAGTAATGCGCTACGCGCACGCGTGCGCGTTCAGCTATCAGCTATCAGCTATCAGCTTTTCTTTGACTGCTTAGGATTGAGGATTAAATAATGTGGCTATTCGGTACTTTTATGCTAAAATAATGGATTAGATTAAACCAACCTACTACGTTATATAGCTTTGATATTTTGATAGTTTATTTTTTAGGCTAAATTAGCATAGTAATTACTGAAGAACCCCCCTCTCGATCAATCATCCTTGTATTCTAAAACGCTATATTTTTTGCAAGGGGTTATAAGATAGCTACGATAAGAAATTACTCGTCGCTAATCACAATTACCTAAGCATGAACTGGTTTCCCCTATCCCGCAAACACTGTTCAACTAGCAAATTCCTAGCTTTATTTCTCTGTAGCTGCTTCCTAATTATTAGTTGTGGTGGTTCTCCTACCAATCAACAGACAGGTTCCTCAAGCAGCAGTAACAGTAATAGACTCACTATTGGTACTACCCTAAAACCGAGAACCCTCGATCCAGCCGATGCCTACGAACTAGCAGCTAGTAACATCCATTACAGCTTAGGCGATCGCCTTTATACCTACAAGCTGGGTACCTCAGAATTAGTGCCACAACTGGCAACTACTATGCCTACCATCAGCAAGGATGGCTTAACTTACACCATTCCCCTACGCCAAGGTGTAGTTTTTCATGATAACACTCCATTTAACGCTGAAGCCATGGCATTTTCCCTGCGTCGGTTTATCGAAAATGGTGGCAAGCCCTCTTCTCTACTCGAAGGTTTGGTCGATTCGATTGAACCCTCTCGAGAGTACGAACTCACTATTAAACTCAAAAATCCCTTCGCTGCCTTTCCAGCACTATTAGCTTTCTCCGGAACTTGTGCTGTTTCTCCCAATGCCTATGAAATTGGTAGTGGTAAATTTCAACCGACCAAATTTGTAGGCACTGGTCCGTATAAGCTAGTTAAGTTTAGTCCTAATGGGATTCGCTTAGATGTGTTTGAAGACTATTGGGGTAAAAAACCTGCCAATCAGGGATTAAACGTTCAAATCCTGACCAATTCCGCTAATTTATTCAATTCCATCAAAACTGGTGCTGTAGACATTGGTTATCAAAGTTTAGATCCCGATCAAATCCTCAGTTTGCAAAAAGGAGCAGCTTCTGGCAGTTGGCAAGTCATAGAATCTCCCAGCAATAATATTAACTACATGGTGCTCAATACCCAGATGGCACCGTTGGATAAACCAGAAGTCAGACAAGCGATCGCTGCGATTGTTAATCGTAAACTGATCAACGAGCGGGTGCTAAGAAACCAAGCTGCACCAGCCTTTAGTATCATTCCTACTAGCTTTGATGTCTCCAAGCCAACTTTTAAAGACGCCTACGGTGACGGTAATATTGCCAAAGCCAAAGAGCTGCTAGCCAAAGCGGGATTTACTAAAAACAATCCGTTGAAATTGGAAATTTGGTATTCCTCAGGTTCAGCAACCCGACAACAACTTGCCAGTCTTCTCAAAGAATATGCTGCCCAGGAACTTGGGGGAATTGTGGAAATCCAGCCCCAAACTGTGGAGTCAGCGAATTTCTTTGGGAATCTAGGTAAGGGAGTTTATCAGAGTGCCTTAGTCGATTGGTATCCTGACTTTTCTGACCCCGATAACTTTATTCAGCCTTTAGTTAGTTGTACTAAAGGTTCCGAAGGGAAAGGGTGTGAAGCTGGAGCCAGTCGCTCTCAGGGATCCTTTTACTATAGCGATCGCATGAATAAACTGATTCAGCAACAGCGTCAGGAATCAGATCCAGCCGCCCGAAAGCAGATTTTTGCTGAGATCCAAGAACTTTTAGCAAAGGATGTACCCTTAATACCGTTATGGCAACCAAAGGAATATGCTTTTGCCCAGTCAGGGTTAAAGAATGTCCAGTTAGACCCAATTCAACAATTGCCACTGTGGGAGATTGATAAGGGAAATTAGGTTAACTGGCTGCCCCCGTGCTTTAAGCCGGGGGAGAGTTCAACCCCCCAAAGTTCTACTTCTGTTGGATTGACAAAATCTTCATTAACTGGTAAGTCTTGGTTAAAAGCAATATTAATAGGAATAAAGCCAAGTACAAAAGAACTGAAAAACATCACAGCAACCACATCAAGCTGACTGAAAGAATTTTGGTTTGACCCTTTAAAACGACTCATATTGACCTACCTCGTTTTTTTAGCCTTTCTTCTCAGTTTCAACGGGTAATGTAAGCGATCAGGTGTGTTTTCGAGTATAATTTTATGTATAATTTTATGTATAGTTTGATAGTTAAAGTTTTTTCTTATAGTTCAAGTGTCAAGTTAAAGCTTGACCTCTATTTTGTAGTTTTAGTTTTTAAGCAACAAATAGTACAACTCTCCTGTATCATTAATAAGCCCTGCCCGATTACCTGCTAATTTACCAGTACCCATAAATATATCCACTCGACCCGGTCCTTTAATGGCACTACCAGTATCCTGATCCAACACATAGCGACTGACCAGCCTAGATTCCAAGTCACCTACACCATTGGGATAAGGGATACTAGTCTGGATAAGGGCCAAGGCTCCTGGAGGCATGATAGATTTATCGGTAGCAATCGAGCGTTCAGCCATTACTGGCAAACCAAGACTACCGGTAGCAGGTGCCCCCCTGGTTTCTCGGAAGAACACAAAACTTTTATTGCGGGGTAAATATTGACTCAGTTCCGTTGGTGAAGTGCGGAAATAATCGATCACCGCAGGCAGGGTTAGCCCTTCTAGCTCCATCTTGCCATCGTTAACCAGTTGTCGCCCGATACTAGTGTAGGGATGACTCGTCTTACCGGCATAGCCCACACTCATCAAGGTGCCATCTGGCATTCTAAGTCGCGCTGAACCCTGAACGTGAATCAAAAACGCCTCTAAGCGATCGCGTAACCAAACTAGTTCTTTCCCTCGTAGTGGACTATTTTTCCCTAAACCATCCCATCCTTCCAATGCCGCACGGGTTGGGTGAGGTTTTTGCCAACGTTGGAAATCAGAGGGTAGTCCATAAAGGGGATAGCGATACTCAGCACTAGGTGTGGGACTCCCAGCATACACTGGCTCAAAATAACCCGTGAACCCAACAGTTCCCTGATTGTCCTTCCCAACACTCTTGTAAAAGACAAATTCTTGTTGGATGGCCGCTTGCAACGCTTGAGGAGTAGGGGACTTGATCAGAAGTTGGCGGAAACGGACTAGAGAACGGCGGACGCGATCGCGAGTTACTCCTGGTACGGAATAGTTTTGATAAGCCTTAGCAGCACTAGGGGTTTTCAGATAACGCAAGCTATTGTCTATCGCCCTCAACATCACTCGCCAGTCCCCTGACTGAGCACCAGGACGCTTCCACAGCTGTTCATCTAAACCCAATGGATCCTCATTGAACTGAACAGTCTCTAGTTGAACCGCTTCCAGAGGAACACTAGCAACTGCAGCACCACTAATCGTTAGGAGAGCTATTCCTATGGTCAGGGAAATCCTAGTTAGAGTTTTTCTCATACTTGCCAAGAATTCAATCACCAGCTATTGACCAGTCAAAGCAGTGAAGCTGTATTAAAAACGTTCGACGCTACCAGAGAAAATAGGTTCCACCCGGATAGCAGTGATACGAGCAGGACGTACTACCATGTACTCCCCTTGGACATTTTTAATAGGTACGCTAATGAAGTCTTCAGAGTTAGATTTTGGGATAAGTTCGCCACTATACCACTTTTGAAACTCTTTAATTGTGGCAAACCGTACTTCTTCCCGGTGACCACTTGACAAAAGAATGTAAACAGCGTACTCGTCTGGGGTTCTTGGCATAGAAAATTCTCCTTAATCCATCCCAACTATTATCAGCGACCTTGAAGGGGAAGGCAAAAAGTCAAAGGACAAAGGTCAAAGGGATTCCCAATACACCAAATCCCATTAAACGTCCTTTGTCCTTTATCCACCAGTCTTGCTTGACATTCACAGACTACTTAGGTTGATAAATTAAACCGTTTTAGCAAATTTTCCATCACCGTTGGCAACATTTGGCGCAGTTCCTGTGGATTTTGACAGATCAGCTGCTGGTAGCTAGGCAGATCAAAAGGAAACTGTCCTGGTAAATCTGGTCGTTTCATGTTCACGAGCAAAATCTGTTCCGTCGGCTTAGCCGTTAAAGCATAGCCGATTTCCACACAAACATAGGGACTAGGGATCACTAAGGGTTTGTTTTCCGTTGCTAGACCAGCCACCGGGGTGCCATCAGCAATGAATACCAGACTTTTGCGGATTTTGCGCATCTGGGTACTGCCCAAGCGCATTGGTTCACCAATTGGGCGTCGGGATTCTTCTAGAGTTAGGGGTAAACGCGATCGCTGATTAAAGGTGTCTAGGGTATCTGACAGGGTGCTACGCAAAGCCTCACTAGAGGCACTGTATTCAGTCTGGTAACTCACAAAGATTATTGGCGACAGTTGTGCCATTACCTCTCGCTTTGTGAAGTAAATCTCGTGAGAAATCAAGTCAATATTGGAAATGGCATAGCCCCCACTACCTTCTATGTAAAACTCGACTGTTTCCCCTGCTAGGTAACGCATAAACCATTCAGAGTTTTTCACATCCTGGCTATCATCCAAAAAATCTGCTCTTAAGCCTGACTTAAGCAAACTATTTTTGCTCAAACGCAGGTCATGGTGGCGTTTCTCCAATTCTTTGATGGGTTCGTATTTCTGGAGATACCAGGCTTTTAGGGCAATAATGGCCATGATGTTTTCTAATAGGCACGGTTTCCCGACGCCCGCAGCTAAAATTCTCGTTTCGGAATTTTAGCAGTAACAGGTGATATCTTCACCACATTCATCCGCCAGATAAGACAGTGCTCGGAAGCGCAGGGCTACCACTTCATCATAGACAGGATTGAGTTTACACAATGGTGGAATCCGAATTAGAGTGCGATTGAACAGTTTAATCTGCCGTTCAAAAGGACACTGGGCTGGAATTAGTCGGCAGAGACGGTGGGCTAATTTGGGGTTATCAACCTCAATTTGGTTCAGCCACTGCCGTAATGACTCAAGCAGATCAAAAGTCTTCCTGGTCTTGCCGAGTAAGGCAGGAATTGTAATCTTGGAGGAATCTTTTCCTGGGTTAATCCAAACCCGGCTTGTAATGATTAGCTTACTTATTGTATAATCAGATACACTCATGTTTTTTACCTGTGATACTACTAGTAGGCGGTAATCCAGTCGCCTGTAATATAACTACACAAGATATCTTTCTCATACCGGATTGACAGAGGATCATTTTTATGTATATCTTGCCAGAGCAAGATAACACTCCCCCTCTGCCTGAGGAGAGCTGATCTTGGTGGTTATTACAGGCATACCGCCTTTTTTTGTCCTGACCCTATCACTATTTGAATAGGGTCTTTTCGCCGCTGGATATCAGCAGCTGATCTTAAAATTGAATTAAATATATATAGTCAATCGACACAAAAATGGCGCTAGTCAGGAAAAATCTTTCCTATAGAAAGCAGTTAGTGTAAAGCAGGTAAGGCTAATACTCATTTACGCTACTCAATTGGAGCAACTGATTTCTATACTTTTCAGGGACATAAACTGAGCTTTTGGTTTAGTACGACCGCCTCAGCTCCTTCGCTACAGGGGCATCAGAGCTGATAGCTGGCAAGGGTAGCTTTTAAAGCAGCAAGCTTGAAGCATAGTTGACTGTTAAGGGTTAAGCATAAACTGCCAACAAGCTGTGATCAATTCCAATAGATCAGTTAAATGTGTACTAGTAAATGTGTACTAGCTTATCTGTGAGACTAGCTTATCTGTGTAATTAACTGCATCTACTTATATCCTGCCAAGATCCATAATGACCAAGCTTGGTGAGTATTACGGATCTTGGCAATTTGGCAATAGGGATTGAGTAATCACACTGATTAGAATAACTCATCACACTGATTAGAATAACTCATCAGTGGCTCTAATGTCATAAAAAAAAGACTGACTTCAACATTTAGTTGTTTGTGAGTGTTGAAGTCAGTCTTTTTGGGAATTAAGGACGAAAATAATGGAAAAAGGACGCCAAGGGCGAACCTTTACCCTTCTGCTTATGATGCCACTTTGGCAGTAGAGCGCCGACGTCGTGTACCTGTGACCTTAACTGGTGGTTCCTCTGGGGTTTGCAGCAAGAACACAACCAGCGGACGACTCCTGAGTTCCCGGCGAGCTAAACGCTGGAGGTCAGCTTGAATTTGCTTTTGCAAGCCTTCCCAATCAATTTCCGTCGGTTTGCCTGTCAAGGATTTATCAAAATCTGACCAGCGATCGCTTAATGTCCTTTCAATTCTTTTGATCACCAACTGTTGCAGGAGGGATGTTTCTAACGGTGAGACCACACCCCGAAGATGAATTTCTGGCTTGGCAAGGAGTTTGCCATCCCAACTGATTGCTGCAGCTACAGTCACTACTCCATCTCCCGCCAACTGCTGACGTTCTTTCAAAACATTGTCATGAACAATACCAGTGCGGTCTACCAGTTCAATACCTGAGGGGACGTTACCTGTAATACTAATGCTGTCCTCAGATAACTCCACTACATCCCCATTGTCCGTAATCACAGTATTTTCCACAGGGATACCCATACTATGAGCCATCTTGGCATGTTGAACTAGCATTCGATGTTCACCATGCACCGGCATAAAGAATTTTGGTCGTGTTAGAGCCAACATCAGTTTATGGTCTTCCTGAGCGCCGTGACCAGAAACATGAATGCCATGCTTACGACCATATACAACATTGGCTCCCAGCTTCATTAAGCGATCAATGGTATTCACCACCGCAATGGTATTACCAGGAATGGGGTTGGCAGAGAAGACCACTGTGTCCCCTGCTTGGATTTGAATTTCCCGGTGTTCCCCTTTAGAAATGCGAGTCATTGCCGCTAGCGGTTCACCTTGAGAACCCGTTGTCAGAATCAGAATTTTTTCTGGTGCTATATTTTTAACGGCTTTTAACGGCTCAAACAAGTTATCTGGGCATTTAATATAACCCAGGCTACGAGCGTGGGCAATCACATTCAGCATGGAACGACCCACAATTGCCACCTTCCGGTTTTGTTTTTGGGCGATATCCAGGACTATACTTATCCGGTGAACTGAGGAGGCAAAGGTAGTCACTAGTACTCGTCCTGGTGCTTGGGCAATGGCCCGTTCTAGATTGGGATAAACCGAACGTTCAGATGGAGTATGTCCGGGAACTTCGGCGTTAGTCGAGTCACTCATCAAGCACAAGACCCCTTTTTCCCCATGTTCCGCTAGTCTTTGGAAATCGAAGAATTCTCCATCCACAGGGGTATGGTCAACTTTGAAATCACCTGTATGGATAATCACACCTACTGGCGTATGAATGGCAATGGTAAAGCTATCAGCAATCGAGTGAGTATTGCGAATAAATTCTACAAGGAATGAAGAACCGATACGTACCTTTTCACGGGGCATTACACGTTTCAATTCCGTGTGGTCAGCTACACCAGCTTCTTCTAGCTTGCCTTGAAGTAATGCCATGGCTAAGCGAGGTCCATAAATCACGGGAATATCAAATTGCTTTAAATGATAGGGAATGCCACCAATATGGTCTTCATGACCGTGAGTGACAATCATGCCCTTGATTTTGTGCTGATTTTCCCGTAAATAGGTCATATCGGGTAGGACGATATTAATTCCATGCATCTCATCATTAGGGAAGCCAATTCCAGCATCTAAGAGCAGGATTTCGTCATTGAATTCAAAAACACAAGTGTTCTTGCCAATTTCATGGAGTCCCCCCAGAGGAATAATTTTTAAAGCTGGTTTAGATGTTTGCTTAGTCATTTGACTCCTCGGATTTTTTTGGCTAGTAAAAATTTGAAAAAAAAGTGATAAAAATTACCTTTTAAATATAGATATTCAGCACACATATAAAGCAATGATGTATAGCTTTTCATGCTAAAATCATTATTAGCAAATAAACGTGAAAATAATAGGAAAGAAAATAATAGGGAAAAATTAGGGAGAAAGAAAGCCAAACTTAAATAAACAACTATTACATAGCTCACTAATCTCCCTCGCAACCCATAACATAGTCTTCGCTAAGAAGTCATTCATCTTTCCTCCCTTACAAAGCGAAGATAGATCTGATCAAAGGTAATTGGTACAAAAAATTAGTACTGATTTATATTAAATCCAGCTCAATTAGAACCTCCTTTAAACGGGATTTTAATTCAGAGGGTAGCTCGCAAAGCGGTGAGCGAAAACTACCCACCTGCCAACCTTGAAGTTCTAGTGCTGTTTTGATGGGGATAGGATTGGTAGTACAAAAGAGTACTTTAAATAAGGGGAAAAGCTTGAGGTGAATTTGAGTAGCCTCGGTAGTTTTCCCCTCCTCAAAAGCTTTAATCATCTGTTGAATTTGGGAACCAACCATATGACTAGCTACACTAACTACACCTGATCCTCCTAGTGCCAAGGTGGCTAGGGTAAAGGAGTCATCGCCAGAATAGATGGCAAAATCTGGTGGGGTTAAACGCCTAATTTGACTAGTCTGTTCGAAGTCGCTACTAGCCTCTTTAACCGCTACGATATTAGGAATTTGGGCTAAACGAGCAATGGTCTCCGGTTGGAGATTTTGTCCTGTGCGACCCGGTACATTGTAGAGCATCAGGGGAAAGTCAGGACTCGATTTGGCGATCGCTTGGAAATGCTGGTATAGTCCTGACTGTGGCGGCTTATTGTAATACGGTACAACTTGTAATGATCCATCTAACCCTAGTTTAGCAGCTTTTTCAGTAGCAGCGATCGCTTCTTCTGTAGAATTTGAACCCGTTCCAGCAATTACCTTGGCTTTACCTGCAACTGCTTTTTGGACTACTTGGAATAGTTGGTACTCTTCATCCCAGGTAAGGGTAGGAGACTCACCAGTGGTACCACATACCACCAAAGTATCTGTCCCATTATCAACCAAATGGGTTGCTAAATCCTCTGCCACAGCATAATTGACGCTGCTATCTTCCTTAAACGGCGTAATCATCGCCGTTAGCACACGTCCAAAATTGACCACCCTTTTCTCACTCCTCATTAATTATTGGTTATTGGTCATTAGCCATTATTCATTAGTCATTGCTCTTTGGTAAAGCTTGCTGTTCCAGAATACTTTTTGCGCTTCTAAAACGGACTAAGGACTTGGGACTAAGGACTTTAGCAAATTTTTGGCTACCAATAACTCAGCAATTTGCACTGCATTCAAGGCAGCACCCTTACGAATCTGGTCTCCACTCAACCAAATTTCTAGACCACAAGGGTGAGAAAGGTCTTTTCGAATCCTACCCACTAGTACTTCGTCATTACCCGACGCATCAATAGGCATAGGGAAGTAGTTCGCCTGCCAATCTTCCACTAGTTTTACTCCAGGAGCAGTGGCTAATATTTCTCTTGCCTGATCTACTGGCATAGGCTGGTCGAATTCCAGGTTAACTGCTTCTGAGTGAGCACGCAGTACGGGAACCCGTACACAGGTAGCACTAATTTTTAACTGTGGAGCATTAAATATTTTGCGGGTTTCATTGACCATTTTCATTTCTTCCTGACAGTACCCCTGCTCATTTAAGGGGGAGTTGTGGGGGAACAAGTTAAATGCCAGGGGATAAGGAAAGCTGTCTGTTGGTGGGGTTTCTCCTTTCAAAATTGCCTGAGTCTGTAATTTTAATTCTTCCATTGCTTTCATTCCAGCACCACTAGCGGATTGATAAGTAGCTACCACTATGCGTTTTACTGGCTGTACCTGATGTAATGGCCATACTGCCATACCCATTAAAATCGTAGTGCAATTGGGATTGGCAATAATTCCTTGATGATTTGCTGCTGCCTCTGGATTGATTTCCGGAATCACTAGAGGTACTTGTGGATCCATCCGAAAGGCACTGGAGTTATCAATGACCACTGCACCACTTTCTACAGCAATAGCTGCCCAAGCTTTCGACGTTGCCCCCCCAGCTGATGCTAAGACCAAATCTACCTGATCAAAAGAGTGCTCTCCCACCGCTTCCACTCGTAACTTTTCTCCCTGAAAGGGGATGACACGACCAGCAGAGCGGGGTGAAGCTAACAGCTTAAGGTCAGCCAGTGGGAAGTTTCGGCTTTGCAAGAGTAACCGTAGTTCTTCACCTACGGCACCCGTTGCGCCTAAGATGGCAACGCGAACTTGACTAGACAAATGACTTTCCTCCACTCATTCAATTGAACATAGTAAATGTGCGTGATAATTTAATCAGTGCATTCTTTAAGAGTATCTAAATTTTTTTTCCCTTACTAGGTATTTGACCTCTGATAACGGTTTGCTGCAGGTTAAGGGCAATTGAGCCAAAATGTCATAATAAGGAAGGATTACGACCATATTAAGTCTTGATTTTCCGGACTATTGCACTTTTTTATCAATATTGTTGATAATAATGCCTTCTTATTGATTTTTTCCCTTACCCTGTTCGCTATAGCCCATTGGCGTCTTAATAAAATGCCTGGAATGCCCAAATATTAATAAACTTATCAATTAGCGCGAGTGTAACTGCTCACACTGCCCTACTAAGCCTCCGCCAGAGTGATCGACTGGCGTGTTATGTACAATTGAAAAGCTCTGATCGACTAAGAGCTTGCTTAAAGGCTGTAGTAACCACCTATAGATAGTTTTTTCTACTGCCGGAAACGAACTGGTAGATGTGCTTCACGCTGAACTGGTTGTTAGGATCAGCATACCATAATTGCTTTGGATTCTCCCGTCTAGTCCCATCCAATGTAGAGGTTGTCCATCGGCACGGGATACTCGATAACCGTTAATTTTTACCTCTACTCCTTTGGATATCGGCGTTTTGACTCAAACCCCTTGAGAAGTTCCTCACAGCGACGCTGGTTGCCAAACCCCTTAATGGGAACTACCGTCAGCTAGGGCAACTACTTAATGTGGATAAATACCTTGGCTGAAACAATGTAAATCTTTTTGGTGAATTTTGTTGGTCGAAGCAGGCAACACCTAAAGTAATATAGGAGTCCCCAGGTCGAATCTTTGATTCAGCCAGGTTGACTATCAACTGTCCCAACTCATTAAACAATTAACTCTTCACACCCAAGCGTCAATGAAAGTAACTCAGGAAAAACTTCCCGCTAGCCAGGTTGGTCTGGAAATTGAAATTCCGGCTGAAACGACCAAAAAAGCCTATGAAAAGGTTTTACAAAACCTTTCCCGCACAGTCAAAATTCCTGGGTTTCGCCAAGGGAAGGTACCCCGTCAGGTTTTGCTACAACGTCTTGGTGGCCAACACGTAAAAGCTGCTGCCATCGAAGAGTTGCTCGACAGTAGTCTAAAGCAGGCAATTGAGCAAGCCCAAATTGAGGCACTAGGAAACTATAATTTAACCTCTACCTTAGAAGATTTGCTCAGCCAGTTCAAACCAGGAGAACCCCTAACTTTCACCGCATCGGTGGATGTGCCACCAGTGGTAAATTTAGGGGAATACAATGGCTTAAGTGTGAAAGCTGAGGAAACTAAGGTTGAACCGGATGCCGTGGATAATTTTCTCGAACAACGGCGTGTTGAGCAGGCTACCCTAGTACCAGTGGAATCACGCCCAGCCCAGATGGGAGATGTGGTCGTGGTGGATTATGTCGGTCGATTTACTGGTGATAGCGAAGAGGATGAAGGCTCAGTAATACCTAACGGTGAGGCTAAGGATTTTGAAATTGAACTTGGGGAAGGCAAGTTCATAGAGGACATTCTTCAAGGGATCGTTGGTATGAATCCTGATCAGAATAAAGAAGTACCAGTGACGTTTCCTGCAGATTACCCCCTAGAAGATTTAGCTGGCAATTCGTCGGTATTTAGCATCACCCTAAAAGAAATCAAGGAAAAAGAGCTGCCAGAGTTAGATGACGACTTCGCTCAAGAAGTTAGTGATAAGGAAACCTTGGCAGAGTTACGGGAATATTTACAGCAGGAGTTTCAGGAAAAAGCTGATCAAGAAACGCAAGCCAGCAAGGAGGAGGCTTTAATCAACGCGCTCCTGGAAAAGGTTGAAGTTGACTTGCCTGAAACCCTAATTGACCAGGAACTCCAAACAATTTTGACCCAAACAGCAATCCAGATGCAACAGTTGGGCATGGATGTTAAAAGGCTATTTACTGAAGAGAATCTACCACAGCTGCGAGAGCGATCACGTCCTGATGCCATCCAAAGCCTCCGACAATCCCTAGCCCTTAAGGAAATAGCTAAACGTGAATCCCTAACCCTTGAAGAGTCGGAAATAGAAGCGAAAAGTAAAGAATTGATGAAGGAGTTGGCTGGTCAAGAGGTAGATCCGGATCGGCTGAGGGAATTCGTCGAGTCCGATTTGCTCAAACTCAAAGCCATTAAATGGTTAGAAGATCACGGTACTATAGAGCTGGTTCCCAAAGGAACCATCACCGCAGAAGAAGAAACTGAAGCAGAAGATACGGCCGTTACAGTAACTGAACTAGAAACCACCGATGCGGCTTCCCAAACCATTGAAGTACCAGCTGAACCAGTTTCTGAGTAAATCCTAGAGTTGGCCTTGTTGCTGATTTGCCCAACGGACGCGGTAGGGAGTGGCTAAGCTGCTGATGATTTAACTTTTAGAATTGTGAGGCTGAAACCCAAGACTCAGCTTAGATCGCTTTTCAACACTAGATGCTCAACAGCTTAGGCTTATAAATAATACTCAACTCTCTAACCGTCAACTCTTCTTGCACCAACAAGCAAACAGTTAAGGCATAATAGTTTCTATAGAGACTTTGACTTTATGCCTATTCGTGCCCTTGTTAAATAGCACCTTTATTAGTAACTCGAGAGGTCTTGGCGAATTGTATCCTATGCTGCAATCTATGCTGCAATCTGTTTCCCCTCATTCCTCAATCACCAGCTTAAGTTCTCTAGACCAATACCAAATCACCTCCAGTAGTGTTGTACCAATGGTGGTAGAGCAGTCTGGAATGGGAGAACGAGCATTTGACATTTATTCGCGGCTGCTGCGAGAACGCATTGTTTTTTTGGGAACCCAGGTCGATGACGTGGTAGCTGACTCAATTGTTGCCCAGTTGTTATACCTAGAAGCCGAAGACGAGGAAAAGGATATCCAATTGTATATCAACTCCCCAGGTGGCTCGGTAACTGCAGGGATGGCAATATATGATACTATGCAGCAAGTGCGCCCAGATGTGGTTACCATATGCTATGGCTTAGCTGCTAGTATGGGCGCATTTCTCCTAGCAGGGGGAGCTGCTGGTAAGCGGATGGCATTGCCCAATTCTCGGATTATGATTCACCAGCCCCTTGGCGGTGCTCAGGGACAAGCGGTGGATATAGAAATTCAAGCTAAGGAAATTCTATACCACAAGCAAACCCTTAACGAATTACTGGCTAATCACACCGGTAAACCGGTGGCTCAAATTGCCGAAGATACCGAACGCGACTTTTTCATGTCAGCGGCGGAAGCTAAAGACTATGGTTTAATTGACCAGGTGATCTCCCGGCAGAATCTTCCTAACCAGGAAGCAGCTGTCGCTTCTATTTAGAAAGAGGCTTCTTATGTCTAAATACGACTCCCATCTAAAATGTTCCTTCTGCGGTAAGTCTCAAGAGCAAGTACGCAAATTAATTGCTGGCCCCGGAGTCTATATTTGTGATGAGTGTGTTGATTTATGTAATGAAATTTTAGATGAGGAGTTACTCGATTCCGGTGCGCCTGCTCCCCAGCCTGCTCCTCGACCAGAACCTGCCAAGAAACGTCGTCCCCGTGCTAACCGCATTTCAATGAATCAGATTCCCAAACCCAGGGAAATAAAACGGTATCTAGATGACCATGTGATTGGTCAGGAGGAAGCCAAAAAAGTTCTGTCAGTGGCTGTGTACAACCACTACAAGCGCCTAAGCTTGCTCCAATCTAAAGCTCAGGGTCAGGGTCAGGGAATAATGGATGATGGCATAGAGCTACAAAAGTCCAACATTCTTCTCATTGGTCCTACTGGTTGTGGTAAAACATTACTCGCCCAAACCTTAGCCAAAATATTAGATGTGCCTTTTGCTGTGGCAGATGCCACAACCCTGACAGAAGCTGGTTATGTTGGCGAAGATGTAGAAAACATCTTACTGCGACTATTGCAAGTGGCAGATCTTGATGTGGAGGAAGCCCAGCGAGGGATTATCTATATTGATGAAATCGATAAGGTAGCCCGCAAGAGTGAAAATCCCTCCATTACCAGGGATGTTTCTGGGGAAGGAGTCCAGCAAGCATTGCTGAAAATGCTAGAAGGAACAATTGCTAATGTGCCCCCTCAAGGTGGACGCAAACATCCTTATCAAGACTGCATTCAGATTGACACCAGCAATATTCTGTTTATTTGCGGTGGTGCGTTTGTTGGTTTGGATAAGGTGGTTGAGCAACGCCTAGGCAAGCGTTCCATGGGATTTATTCAGCCTGGAGAGAATCAGTCGAAGGAAAAGCGCACAGCAGATATTCTGCGACACTTGCAGCCCGATGACTTGGTGAAATTCGGCATGATTCCCGAGTTCATTGGTCGCATACCAATGGTAGCGGTCATTGAACCTCTGGATGAGGAAGCGCTGATGGCAATTTTGACAGAACCCAAGAATGCACTGGTCAAACAGTATATGAAGCTGCTGAAGATGGACAATGTTAACTTGGAGTTTATGCCAGATGCAATTCGAGCGTTGGCCCAGGAAGCTTACCGTCGTAAAACTGGTGCTAGGGCGTTAAGGGGCATTGTGGAAGAATTGATGCTGGAAGTGATGTACGAGTTGCCTTCTCGTAAGGATGTCACTCGCTGTACAATCACAAGGGAAATGGTAGAGAAGCGCTCAACTGCTGAACTATTGGTTCATCCTTCTTCATTGCCAAAGCCAGAATCAGCATAGTAGTAGCATAGTAGTAATTTTTCATTTGTCATTGGTCAACATAAAATTTATTGCTTGTTAATTGTTGATTGTTAATTGTTAATTGTTAATTGTTAATTGTTGATTTTCAATTAACAAAGGACAAGGATCAAAAAAATGCCTTACATTCAAATTCGGGGTGTAGAACACTACTATGAATGGGTAAAGAAGTCAACAGCTTTTGGAA
This sequence comes from Moorena sp. SS36440bin_2, assembly GCA_011524395.1. Taxonomy (GTDB): domain Bacteria; phylum Cyanobacteriota; class Cyanobacteriia; order Cyanobacteriales; family Coleofasciculaceae; genus Moorena. The sequence goes on from WTKN01000201.1 coordinate 90,741, forward strand.
ATAAACCTGTGATGGTCTTTATCCATGGCTGGTGTGGCTCGTCTCGCTACTGGGAAAGTACCGCTAAAGCTCTATCCAATACCTTTGACTGCCTCCTATATGACCTAAGGGGGTTTGGTAGGTCAAAATTACCCCAACAGGGGACAAACTTGACCTATGAGATGGAGGACTATGCTGAAGATTTAGTGGTGTTGTTAGACACCCTGGGACTTGATCGTATATATATCAATGCCCACTCCCTAGGGGCATCTGCTGCTACGATGTTTCTCAATCGTTATCCTGGGCGGGTTGAGCAGGCAATTTTGAACAATAGCGGTATTTTTGATTATGACGAGAAATCCTTCACCGCTTTTCACAAAGTTGGTCAGTTAGTAGTTAAGTTCCGCCCCGGTTGGTTGTTAAATATTCCCTTGGCCGGTACCGTGTTCATGATGCGATTTTTGCACCATCCCCTACCTAGGGCAGTGAGCCGGATTTTTTTGGAAGATTACCTAATGGCTGATTATGAAGCTGCTTTGGGAACAATGCTGACTGCAGTTAGTAAGTATGCGGCTGAGGTAATGCCTAATAAGTTCGCTCAGTTAAAGGTGCCAACCCTGCTAGTGTCTGGTGAATATGACAAAATTATTCCTTCAGCACTAGGGCGTAGAGCTTCACAATTAAGTCAAAACGTCAAGTATGTTGAAATTCCTGATACAGCTCACTTTCCGATGTTGGAGGCTCCAGGGGTTTATCTAGAACAGGTGCGGGAGTTTATTTGTGTTAGCTGAGGCTTAAAGAAATTACTGCTCTTCGAGGAAAATAAGTGGTTAGTGCTCAAAAGACTGAACCACAGAGAAATAGGTTAAAAAATCAGGAAACCCCCAACCTGTAAAAGCTGGGGGCGGTGATCAGGGTGCATCTACTACTTCCTTATTCGAGTAGGTGTGACCCTTCTCAGGACAGATTTTGAGAGTGAGTTCGCTTCAAAAAGCCGATCCTCCGCAACCGGCTAACGGGCAGATGGGGAAAGAAGCTAGTATGTATGACGGCAACTAGGTTCTTCGAGATTAGTGTGCATAGGCTACTGATGTTAATTTTTATAAATAGCTCAATAATTTCCTTAACTTACTGAAAAATATATTTAGGAATATACAGCAAGTTGTGAGGAATCTTATCTCTGGTAACCGAGGTAAAACAGAGACATAACTGCTGAAAATGAGCAATGGAGATGGGCTACTCAAGTTTCTTGGGCTCCATCATCCCCCCCCATCTACATCAGGGAGCAATATTACTATGGCACATTTGGTTCAGAATCTAGTTGAAACTGAAGTCGATCAACACCAAAACAAGAATGCAGGAGATTATCCTTTCCAACCTCAAGCTCGTAAGTATCGCCAAAGTCAGTTACAAAATATACTAAAAACACTGCAAAACACCTTAGCAATTTGTCAAACTAACGAAGATTTGACTGGTCAAGTGGATACTCTCAAACGCATTGGCTTAGTTCATTGCCGTTTGGGAGAGTATGCCTGGGGCATCAAGTGTCTCGTGCAAAGTTTACAAATGGCCAATGATGTTGGTTCGCCCAAGAGTGTAGGTGTCATTCTTCATCATCTCGGAATGGCTTATTGCCAGACTAACCAGGATGATAAGGCATTTAAGGTTTATCTAAAAGCATTGAGGATTTTCCAAAAAACTCAAGATCACTCAGAAATTGCTAAAATCCTTAATCACCTAGGGGAAATTCACAATAACTGGCATCAACCAGTACTGGCTCTGAGATGCTTTCGCCAAGCTATGAAGATTTTTCAAAACTTAGGCAATTCAATTGAGGGCGAAGGAAGAGCACTGGAAAATATAGGGGAAGCTTATACCCAGCTTGGAAGATACCGTCAAGCTCTTGCTGTGTTGGAGCAAGCCCTAAGCATTCACGAAAAAAAAACATCCTCTCGTCACTCTAGTCGGAAGTTAACTACTCTTGAGAGGATTGGCACAGTTTACTTCCGACTAGGTGAAGAACTACGGGCATTGGATTTCTATCATCAAGCTTTGGAGATTGGTCAGGAACTGAGTAAACCACTTCATGCTAACACCAGAAGCTTAGATTATATCGGAGCGGTTCACTACCACTTGGGAAATTACCCCCATGCCTTAGCGTATCACTTACAAGCCTTGAGACTTTGGCAAGAAATCGCCCATCCTGGGGAGGGGGAGAGCTTGTTCCATGACAAGGCTGAATTCTCTCAACTCAGGACAGTTTATAACTGTCTGGGTATATCTGAGCAAGGGGTGCAGTGCAGCAAACAAGTACAGAAGATGATTATTAACTGTGGTTACCGAGTTAGTGAAGAAGAGATTAGCCAGTATCTCAGTCACGGTGGAAGGTTAAACCATAACTTAGATTGATAATGCAACGTAGCATGATTAATGCATGGTAGCCTAAAGAATCGTTAGAATAAATTTTAAAACCCCCAATCATTTCTAGTTCACGAAAATTAGATAATTATCGATAAACAGCAAAACTGTCAACAGGCAGAGCTGATTCGGCTATAAGCTCTCAAGCATCTAGTTTGATGAGATACTCTAAGCTAACTCTTGGGTTACAGCCTGATAATTATCTTTCTTCACGATGCACAATAACTTAACACCAAACCAAAATTAGGAGTTAAAAGTAAGCAATGGCACAAGCAACTGAGTCACAGCAAAAAGGTATTCAACTGACAGATAAAGCCCTAAAGCATGTTTTAGCCCTGCAACAAAGTCAAGGAAAAGACCTTTACCTGCGAGTTGGTGTTCGCCAAGGAGGCTGTTCAGGACTGTCTTACATGATGGATTTTGAAGAACCTAGTAACATTCGGGAGAATGATGAAATCTTTGACTACGATGGCTTCAAAATAATCTGTGATCCAAAAAGTCTGCTTTATCTCTACGGTCTGGTACTGGATTACAGCGATGCTATGATTGGTGGTGGCTTCCAATTCACCAATCCCAATGCCAATCAAAGCTGTGGCTGTGGTAAGTCGTTTAGCGTTTAGGGGATTGTTAGTTTAAAGTCTGTCAATTCAAGACTACAACCCAGGGTAAGAAGAATTAGGCAGTGGCGCTATAGAATTAGCTATATAGAGATAGTGCTATAACTAGTTAGGCTGCAAGGCTTGTACCCCTACAATAGATTAGGCTTGAGCCATAGATTTTGGGGAAGTCCTAGACTAATAAGTAATTACTAATGACTAAGGACTAACAGCTAATGAGTAAAACATCACTATTTGGTCTGAAGGCAGATCATTTTCGTCATCCTCTAGATTTGGAAGCAACCACAGCCCTGAAACAGTTGCCAGGGATAGACTTGGTGGTGCGAAATCTACTAGGTCCGGTGGCGGAACAGTTTTTTTACCTGAACAATATTGCTGCTAGTGTTTTGGTGGGAGAAAATCAACTGCCCCATCTTCATAAACTACTCGAAGATGCCTGCACAACTTTAGATTTAGAGCCGCCTCAGCTTTATGTGCAGCAAAATCCCGCTCCCAATGCCTATACCTTTGCTATGCGGGGTAAACAGCCTTTCATTGTCTTGCACACCTCTTTAATTGATCTGCTGACACCAGAGGAAATTCAGGCGGTTATTGCCCATGAACTGGGTCATCTCAAATGTGAACATGGGGTGTACTTAACACCGCTCAATATCATGGTATTAGCGGCTAGTTTAATTCCGAATTGGGGGATGCTCATTGCTCAAAGCATACAGGAGAAGATGTTAGAGTGGCTACGATGTGCGGAATTTAGTTGCGATCGCGCTGCTTTACTGGCTACTCAAAATCCGAGAGTGGTCATGTCTGTATTGATGAAACTAGCTGGTGGTTCCCCAACTCTGGCACCACAACTGAACCTAGATGCGTTTATCGCTCAAGCTAGGGCTTACGATAGTGTCGGTGATACTGAGCTGGGTCAAGTACTCAAACAATTGCAGATCTCTCAACTGAGCCATCCCTTACCTGTACTACGGGCGAGAGAAATTGACCGTTGGGCAAGTTCTCAATCTTATCAGTCCTTGTTAAATCAGCGGTTAATTAGTTATAATAAAGGAGATGCCCAAACGGGCGGGTGGCGAAATTGGTAGACGCACCACACTCAAAATGTGGCGGCCTTATGGTCATGAGAGTTCGAGTCTCTCCCCGCCCACTGTAACTAAGGGGCAAAATTGATGGCACAAAGACTAAAACGGTGGGAATCGCCCCGCCGAGAGGGGCGTAACTGGAAAGGAAAAGGAGGCTCTGGACGGCGCAAACAACTGAAAAAACAGACTCAGATGCTGGGGCGGAAGCTTAAGGAAAGTCGGAAGGCACTCCAAAACCGAAACCAAGACAACCAAAATCAAAACCAAAATCAACAATGGGGAAGAGATATTAACACTCTTCCCTATTTTTTTTGTAGAACCCTGTCTAACCGGCTCAAAATATTCCTTGCAGTAACCCAAACTCAGAAATACTTACCATAAACTTCATAAATCTTTATAATATTCGTGAGCAAGATACGTACCATATCATAATAAGATGAGTGACCGGCGCCTTCAACGCAGTAAATTGGATGAGAGCGATGATGCTCTGTTCTATTCATTTCCAAGGTTTGTGACTCATGTCGATGAGGGCTTTATCGATCAGCTGGTAAACCTCTACCGGGAGCGACTACAACCCAACACCCGCATCCTCGATCTGATGAGCAGTTGGGTTTCTCACTTACCAGAAGACATGGAGTTTGCTCATGTTGAGGGGCATGGAATGAATCTGGAAGAACTGGTCAAAAATCCTAGACTTAATCACTACTTTATCCAAGACCTGAATCAAAACCAGCAATTGCCATTGCCTGACCAAGACTTTGATGCTGTACTGATTGCTGTTTCAGTTCAGTATATTCAGTACCCGGAAAAAGTTTTTGCTGAGATTCATCGCGTCTTAAAACCAGGGGGAATGGCAATTATTAGCTTTTCTAACCGAATGTTTTTTCAAAAGGCGATTCAGTCCTGGCGAGATGGGACAGAGAAAAGTCGAGTGGAGTTAGTGAAAACCTATTACCAGTCTATTCCTGGATTTAGTTCGCCTGAGGTTGTGGCTCGACCATCGCCGCTTCCTACTTTTCTGCTACAGCTTGGCATCACTTTAGGCGATCCATTCTATGCAGTACTGGCTAATCGAACTACTTGAGCCTGATGAAAAGGGTTTTGTTGAGGGTAATTTTTAAGAGTCAACACCCAAGAGTCAAGAGTCAACAAAACAGAAATTAACTAACTTAATAACTAATGACTAATTACTCATCAATTTGCCAAACATCTTGACTCAAGGCTTCATCCAGAATTTTTTTCGGTCGTAATACTAGGATGAGGCGTCCCAAAAAACTAACATCAGGAGAATCTGGAAACCACTTAATCTCTAACTGTCCTGATTCTTCAACCAAAAAGTAGCTGTCCCCATCCCACTGCTGCTGTGAGCGGTCAATAATAAGCAAAATCTCTTCAGGTTTGTTATTCTGTTGAATAGGCAGCTGATTACTGTTACACAAAATCACCACTGGATCTTGTGCCTTCAAAACTACCTGCCAGCCGGGTACTGCTACAAACGTCTGCTCTCGAAGCCCTTTAACTATATTGAAAGCACCGGTATAGTCAGTTTTAAGAACCTGGTTGAGATCAGCTATTGTCAGGGGTAAGGCACCCACTACCGGAAGCAAACGGGGCAAATCTTCTTCAGCTTCAAGGCGGTATATGGGTAATCTGGGGGCTGGACGCTGAGTGCTACCAAACGCTCCTGTGAGTAATTCTTCGATTTGTTGCCGGGCTTGTTGAGTATGAGCAAACATCAAGCCTCGGGCAATCAAACGAGAACGTTCTTGCAAATCATTGTGTTGTTTGGCAAGTTTCCAATACTGATAGGCAACAGCATCACCAGGATGATTGGTGAATCCCTCCGGTGGACGGCTTCTGCGGGAAAAGGTCTTGAGTGCTTTGGCAACTTCATGGGCTCCTTCGGAGTTCAAGTTTCTAGCAACGAGAAATTCAGCAGCAGCAGCTCGTTCCTCTTGGGTGAGAATCCGCAACTCGTACAGGGAATCGCTACCAGTACTCTCAAAACGCGATCGCACTTCATCGGATACCCCGACTGTAATCAAACTTGTGTAAACCTGAGATGCCACCATCACTTGATTCTGTTGAATTGGCTCAAACCCAGTTTCTTCAAAAATTACCTGAGAACTGTAGCCAGCTTTTTGTAGCTGCTGACAGGCTTGACCCCACTCCACCCAGTTGCGTTCTTTGCGCCGCAGTAAAGTTAATAAATCTTCTGTATTTATCTGTTCTGAATTGGTTTGAGGGTGACTTTCAGGAGAGCCTGGTGGTACTTCAGTCATGGTTTAAAGAAAAAGAAAACGAACAGTGCCATCAACGGCAATGTGTATTATATCCCGTTAGGGTTTAGTGTCGCAGGATGTCACTTTTGGAGAAAGCCTAAAATAGAGATTGGGCATTACATCAATTCTTGAAGTATAAAAGATGAAGATAGCAAGTATAAAGGCAGCAAGGATAAAGGTGAGGGATGGTGCATATTTTAATTAATCCTCAAACCTAATAATTGTTAAGGAACTGCAGCCATACATAGTGTTTCTACTAGTAATGAGGTACACAGGATTTTTTCCCTATTCCCTGAACGGAAGTTCTCTATTCCCTATTACCTACTCCCTACTCTATAGTTCCTAAACCACCCAGGGCGTGGTACCTAACCTATTTACTTCACCTATTTAATAAATTATATAACTAGTGTAAAATTATGACTTTTTTAATCATATTTTAAACTTACCTATTACCTGCTTTTTAAGTTCTACACAACTCGATTTTTGTTTTGGATCTTTTTAACTTATTCTTGTTGTTTGTTCCTCCTATAGCTGGGGGAATTATTGGCTATTTCACCAATGATTTAGCCATCAAAATGTTGTTCCGTCCCTACAGACCAATGTACATCGGTAAGCGTCAGCTACCTTTTACACCAGGTTTAATTCCCCGCAACCAGGAACGGCTGGCTAAGCGAGTGGCTGACACTATTATGGGGTCTCTGCTGACGCCAAAAGAGTTACAGCGTTTGGCAAAGCGTCTGCTGCATACTGAACGTGTGGAAGCAGCGATCTTGTGGCTATTAAACTTAGCGCTAGATCAAGTCCGGTCGGATAAGCAACAGAAAACAGCTCATATTCTTGCTGGGATTCTCCGAGACTTGATCGGGGAATCGTTACCACGTATGCTAAAAGTCTTAGCCCGTCGTAAGGATTTTCTAGAAGCCCAACTTAATCATGTTTTTGACCAGATTTTATTGGAGTTTCGACTGGATCAAGAACAAGCTCGGAAGCTTTCTGAGTGGATATTAAAAGTAGTACTCCCCCCAGATATTTTGCGACAGGCAGTTATTGATTTCCTAACTGACCGCAACATTCAAATCATTGATGAAGACTTTCGGGAAAAGTCTAGTGGGACATACTGGGTGGTGGCAAATTTATTTGGTGTGCGCAATGCTTTGATCCGCCTGCGAAGCTTTTGCCTTGACGAAAAAGAAGCGACTAATGCTCGCATCGAAGAGTTAATTGTGGCTCTAGGAACTCGCGATCGCTTGCGGGAATGGTTGCAAAATGTTTCATTGCAAAATCTGCCTTTGTCAACGGTGAGACAGCTACGGAAAACTATGCGAGATTCGGTGCGTGCTTATATTCAAGAGGGTGGTGCTGGATTTATACAAGGATTAAATCAATCTATTGACTGGGAAAAGGTGTCTGTGTTAATTGTTAATCGGCTCCGAGAGTCAGCAATTATGACTACATCGTTGACAATGATTAGCCAGGAACTCGCTTTGGTGATAGAGCGCTACCTGGAGGAGGATTTGGAAAAAATCATGACTGAAGTGATTCCGATTTTATCTATTGATGAGGTGATTGTTGAACGGGTAAACGCTACTTCTCCAAAAGATATGGAAATCACCATTCAGACTTTAGTGAAAAGTGAATTACAAGCTATTGTGAATTTAGGGGGTATTTTAGGGGTAATGGTAGGACTATTTCAAACAGTGTTGCTGCTTTTGACAGGAGGAATTTAATCAGGAATTTAATCAGGATACTCTCTAGAATTTATCCTGAGCCTGATCCTAAGGAAGGGGACGTTTATCCCAGTTTATGCTAAGCTCGGCGGGTAATGATGGATAAAAGTTTACGAGAACGGGGACCTCGGTATCTTTCGTATAGTAAAAAGTTTGGTGTCATCGTTCTGAGCCAATAGAGGAAATTTAAGAACCAACGATTATTAGCTTGAATTTTTCCATTGAGCAGATACACTGGTAATTCCACTAAGTTAGTCAGTCTGGTAAAACTTTCCTGGTCTTTTTCCTCAAAACTTTTTTCTATCAAATATTTAATACTTTTCTGGCATAAGCCAACTAATTTTTGGTGATTTGTCAAGACAATTTCAAAATACTTAATGTAAGAATCCCGCATCAGTGAGCTATTATCGGTGAGATTGAAGCGGTGTTTTCTATAATAGGCTCCGATGATTGGAGTATGGACAAATCTGACGTTCCGTTGTAGAAGTTCCAATACCCATTCTCGATCCTCACAGGCTTTCAAGCGAGTATCAAAATTTCTCTTGTCTAAAAGTTTTTTCTTAAACAGCATCGATTGCTGTAACAATGGAAACGGAGAGTCTGCCAAAAAATCTGGACAAATTAGCAGTCGTTCGATTAGCTGTTGTTTGGTGAGAGCACCAACAACATGAGGCTTGGTTTCAATAATATTTTCCTCTTGATCAACATAGACCCGTTCGTAGTCAGAGTAAAATACTATATTATCACCAGTTCCCTCTAAACAGCTCAATTGAAATCTGATCTTATCTTCATGAATCCAATCATCAGCATCTAAGAATTGAATCCATTCTCCAGTCGCTTTATCAGCGCCAAAATTACGAGCAGACGAAACGCCTCCATTGTCTTTATAAAAGTACTGTATCTCTGGGTGGTAGTGGACTAACTGATTAGCGACTTGGCGGGTATTATCGGTAGAGCCATCATCGACAATAATGCATTCAATCGGGGAAAAGGTTTGCGCTAGTACACTCTTTACTGATTGTTCGAGGTACTGGGCTTTATTAAAGGTTGTGATAACTACTGAGACAGATGTATTCATGAAATAAATTATTTATACCATAGGTTAAAAGTCAGGAATGACCAATTATATTTGGCATTATATAGTTGGTATTATTGGATTAATTTATAAAATTCTGGTCGAAAAATATTGGTTTCAGGTAATGATTTTCTCCCCTGACATACATCATCCTAGAGGTAATCTCTGAGCTAAGATTAAAAAGGCGATCGCCAGCGGTACTTTTTAAGCTTTTGCACTACTTCTCAAAGAAGAGCTCACAAAGTAGAACTCAGTAACCCCTTTTCTTCCGGCCAAGCTAATTTTATGGCAAAAGGGTATAGCCATAGCATACTCGACGAACTGGTAATTTTCAAAGGGGGTAGGGGATTTTAAGGCTTCTTTAATACTGGTTTTATGGCGTATTACGCACCCTGATAGGATTTTGTTCAGCTATGGTCAAATTCAAATTCAGGTAGAGCAGCGCATCTTGGTGGCTGATGGGTGGATCTGATGTTGTTCAAAATATCATTAATAAAAAATGCTAATAACTATTAACAGATAATTAGCAGCAGTTTTGGGTTCATGAGATTAATGAGTATAACCCTCTTGAAAAGGCTGATTTATTAACATAAATTATCTGAAGTCGCTGCCTTGATGCAAAGCGCGATTGGTGAAGGTTCCTGTGTGGGTATGTGGGTGCGTCTTGTAAGCCTTGTGGGGAATCCTTTGGTAATGTTCATTTTCTTTGTGACTTAACTGGCTTTAGGATCCAAATCAATGGTATATTTACTTAATTTGAAATCATAATTAGGTAGTCATCATTAACCCCTCGATGAGCCGCTTATCTACACAGACAAAACCCGCAAAAGCCCTAGTAGGTGGACGCTACCAAATTATCAACCAACTGGGAGCTGGTGGGTTTGGTCGAACGTTCCTGGCACAAGATATACATTTGCCAAATCAACCCCGATGTGTGGTTAAACATCTTTTGCCCCAAACCGAACAGACGGCAACGCTGCAAATGGCAAGACGCCTTTTCGATAGAGAAGCTCGATTTCTCTACCAGCTAGGTAATCATGACCAGATCCCTCGCCTACTAGCACATTTTGAGGAAGATCAGCAGTTTTATCTGGTTCAGGAATTGATTGAAGGACAACCTTTGAATCGAGAACTTGTCCAGGGTCATCCCTGTTCACAAGAACGAGTTATTGCTTTATTAACGGACATCCTACAGGTATTGGCCTTTGTTCATCAACAACAGATTATCCACCGCGATATTAAGCCCTCTAACCTGATCCGCCGCCAAGGGGACGACAAAATCGTGCTGATTGACTTTGGTGCTGTTAAGCAAGTCAGTAGCCAAAAGATTAATCCTGAAACCGGGGAAACTCATTTAACGGTTTCTATAGGCACCCAGGGCTATATGCCCCATGAGCAATTGGCAGGAAGGCCCCGCTTTAGCAGTGATATCTATGCTGTCGGGATGGTTGGTATCCAGGCATTAACTGGGGTTGATCCCAAAAATTTGAAGGAAAATCCAACAACTAGTGAAATTGATTGGCAACACTACGCAAAGCAGGTTAGCCCAAAGTTAGCGCATATTCTTGATATTATGGTGCGCTATGATTTCCGTGACCGCTATCGGACAGCAGCTGAGGCTCTAGAGGTACTGGCTAGTTTAGCAAGACCGCAACTGTTGTCTGAAGCTGAGGAAGAAATCCCTACTCAGGAAATCAGCAGGGAAAGCGAGTCTGGGATGGAACTCCCAATTCCCGATATTGGTAAGCTAGCAAACACTACAGTCCCCTCGTCAATGATGACCAGGACTCAAAGTAAAACTACGCCTCAACTTGACCCCCCCCAACCTTCGAGAGGTTCAGCACCTAACCTGACAATACTATCTATTCCGCAACGATTGATGAAGTTGGGCTTAATTACTGCATCGATAACTATCTTGGGGGTCAGCTTGCTGCTGTGGAAAACGTTTCTATCCGCCCAAGCAACTGGTGAAAATACTAACTATAAGACTAACTATAAGAATAACTATAAAACTGAGGCTACGGTTACAGGGGAGCAACTTTTAGAGGAAGCTGACCACTTGCGGAAATCTCGACAGTACCAGGAAGCTCTCATACTATATGACCAAGCGATCGCTAAAAAAGCAGATTTTGCGGAAGCCTATTGGGGCAGATGCTACAGTCTCAATAAACTCCAACAGCCGGAGATGGCAATTGTTGCTTGTAATGATGCCTTATATTTTCAACCTAACTACCCAGAAGCTGTGTGGAGCCTTGGCCAAGCTTTTGACCAACAGCAACGGTCTGTAGAAGCCCTTAGACTCTATAACCAAGCCCTTACCCTTAAGCCAGATTTAACGGGAGCTTGGCTTTCACAGGGAATAACCCTCCAAAAGTTGGGTCGTTCTGTTGAGGCGATTACGGCTTTGGAAAAAGCGATCGCACTTCAACGAGATTTGGCAGAGGCTTGGATGACTAAGGGGGAAGCTCAGATAACACTAGGACGCTTTAATCAGGCAATCACTTCTTTAAATAAGGCACTCCAGATTGAACCTAATCACCGGAATGCCCTGAAGCTACGTCAGCAGGCACGGAAGAAAATAGAACGCTAAATTCAGTAGTTCCAAAACTCGACTTTCGGACCATCTGCATCTGTACTCCTACTTTTTTGCTTACATTATCGATATTTTCTCTTATGTTTCAACAGGTCTAAGGTCGGATTTGTTAAGAATTAACCATTAACAATAACAATTACTAAAAATTACACAATAATTAATAATTAATAATTAACCTTAACAATTAATCCGTAACGATTAAAATGACCAATCACAGCGGTATTTGTTAAGTAATGTAACGAACTTTTGTTAAGGTGTATTGCAACTTGACCCCAAATATTAGGGAAGCTTCAGATCACAGGAAAGTCCATGATAGTATGCATTCCGTAGCTTAAAAAACCATGGGAGAAAACATGCCAGCACTAAGGGTTGCAGTAGTTGGTTCGGGACCAGCAGGCTCTTCTGCTGCCGAGACGTTAGCTAAAGCAGGAATCGAAACCTATTTGTTTGAGCGTAAGCTGGACAATGCTAAGCCCTGTGGTGGTGCGATTCCACTATGTATGGTGAGTGAGTTTGACCTGCCACCAGAAATTATTGACCGGCAAGTGAGAAACATGAAGATGATCTCACCGTCTGATGTTGAAGTTGATATCCATATAGAAAAGGAAAACGAATATATTGGGATGTGCCGTCGCGAGGTGCTTGATGGGTTCATGCGCAATCGTGCGGCTGAGTTGGGGGCTAACTTAATTAATGGCACCGTTTATAAACTCGATATTCCCACCAGTAACTCTCAACCCTATACCATCCATTATTCTGACCATTCTGATGGCAGTGTCAAGGGAACCCACAAAACCTTGAAAGTAGATGTGGTGATTGGAGCTGATGGGGCAAATTCCCGGGTTGCCAAAGCAATTGATGCTGGGGATTACAATTATGCGATCGCATTCCAAGAGCGCATCAGTCTGCCAGATAACATGATGAATTACTACCAAGACCTGGCAGAAATGTATGTGGGTAATGATGTCTCTCCTGATTTCTACGCCTGGGTATTTCCTAAATACGACCACGTTGCTGTTGGCACCGGCACTATGAGGGTCAACCAAGCCATGATCAAAAAGCTACAAGCAGGGATTCGTGCCCGTGCAGCTAAGAAACTTGTGGGTGGAAAAATTATCAAAGTGGAAGCCCATCCTATTCCTGAGCATCCCAGACCTAGACGTGTAGTTGGTCGGGTAGCTTTGGTAGGTGATGCTGCTGGAACAGTCACTAAATCCTCTGGGGAAGGGATTTACTTTGCGGCTAAATCAGCTCGGATGTGTGCTGAAACCATTGTGGAAACCTCTAACGGTGGTAGCCGTATCCCCACAGAGAATGACCTCAAGCTTTACCTGAAGCGCTGGGATAAGAAATACGGCATGACTTACAAAGTCCTAGATATTCTACAACGAGTTTTCTATAACTCCGATGCTAGCCGAGAAGCCTTTGTAGAGATGTGTGCTGACAAGGATGTGCAGCGGCTGACTTTCGATAGCTATCTCTATAAAACCGTTGTACCTGCTAATCCTCTTGTCCAAATGAAGATTACAGCCAAGACTATTGGTAGCTTGTTGCGGGGCAATGCTTTGGCTCCCTAGAACTTGATCTATTTCTGGTCAGAAGTAGCCAACTGAGTAACGGTGAGAAAGCTTACCCCCGGCTTAAGGGCGGGGGCTTTCCCATCTTGGGTTAAGTAAGTCGATTTGTAGTAGCTCTGACATCACCAAGTTTATCCTAGGCAGTCGCCGAAGTCACTTCTAGGGTCTTTTCTGTATTGGGTAACTCTAAGCAATAACCTGCTCCATAAACGGTTTTGATGTACTTAGGATGGCGGGGATCAGGTTCTAGCTTGGTTCTCAGGTGACGAATATGAACTCGAATTGTTTCGATATCATCGTCAGGGTCATACCCCCAAACTTCTTTAAGGATTTCGCTGGGAGAAACAGTTTGACCATGGCGCTGCAGTAAACAGTGCAGTAGTTCAAACTCGAGATGGGTCAGTTTCACAGTTTTATCAAACCAAATCGCCTCAAACCTTTCTGGAACCAGGGTCAAAGGACCATAGTTCAGGATTTCCGTATGCTTAGCAGCTTGGGGAATTCGGTCTGTGCGCCGTAGTAATGCTCGCACTCGCGCCAGCATTTCTTCGAGTTCAAAGGGTTTGGTGAGATAATCATCGGCACCAGCATTAAAGCCTTCTACCTTGTCTTGGGTTTGACCTAGGGCAGTCAACATCAATACTGGAATATCGGAAGTGCGTTCATCCCGACGTAACCGTTGGCAGACGGTGAAGCCATCTACCTTAGGTAGCATCAAGTCTAGCATAATCAGGTCTGGCTGCAGTTGCAGAGCTAGAGCCTGACCCTTGATGCCATCCATTGCTTGACTAACATCGTAGCCAGCCATCTCCAAATTGATGGTGACTAATTCTGAAATTGCGGGGTCGTCATCGATGACCAGTATGCGGGGCATCACTAAGGAGTTGTTGCTAAGGTTTATTTGTTAACGTTCGATAAGAACAATTTTAGATTAGTAACAATACTTATACGATTATAAAGGCAGACTTTAGGTTTGTTGTAAACAAAAGCTAAGAAATTTTAAGATTTCCTAATTTTCCGCAAAATTACCTGGATCTGAGTGCTAGAGTCGTTAGCCCTGAGTAGACAGGATAAATTCATGGTGCAAGCACTGTTGAAACCAGAGTATACTCTGCTCCTGAGGAGGGTTTACCGTTTAGGCCTCAGAACTGAATCCGCTCGGCAACTAGCAGGGTAGTACTCAAGGTACCACCCTAGGTAAACTTACGTCTGTTCAGGACTAATCAGTTTCACGTTTTTGGCTAAACCCAGCTGTTGTAGGAACTGAATCGTCATCCAAGTCAGGTCAATTTCCCACCATTTAATGCCATGCCTTGCAGAATACTGATAAGCATGGTGATTGTTGTGCCAGCCTTCACCATAGGTGACTAGGGCTACCCACCAACAGTTTTTTGAGCTATCTTTAGACTCATAGGTGCGATAACCAAATTTGTGAGTAGCACTGTTGACAAACCAGGTACAGTGAAACACAAGCACTAGGCGCACAAAAATCCCCCACACCACAAATGGCCAGCCACCGAGGGCATACAGCAACAGTCCTAGAACCACTTGAATAAGCACAAAATACTTATCTAAAAACTGATAAACCCGATCTTCAGAAATATCTTTAGTGAATTTAGGAATGTCCTGATCAGCAGGGATTTTATGCAACATCCAAGCCATGTGACTCCACCAAAAGCCTTGATGGGAGTCATGAGGATCGGGTTTGGTGTCAGAGTGCAAATGATGGATGCGATGTAGTCCTACCCAATCGATCACTCCTCCTTGACAGGAAATGGTACCACACAAAACTAGGAAGTATTCTAACCACTTGGGTGTCTGAAAACTGCGGTGAGTCACTAAGCGATGCCATCCCAGAGTTACCCCCAAGCCCCCTGTCACCCAGTGGAAAAAGATCATTACGCCCACTGCTGTCCAATTAAAGTTGCTCGGAAGTAACGCAAACAGCGCTGCTAGGTGAATAAAGGCCATATAGGTAATAACGACCCAATCTAAACGAAGATTATCTGAAGTAGCAATTGTCATGCAGTAAGTCTAATAGGATACAAATTGTAATAACCCGCTCTCTTTGATCTAAAATTTCGAGGCGCGAATTTTGGGAATGAACAGCTATCAAAGGCTGCAAGCAGCAGAAAAAGCACTATTTCCGATCTTTTATGGTATTGACACCGCCGTCAAGCAAAATCTTAAAAAGGTACTGAATTATTTCCGATCACATCGTGTAGGAGTGCATCACTTTGCTAGTGTTTCGGGCTATGGCCATGATGATTTAGGACGCAAAACTCTCGACATGGTATTTGCTGATGTCATGGGAGCTGAATCGGCAGCGGTTCGGGTACAATTTGTTTCCGGAACCCATGCGATCGCATCTTGCCTGTTTGGGGTATTGCGTCCTGGTGATGAAATGCTAGCGATTGCCGGTGCCCCTTACGATACCTTGGAAGAGGTGATTGGTTTACGAGGTCATGGTCAAGGTTCCCTACTAGAATTTGGGATTCGTTACCGCCAGTTGTCCCTAACTAGTGACGGAAGTTTAGATTGGTCCGCCTTGGCAACAGCGGTCGCAGAGAATACCCGCCTAGTTTTGATTCAGCGTTCCTGTGGGTATTCTTGGCGAAAGAGTCTTTCGATATCAGAAATTAAAAAAATTGTCAAGCTTGTCAAACAACAAAATCCTGATACTATCTGTTTTGTCGATAACTGTTACGGGGAATTTGTAGAAGAGCAAGAACCGACAGCAGTAGGAGCAGATTTGATGGCGGGTTCTTTGATTAAAAATCCTGGGGGAACGATTGCTACTGCTGGAGGCTATGTGGCAGGAAAAGCTGACTTAGTTGAAGCGGCGACCTGTCGTCTGACTGCTCCAGGGATTGGTAGTTCAGGTGGGGCAACTTTCGATCAGAATCGATTACTGTTTCAAGGATTATTCCTAGCTCCCCAAATGGTTGGTGAAGCCCTCAAAGGAAGTCATTTAATCGCTCATACTCTTTCAGAACTGGGTTATCCGGTCAATCCCCCACCGATGCTACCCCGTCGGGATGTGATTCAAGCCGTTGAGTTGGGTTCAGCGGAAAAATTAATTGCTTTCTGTCGAGGGATACAACAGCATTCTCCCGTAGGTTCTTACCTCGACCCTGTCCCAGCTGCAATGCCTGGTTATGAGAGTCAGTTAGTGATGGCTGGGGGGACTTTTATTGATGGCAGTACCTCAGAATTTTCTGCCGATGGTCCGCTCAAGGAGCCTTATATTGTGTTTTGTCAAGGAGGAACCCATTGGACTCATATTGCGATCGCATTAGAAGCTGCCATTGAAGCAATTGGAACAGCTGATAGCTGAATGATTGCTTGTCGCTTGTATTGTCAATAATTTAAATTACTATAGCGCTATTGTTCTAAATCTTTGATCACTTTCTCCCAATACCACTTTTCTGGCATTCCTGGGAATTTTCCTTTAGCCAAGTCAAGTAGGCGTGTTGCGATATCCGATTGTCCTCCTACGAGTCTGAGTAATCTTTGTTGCAACTCCCTACTAGGTTTGGTATTTGATGGTGCTTGTGATTCTCGATTGCTCGACCCCTCGGTCAGTTGTAATGGCTGTAGCTGTTTGAGTTTATCGAGCAGTTTCCGATAATTAGTCCAGTCTTGTTGATCGAAATACAGGTTTGCCGCTTGTTGATAATCTTCAAATGCTCCCCGTAGATCATCAAACTTTTCACGAGCCGTTGCCCGATAACGATATGATTGAGCATCATTGGGTTTAAGAGTAATAACTCGCGAATAATCTTCGATGGCTTGCCGATAGTCTCCCATCTGGATATAGGCATTACCCCGATGAATCAAGACATCCCGATTTTCCGGATTGCTTTGTAGTAACTTGGTCAAGTCATCAATAGCTCCCCGGTAATCCCCTAGTTCAATGCGTACTAACCCTCGATGGTAAGACACCTGAGTATCTTGGGGATTTAGTTCCATAGCTTGACCAAGGTCTTGAATGGCTCTGCTGTAATTACGAAGTTTGCAGTGAACAATACCTCGATAGCAATAGGCTTGAGCATTTTTGGGGTCAACCTCAAGGAGCCAGTTGAAATCCTCTAAGGCTTCTCGGTATTTGCCTGTGTTAACTTTATTGATTGCTTGATTGCAAAAATCCTTAGTCTGGGCTCGACCTAAAGCTAATAGTTGCTGTTGTTGAATTTGATTGATACTCTCAAGACAACGACGACAATTTAATTTATCTTTTTGCTCTAGGTAGAGCTGAGCTGCTTGTTTAAATGATGCGATCGCAGCCTGATTATCTCCTAACTTACGGTAAGCACTACCCTGAAGCTTACAAGCTGCAGGCTGGTTAGGATTAATTTTAAGTATTTGATTGGCATCTTCTATTGCTCCAGGGGCATCTCCGAGTGCCAATCGAGCCAAACCCCGCCCGAAATAAACTTCAATACTTTCAGAATTGATTTGTAAAGCCTGAGTATAATCCGCGATCGCACCTTGTTGATCCCCTAAGTCAAAGCGAGCCATAGCTCGTTTATAGTAGGCTTCGGCAAAGTTAGGATTAATCTCTAAGGCTTTGTCAAATTCCTCAATTGCTTCGTTCAAGTCTCCTTGACGAATTTTATCTAGCCCTCGGTAGTAAAACTCTTCCTCCATTCCAACTCGCTTTGTGAATCAACTACCATTCCTACTTTAGCTAGATTTTAACGTTAGCTTCTAGGGCCTTGAATCTTAAGTCTGACTGGTAAGGGAACCATGGGATTAATCCCCAATCAAGTTTTTATTTTTTGAGCCAAGTTTTTGCTCAAAGCTCCTAGCTTAGCCCTCTTGCCTCCGTTGCCTATTATTTGGGATTTGGAACTGTCCACCAAGCTAAAGCATAAGCTTGGGACGGCTGATTAACCTGTTCCTGATACTGAACCCGAATTTTGTAGCGACCCTGAGCCGGGACTTGGCAGAAAATATGTTCCACAGCATCTGCTTCACTGATAGAAGCACAGACACTTTTGGTAGTGTCCTCTTCTCCCACTGGCATTAAATAGAGGTCAAGATTATTCAAACCGCGATCGCTAAAACTCTCCCCAACATCATAAGCATCATTATTATTCTGATCCTCTAACTCCACCAAACGATCCCAAGCCAGAGTTAAGGAGATAAAACTTCCTTCTGCTAGGGGTTTTGTTAAGACATAGTCCCGATAAGATGATTTTTCCACAGTACGGTAATCCCAACCGACTGGTGGCACTCCAATGCCACTGGGACTCCATTGACCGAGTTTAAATTGCTGGTAAGCTCGAAACCCATTGAGATGCCCTGTCCCCATCTGCATATCCAGAGGAATTTTGGGGTCTTGGTAAGCATCAGATTCTAACCAGTGGTGATTATCCTTTGCCCGAATTGTCCGACTCATGCCTAGTAGCATCCCATCACCAAGATCTTGGATTTTGTCAGCAGAATTAAGCAACACTGCCTTCATTACTTCATGGCGTCGGGAATCTGTACCCCAATTCATCCACAAGCGATGCAGCCCGGTATTGGAGGTTTCCGCTCTGAGGGACTGCATCAAGAATAGTTTTTGTTGTCTTGAGCGTAGCTTGCGCAAAGCGGAATCACCAAATTCCTGTAGCAATGCTACAACACCAGTGATATGGGGGGCAGCAAAACTGGTCCCACTGACCTGAGTCACTTTACCTTTAAGGTCATACAAGGATATCTTGTTGCCAGGAGCTACCAAATTAATGGAGCGGCGGGAACCAACATTAATTTCTTGCCGAATCATACGACGACCAATGCCAACTGGTAAAGCACTCAAGTTAGCAAAGTCTACTTTATTAAAAACTCCCTGACGCTTGGCTGTGTATGCTGCATTGATACCATTAAAATTATCTGTGGGGATCGGAATGCCCCCTTTGCCTTGGTTGCCAGCAATCACATACAAGACATCATGCACCCTAGCTGACCAATCGATACATAGAGTTAACAGGGCATTGCCATCCAGCACCGCTTCCTCCCTCGGGTCCCGCTGTAGGGATTCACCAAAACTAAAATTAATGGCCCGCACATCTGAGCCATTTTGGTGAGCAATATGCTGAGCCGCCAGGCACTCTTCTGGTTGTCCACTCCTAGACAGGGAGCCAACTGCTGAAGCGTAGAGTTTTGCCCCAGGTGCTACTCCCGGCAACCCTTTGTCTCGACTAACCATCACAGCTGCTACCATAGCCGCATGTTCATCCACATGGGTATTCGGTTGTGCTGGGGTGTTACGATAATATACTCCCGCAGGAATTACTGTCCGATTCTTGACAGCGGCCTTATCCTTACCAAATAATCCAGGTCTACCAATTTCCACTTGCCCAATGGCAATTTTGCGACCGCTTAAATTATAGGGAGGTTGGTGTAACCGATAGACATTAATACCAGCTTCTGAGATTGATGTATCTAATCCCAAGGCTGGGGCGATTACCCCTGAGATGCTTAAACCACCCAATAGCCATACCAGTGTTTTTTGGATCGGAATTTTCATAATTGTTTACACAGAGCGCGTTGATTTATCTGCGACTACTTAGCAATCTCCCAAACGCTTAGCTAGATATAGCTATAGCATTTCTCATAATTGTGAGCTACACAAGATTTTTTCCCTCTTCCCTCTTTTCCCCTCCTGGGAGGGGTTAGGGGTGGTTTCCTGTTTCCTGTTGCCTGTTGCCTGTTCCCGTCTTGATGCAGTCGCTGGGGGAACGGCAGTCGCTCATGGTTAGAAGTTACCGTAAGACAGGCTCGCCTTGTCAGCCATGCAGTCGCTCATGGGGGAAACCACGGCAGTCGCTCATGGGGGGGACCCCCAAGACCGCGCTGCCTT
>WTKN01000254.1 GCA_011524395.1 Moorena sp. SS36440bin_2
AGAGAGTTGATTTAGCTGTTCAGTTAACGTCCTAATCTATACTTCGATTGCTATAATATCTTGTTCCAAATCTTCTACACCATAATGAACTGGGATTTGACGGCTTGCTAGTAGATGTTGAAAAGCAATACGATTCATCCCGGCAAATCGACTGGCTTGAGCAAGGGTAAGTTTTTCTTTCTGAAACAGCAAAACGGCAATTTCTTGCTTCATTTCAGCTTCAGTCATTCGAGTCGCGGTTAGAAGTTCATCAGTGATAACAATACTCATCGCTACAGTTTTATTGATTATCTTTATGCTAAGGATGTTTAGATCTTTTAGATTGGGTTGAGCCAAGGAAACCCAAGGACTCAAGACTATACTAATTTACTTCCTGCATCGCTGCTGAGAATGTCTGGAGTTTAGACTAAGTCGCTACCTTAATATGCGTTCGCGTAGCGGAAAGCGGTAGGATCGATTGCAATCAAACGGTCGGCTGCACGGCGTTGTTGTGCTGCTCGTGCCAACGAGGTTGTCTCAAGGGGCTTGAAATTATTTGCCTGCCACTTTCAGTTTGCCTCCGTCGCACATCATCACAAATTGCTTGTAAGTCGTAGTTGAAAGACTTGGCATGTTCTTCAGGTGCGACCCGTGGCGAATTTAATTCTTAATGCGGAAAGCGCACCTATAAAATTTTGTGGATTTCTTCGAGAATTTCATCGAAATTGATCTGGTCAAGGGTCGCTGTTTCAATGACCAGGATGCCATCCTTGTTTTGTAGGTGAGGATTTTGCTGAGTGTATTCAGTAGAGATAGTTATTGAACTAACAGATTGCTGCTTGAGGCTACTGATTTTATCAATCAGGGTTTCGAGGATAAACTGCTCAGGGGAGATGCCAAGGCTTATAGAAATTTGTTCTATTTCTTGTTGCAGTTCAGGGGAAAGGTTCATGGGAACGCCTTGGCTAGGAATACCCTTAGTCTATCCTCTAATCCAATCTGGAAAGGAACTTTAGCCAGCATTTTGAGCCAACTGCTTCAATATCTTCTCAACCTCTCGTGGGTTGCGAACTCCCAGAAACCCTATCTCCTCACTCCGTTGATGTCCATGATTGTCTTTCCATCGTCGAATTGTGATCACCAAATCACCCGAGCCATCTGCTCTCTCTTTCCGATATATATCTTTTAGTTGATCGGGTAAGTAGCTTCTGATAGTAGTTGTAGACCAACCGCCTTGAATAGAGATAGCTCGTTTATCTGTAATCAAGTACACTGTTTTTCGTGCTGCTTGCCATACCCATAGGGGACTAGACAGCATCCCAAAACCAATGAGGACGAAAGGTAAACCAAAAAGGGCAAAAAGTTTGAACCTTAATGCGCCCCACATCCAAAATATGGCAAAGCTCGTCCAAGGAATACCGAACAAAACACTTGCGATAGAAGATGCTGTAAAAAAACGAGGTACAGGCTGCTCGACCCATCTTATATATTCTCGGGGTTCAAGCTCATTATCTATTTTGATGCGGAGTTCTTTGGGTATTTTTAAGTTAGTTACCATCAGGAGTGTCTTTGCTTCCTGGAAACCTGTATAGGATCAATCGAAGCACTAACTACGCAACTACATCTACTCAAAATTAAAAACATTAGGAAATCTCGTTATCCAGGAGAATCAAGTGTTGGCTAAAAGCCATCACTATGTAATACTGAATTCACCTGGAAACGAGAAAAAATATCGGAATAGTTTAATCTAATTATATCTCATAATCAGGGATTTTGACAGCAATTGGCTACCCACTAATCACTTGAAGTGATAATCATGGTACTGGTGTAGCGGTGCTGTTGGCAAAAGCCTATGGCTTTACAACTCAAGTGCCCAAATCCCCAGATGGTAAGATTAGGTGATAATCTTCTGCCTGATTAAAGTAGTTTGGATCTAAAAGAACGTCTAATCACCCACCTAGGTCAGATAGTACGCGATCGCGACCCATATATCGCATCTGGGGGACATTTCTATGTCCAGGAGTACATCCGCGAAGAATTAGAACAGTGGGGAAGCGTTGAAATTCACGAGTTTCAGGTATCGAGCAAAACCCATTATAATCTGATTCTGAATCTACCGGGAAAAGAGGCGAGACCGCAACAGTTTGCTCCGATTTTAATTGGCGCTCACTATGATGCGGTACCTGGAAGCCCAGGAGCAGATGATAATGCTACCGGTGTAGTGGTGCTCTTGGAGTTAGCTAGAGCTTTTGCCACTCAAGCACCTACACACCCAGTCCGACTGGTAGCATTTGATATGGAAGAGTATGGATTGCTCGGAAGTGCTGCCTATGCTGCCTATTTAAAAGAACAACAGCAACCCTTGCGGTTAATGCTGTCTTTGGAAATGTTAGGGTATTGCGATCGCACTCCCAATTCCCAAACCTACCCACCAGGACTAAAGTATTTTTACCCCAATCAGGGGGACTTCATTACCTTAGTGGGAAACTTGCCAACAATCCTTGACTTGAGGCATTTAGCTGGCCGTATCCGCCAAGCTGGGATCCCTTGTCAGTGCTTACCAGTACCATCACGAGGAATAATCGTTCGTGAAACCAGACTCAGTGACCACGCTCCATTTTGGGACCAAGGTTATCGAGCTTTGATGGTAACCGATACAGCATTTCTGCGCAATCCCCATTACCATCAACCAAGCGATCGCATTGATACCCTAGATTTAGATTTTCTGACTGGTGTCTGTCGCGGCTTAATCGCTGGTGTTGGTAATATTGTCTAGGGGAATCGGGAATCGGGAATCGGGAATCGGGAATCGGGAATCGGGAACAGGGAATCGGGAAT
>WTKN01000361.1 GCA_011524395.1 Moorena sp. SS36440bin_2
CAGTCCTTATCAAAGCGACTACAGGCTTGGAAATTTATATTACGCACTGCCCACCATAGGATTAATTTTATTTACCTGTTGGTGGGCAGTGCTTATCAAAGCGACTACCAGCTTTGGGATTGGTCTTAGGCACTGCCCACCCTACGATTATTTTTATTTAATTAGGTATGTTTAAAAACTACCGAAAGATTATTAGCTGGCATTTGATAAGTTTTTTCAAGGATGAGATTATGAGTATTAGCAACCTCTACAACATCTTCTAAATTACGTACTCCCCATTCTGGGTTTTGTTCTCGTAAATAGGAGTCAAAATCAGCATTGGAAAGTGCAGTATGTTTATTACCTTGTTTATAGGGACCGTATAAATATAGAATATCTCCTGATGAAAGGATACGACCAGCACCTGCCATTAATCCTAAACAAGTAGACCACGGTGAAATGTGAATCATATTAATATTCACCATCGCTACAATATCTGGTATTTCTGATAGTATTTCCGTTTCTACCTTCCAAACTGGCTGACTGACATCAATATCAAGGGGTTGATGGAGGTTATCGCTAGGAAAATCTTTAGCCCAGGCGATGATACTTTCACGGAGGGAAGCATCGATATCCGAAGGAATCCATTTTCGAGGGTTTAACTGTTGTGCAAAATAGATAGCATGTTCTCCCGTACCGCTAGCAATTTCTAAAATTGTGCCAGTCGCTGGTAATATCTCTAAAAGTACGTTTAAAATTGATTCCCGATTGCGCTGGGTTGCTGGGGCGTATTTTTTGCTATCCACTAATTCTTCTCCCCGATAATGATAAGAGTGGGAACGGGCAAGATACCCATTTCACAAAGCTATTAATATCATCTCATACAGCGGATTAGGCAAGAGGCAAGAGGCAAGAGGCAAGAGGCAAGAGGCAAAAAACCCTCATTAGCCTAAAACACGCTATAACCATCAGTTTACAAGCTTTTAAACAATCTATAAAGTGGTGCGTTACGGGACGGCATGTTCCAACCCTGGCTACCGATAAAATCAGAGCGAAGCCGTCCTTCACGCACCCTACATAACTGATCATAACAGAATTGATTTTATCAAAAATGTCAACAAAATACAAATGGTTTATATCTGATAATTTTAAAATTTATTACACTTCCTAATCTCTCTACAATCTCCACAATCTCCATATTTCGTAATAAAAAAAATTCCTAAGCCCCTTGACATTATATTTATTTATGTATAAATTAATATTATCAACCTTTTCAAACAATAACTAGTCATGAATCAAAACATTAACCCCAACTCCGATGACAATCAAAACCCTGACAATCAAGGTCGCAAAGGTAAAAAAGTCAAGCACATCTTGATTGGTTCTCCTAAACAAGTTCGGCATACTATTTATGCCATTTATGCCCTTAAATACGCCTATCCCGAGGAGTGGAGCACTCCCGAGCCTACGGAAAATCCTGGTGAGGTTATGACCACTTTGATTCAATATTTATACCTAGACTAGGATAGGGTTTTGCCAGCGATGCAGCGCGGTCTTGGGGAGCCAGTGCGGTCTTGGGGGTTCCCCCCATGAGCAACTGGCGTGGTTTCCCCCATGAGCGACTGCATCAAGACAGGGTTTGCCGCCCTGGCGGCCAAGAATTGTGGAGGTTATTTTTAATCTATCAGCTATCAGCTATCAGCCGTCAGCTATCAGCGAACAGCGATTAGCGCTACCTCACAGCGTCGAAGCCTGTGCCACGCACGCTACTTGAGGTGCTATCAGCTATCAGCTTTTGAATAAAATAATCTGAAAACTGATTACTGACCACGGACCACTGACTACGGACCACTGACTACGGACCACTGACTACTGAATGCTTACGTGGAGGGGTATAATGTAAACAGGGTTAGGATGTGCTTGCTAGAAAGCAGTTACTGAGTAACTTGATAAGAATGGATTCCTTGATTTAGTTTTTGTTTGAATTTGATGACAGCTAAGCTGTACTCAATTAGGTTTACACAATAGAATTCGGTCAAGCATTGGGGTTAAACCAAACTTGACCGGATTTTTTTTATTTAAGTTATCAGCTTATGCGCTACGCGCACGGCACATCAAGTAGCACATCAAGTAGCACATCAAGTAGGTCATATGCTTACCTTTCAGCTTTTGAATAAAAAAGGTAAGCATTCTTTTAATCTGAGTTAAGTCTGCTGACGGCTGACGGCTGACCGCTGACCACTGACCGCTAAAGGCTGACGGCTGACGGCTGACCGCTGACCGCTGACTGCTAACGGTAAAATATATAGATATTGATCAACTATCTTCCATACTTCTCAACTATGACAACTCTCGTATTTGTCCATGGCACAGGGGTTAGGCAAGCTGCCTATGAGCAAACTTTTAAGATAGTTGAGGGGTTTGTCACTGAACAACGTCCTGACATTACCGTTGTTCCTTGCTTTTGGGGTGAGCAATTTGGGAGTAAGCTCAATGCTAAAGGGGCATCGATACCCTTGTATGATGCTACCTTAGCTCTGGATCAGGGAGAAGAAGAGAATCTAGAAATTATTCTTTGGCAGCAGTTATATCAGAATCCCCTTTATGAGTTGGGATTGTTGTCGTTTCAACCTAAGACTGCTGGTGATAGTAATCCGTTTGGAGAACAACCAGGTGATCAATTACATGACCGGTTGCTGGATTTAATTCCTAGTGGAGAATTGCAAGAAAAATTACAAGCAGCTGGCATAGCAGAGGTGTTTGATCAGGCAAGAAGCCAGGGTGCATCTCATCTTTGTAAAAACATCATTAATAAAGCATCCCATTTAGGTAA
>WTKN01000258.1:0-16530 GCA_011524395.1 Moorena sp. SS36440bin_2
AGGGAGCAGGGAGCAGGGAGCAGGGAGCAGGGAGCAGGGAGCAGGGTTTTCAGATTGTTTACTAATGGGGAAATAAGCAATTTAAAGGCACACCAGCTTACTTAAAGTTAGCCCTTATCAATGCTCCCTACTCCCTTCTCCCTTCTAAAACCAATAACAACAGTACCTCACCCTATCGATATAGCACTACGCATTAAAGTTAGGACATTGATACAAGCAGCAAAAGCTGTTCTAGTAAACTATTGCCTATTGACTATTGCCTCTTGCCTCTTGCCTCTTGCCTCTTGCCTTGCGCGTAGCGCCATATCAATCCATCTGGGATAGTTGAGCACTAGAGTAATAGTGACTCAAAATTTGTAAGTAATTCAATCCCCGACGGGATAAGTTGTAGGCTCCCCACTGACTTAACCCCAATCCGTGACCATAACCACGACCGTTGAATTGGAAACCATTTTCGGTTTTAGATACCGTAAACAGCCGACTTTTCAGACCTAGGATTTTGCGTAATTCCTTACCCTTAATCGTCTTTGTATTCCTACTGCCTTCTACTTTAAGAGTGATAACTCTGCCTCGGGGTGTCCTTTCCACTGGGGTCATGGCGATAATATTACCAACACCAGAAATCTTCTGGCTCAGTTGACCAGCAGAAAAGCTTTTTGTCCACTGGTAGACTGGTGTGCCCTGATCGTAATCAGGTACACCCTGTAGATAAGGAATGGGTTCACTCCACCAAATATCTTCTACATTTTCTGTATGTCCTCCAGAGGCAGCATGGAAAACAGCGAGAATCACTTTATTACCATAGGTCATGATCTGTCCCGCTGTGGCATTAACCGCTTGATGAGTGCTGGCGGTTTCGCTATTTAGACCTTTGTAAACTTGCCAACGCTGGGTATCCCCTATATCATAGATATCGCTCTTGGATTTGCTCCGTTGATGGAGCACATAGGAACGAGCTGCTACTGCTTGGGCTTTCAAGGCTTCTATCGGCCAACTGGGACTCATTTCTGCGCCAATCACGCTATAGAGATAGTGTTCTAAATCAACATGGTTCACCGCTGTTAACTTATTCTCAGAACTAACCAGTCGAGTGCGTCCCCGATACCAGCGATCGCCTATCCAAACATAACCATTGTCCTTCGGTTCAATCCAGAGGGATTTCCCTTGCCACTGACCTAACTTAATTCCACTACCGTTAGTTTCCGCAGTCATACCTGCCATGGCGTTTAAGTTTCCCACGGCTTGACCTGTCCCATCTCTGACAATGGCTGTGGTGGAACTCCCCAAGGTTACCTGTTTGACTCCTTGCTCAACCGCTATCCGCAGTTCTATCGCTGCCTGAACTGGTGCGATGAGAACTATCCACAATAAAAAAGAGAGCCACCAATGACGCCCTCCTAGAACAATGATTGACTTGAGCATAGTTACAATAAAGATGGGAAAGCCTTTTGATGCCATATTTACTAGTTACTGATTATTTATACGAAGAGGAATCTTCTTGTCCTGATTAACAGCGATTCAATCTTACTCCCAGTTGTTCCAATTAGTGGCCAATTGTAAGGGGCAAGATGCCCGTTCCACACATTCGCATTATGCCCGTTCTACCCACCGGGTCAAACAGCTAATCCTTTATTTCATTTTATTGAGATAAAAGTCTAATACTTAATTCCTCTAAGACTTTCAATCCTCGTAGGGAACCTCGAATTAGTCGAGTAGCGGCTATTGGTTGCTTTAGCATACCCATGGCTAAAGGTAAGGGTTTCAGTGATCCATCAGCACTAATGGCTGGGGTGAGGTCTGGCATATTATCGTAGTAGCTATCATCACTAATTACTCTTACCATTGCTACAGCAAATCCTTTGGGATTAAGTACCGATAGGGTAGCAAATCCTTCCATATCGACTACATCAGCTTGGTAGCTCTGACCGAGTTGACGCTTTTCTACGCTAGACGAAATTATGCGATCGCTACTCAATCCCCTGACTAAATTAGCTTGGCGTTGCTGAGTTGAAGTATTAATGCGCGTAGGTTTGGTTTTGCTCAAGCCCCCTAAATCCCCCAACTTTGGGGGACTTTGAGAGTTTTGTTCCCCCCAGAATTGGGGGGCTAGGGGGGCACAATCATACCCAGAATCACCAACGCTATTAGCCTTGTTGCCCAGTTGCTGCTGAACTAAGCTAGTTAGTTGGCTACAGCACTGTTGCACCAGTGGTTTAGATCTATCTTGGTTTCGGTCGATAGCAACACAATCGTTATACACAACAATATCACCAACGGAATAGTTAGGAGATAAGCTGCCACACAATCCCATTAGTAGTATTTTAGGTAGGGAGTGCTGAGGAAAATTTGTTGGTGTTTGTAACCATGTTTCTAGATACTTAGTTACAGGCTCTTCTCCTATCGGAATAGATAGAATCATCGGTTTAGGACGACCAGTAATCTGCTTGATTCCTCGACAAATGGCTTGGTATTCTGCTCCTTGAGGAACAAGAATGATCGTGACCGGAATAGTTAGTTGGGAAAGGTTCATAGATTAGGAAAGGGAATAGGGAATGGGAAACGGGGAACAGATAATAACTAATAAGTAAACAAAACCTCTATACCTCATACCTATTAGGTATAGTCTTATTTGACCTTGATGCAACCCATAGCTATTTCCTATTCCCTCTTCTGTTTTCACTGTTCCCTGTTCCCTAAAATCCCAAAATTGTGTACTCATAGCTATGATAATTGCTATATATGAGTTTAAATAAATCAAAACGGCCAACAATTTGGGCAACAGCTCTAGTTAGTTTGCTATCAGTAGGACTAATTACGCCCCTGCCCACTCTGGGACAAACTACCATTGCCCAACAACAGGAATCAGCACAAGCACAACTAGCCAAAGCTGAACAACTGAGTCAACAGGCATGGGTACTGAAGGAGCAAGGGAAATACTCCGAAGCGATTTCCCTTGCCCAGGAAGCTTTGAGGATTCGACAGGAAGTGCTGGGAGAGGAACACCCTGATGTGGCAAATAGCCTCAATAATCTGGCTTTACTCTACCAATTAATGGGAAGGTACCAACAGGCGGAACCCTTGTATAACCAAGCCTTGGAGATGGACAGACGGTTGCTGGGAGAGGAACACCCTGATGTGGCAGAAACCCTGAATAATCTAGCTTTACTCTACTATTTCATGGGAAGGTATTCAGAGGCAGAACCCTTGTTAAACCAAGGGTTGGAGATGAGGAGACGGTTGCTGGGTAAAGAACACCCTGATCTGGCAGAAAGCCTGAATTATCTCGCTTTACTTTACCAATCCATGGGAAGGTACGAGCAGGCGGAACCCTTGTTAACCCAATCCTTGGAGATGAGAAGACGGTTGCTTGGGGATGAACACCTTGATCTCGCAGAAAGCCTCCATAATCTGGCGGGACTCTACTATTCAATGGGAAGGTACCAACAGGCGGAACCCTTGTTAACCGAAGCCTTGGAGATGTATAGACGGTTGCTGGGGGAGGAACACCCATCTGTGGCAAGCAGCCTGCTTAATCTGGCAGTACTCTACCAATTAATGGGAAGGTACCAACAGGCGGAACCCTTGTATACCCAAGCCTTGGAGATGTGGAGACGGTTATTGGGTAAAGAACACCCATCTGTGGCAATTACCCTCAATAATCTGGCAGTACTCTACCAATTAATGGGAAAGTACCAACAGGCGGAACCCTTGTATACCCAAGCTTTGGAGATGAGAAGACGGTTGCTGGGGGACGAACACCCATCTGTGGCTAGCAGCCTCAATAATCTGGGGTTACTCTACCAATTCATGGGAAGGTACCAACAGGCGGAACCCTTGTATACCCAATCCTTGGAGATGAGAAGACGGTTGCTGGGGAACGAACACCCATCTGTGGCAACCAGCCTGAATAATCTGGCTGGTTTACATCAAAGTCAAGGAAACATTGAGCAAGCCCTAGAGTTTCTCGAAGCGGGATTAGACATCCAAGAACTTAATCTAGAACGTAATCTCGTCGCTGGTGCTGAAAAGCAAAAACGAGAGTACATGAAAACTATCTCTGGCACAAGAGATAGAGCCATTTCTCTACACCTAAATTCAGATCCTGATGATCAAAGAGCAGCTAGTCTAGCCTTAACAACTATCCTGCGTCGCAAAGGTCGTTTACTGGATTTCTTGACCCATAGTCAGCAACTGTTGCGTAAACGCTTAGATTTCCAAAGCCAAAAATTACTAGACCGACTCAACAATACTCGCACCCAAATCGCTAACCTCACCTACAACCGACCAGAGAATCTTCCCCTTGAAGAATACCTTGATCAACTCAATAAACTAAGGAATCAGGAACAGGAACTAGTCGTAAAAATTAGTAGGCGCAGTCGTGAATTTGCCCAAATCAATCAACCAGTCACCATCGAAACCATTCAACAACTCATTCCATTAGATACGGCACTGGTAGAATTTGTAGAATACAAACCGTACAATCCCCAAAAGGGTAGCTTTGGTAATCCCCGTTATGCCGCCTATGTACTCCGTTCTAAAGGCGCACCCCAAGGCATTGATTTAGGGGAAGTAGATGCTTTGAAACCTCTGTGGGAGACACTTGAATTATCCCTTCAAACTGTATATCTTCCCATCCCTAAGGTAAAACAAGCAGCCCGCAATGTAGATGAGAAGCTGATGGCGAAAGTTCGTCCTTTGTTGGGAGATAGCCGCAGGATTTTACTGTCTCCAGACGGCTACCTCAACCTCATCCCTTTTGAAGCTTTAGTAGATGAAGACAACCGGTATTTAGTAGAAAGCTATGGGTTTAGCTACCTCACCTCTGGTCGGGATTTACTGAGATTATCCAATCCTAATCCCAAGCTCACCCAACCAGTACTTTTGGGAGCACCAGACTTTGATAATTCCGCTCAAACTCGTGCCCTTGGGGAGGAAAACCAGATAGTAGCAACCCGCAGCTTACGTGACTTTAATCCTTCCGAGTGGGGCTTATCGCCTTTACCTGGTGCTCTTGAGGAAGTGAATGCGATCGCAAAGATGCTGGATGTGGAGCCGTTGTTGGGTGCTCAGGCTAATGAAGCAGCATTGAAACAGGTTATTCGCCCGAGAATACTACATATCGCTACCCATGGTTTTTTCAAAGAAATACCTGATTCGGAAGAGTTTACTTCAGGGGATAATGCCTTACTTCAGTCATGGTTAGCATTAGCAGGAATTAATAACAACAAGCCAGACAATGATCTAGAAGATGGCATCTTCACAGCCTTAGAAGCAACCGGATTAAATTTATCAGGTACAAAGCTCGTGGTGTTATCAGCTTGTGATACTGGCTTAGGCAATATCAGTGCTGGAGAAGGAATCTATGGCTTGCGTCGAGCGTTGGTAATTGCTGGGTCAGAAAGCCAAGTCATTAGTTTGTGGGCAGTGGATGATGAGGCTACCAAGTATCTAATGGTGTCTTATTATCAAGGATTGCAGGATAACCAAGGGCGTTCTGAGGCTTTGCGAAGGGTTCAGTTGCAAATGCTAGGAACTCCAGAGTATCAGCATCCCATTTATTGGGCGAGTTTTATTCCTTCTGGTAATTGGCGCTCTATGGGTGAGGAGTAGGGAATCGGGAGTCGGGAGTCGGGAGTCGGGGTAAGTCTTCAGCCATCAGCTGTCAGCAGTCAGCTTTATGAATCCTGACAGGGATGTTGGTGGAACTGGCATCTTGCCAGTTTCCTGCCACAACACAACCTTGAACTTGACAACCTTGGCCTTTGGCCACGCGTGCGCGTTCAACCTTGGCCAAAAGGCCACGCGTGCGCGTTCAACCTTCAACTACTCCCGCTCAACCCTAAGATTCTTTATCCATAAGATAACCTAGATCAAAAACAATCACGAAATTAGCATCAGGCATAAGGCGTTTCAAAGCTTGCATATGCCCCTCTGCATTGGAACGGTTGCGGAAGCGACCAACAACAACTCGTTGCATTTTGGGCAACAGCCGAACGATTGCCCACGGATGTAGGCGATGTGCATAAGTCATAATAAATCATGTCCTTTTCATAAGGGATTTAAAGCCAGCCCGGTGACTGTGGGAAATCTTGAGGCTGGCTTTTGTCATGGAACATTGCTAGTGTTTGATGACGTGATTTTATTATAACATAAAAATAAACTTATATTATAACATATTTTTAGAATTTTTGTTAAAACTTTTCTAGGCAGCAGGGAGTAGGGAGTGTGGAAAGTTTGGGGATAACTTCTAGATTTCAGCCGAATTAGTAATCATGGATTACCAGATGAAAACTGTGACATTTATAACATTTATCACTGTTTTTTATGGTGTTGTATCGTGTAAGCAATGAACTGATAGCTGACGGCTGAGCGCTGTTCGCTGATGGCTTACACGATAACTAAAAAAGGAAAAGAAAACGCTGACTAGTCAATCAATTGGCGTTGCTGAATTAAGGAATGAATGCGCGATCATCTGGTTTTGGTAAAGCCCCCTAAATCCCCCAACTTTGGGGGACTTTGAAAGTCTTGTTCCCCCCAGAATTGGGGGGCTAGGGGGGCGAAACCATACCCAAAATCAGCAACGCCAATCAATTTGCTGATCAATCTCATGCTACTGGAGTTGATATTACCCATCACCAAGCCCTTACAATATAGATATTCACCGGTATGATACTATTAAAAAAAATACTGGTATTATTGTGTTGAAATCCTTGACTCTATCTGTTTTTGCGATCGCTAAGAGCCAAGGAGGTCTAGATATTATCCTGAACCCCTTTGAGCTTTATACCTTACCCCTCCAGCAGTGGATTACTGCTGCGGTGAATTTCCTGGTTGACAATTTTCGTCCTTTCTTTCAAGGGATTAGTCTACCGATTAGCATCACCCTGGAGAGTATAGAATGGCTGTTGCTATCGATTCCTCCATTAATTTTGCTGATTCTGATTGCCTTGATAGCATGGCAACTGGCTGGTGGCAGAATTGCTATTTATAGCGTTGCTGCTTTGAGCTTGATTGGCTTTTTGGGAGCCTGGGAGCAAGCCATGGTATCTCTTTCCCTAGTAGTAACGGCTGTAGTGTTTTGCATGGTGATAGGCATCACCACCGGTATTGCCTGTGCTAGTAGCGATCGCATTGAGAAAGTGCTGCGACCCCTGCTCGATGCCATGCAAACCCTACCGTCATTCGTCTATCTTGTGCCAGTAGTGATGTTGTTTGGTATTGGTGCAGTGCCTGGAGTAATGGCTACCTGTGTCTTTGCCATACCGCCGCTGATTCGCTTGACTAACCTAGGAATTCGGCAAGTGTCCACAGAGGTGATCGAAGCTGCGATCGCATTTGGCTCAACCCCGACACAAATGTTATTCGAAGTCCAAATCCCCCTAGCCATGCCAACCATTCTGGCTGGAGTCAACCAAGCCATCCTCTTAGCCTTATCCATGTCAGTAGTAACCTCCATGATTGGTGTAGGAGGACTTGGACAGATGGTATTGCAAGGACTAGGTCGGGTGAATGTAGGATTAGCTGCTGTCGGGGGATTGAGCATCGTTCTAATCGCAGTGATGCTGGATCGGATCACTCAGATAGTCAGTCAAGGCAACAACCAAATCCCTTGGTTGGAACGAGGACCAATTGGTTTAGTGCGCTCTTCCACAGGTCAACAACTGGCTTGGGCTACTGTTGGAGCAACCATTTTACTGGCACTCCTGGGTTTTATCACTTTGCAACAACCCTCAATCGCCCAAGTAACCACAGACTCTAATCTAGCCATGCCTGGTAAAGGTGTCAGCGTACAATCGGTCTATAGTAGCTTGCAAGAAGAACAATTCCAAACCGAAATTGTAAACATTGGTCTGGAAAAACTTGGTTACACTATCAAAGAGCCAAAACAAATTGAATACGTCACTGCGCACTTAGCTTTAGGCAACGGCGACCTAGATTACACTGCTGTTCATTGGGACATCGGTCATATACCCTTTTTTGAACAAAGTGGTGGTGAACAGAAGTTAGAACGAATTGGAGTAATGATCTCTGATCTCTGGCAAGGTTATCAGATTGATAAAAAAACTGCTGATAAATACAACATCACTAACTTAGAGCAACTCAAAGACCCAAAAATCGCTAAACTCTTTGACTCAGATGGTGATGGTAAAGCCAATTTGATTGGCTGTAATTCCGGTTGGTTTTGTGAAATTATGATTGAGCATCACATTAAAGCTTACGGACTGGAAGACACCGTTGAGCAAGACCAAGGAACCTACTCCGCCTTAATTGTAGATGCCATTACTCGCTACAACCAAGGACAACCAATACTCTACTACACTTGGACTCCCATGTGGATGGCAGCAGTCTTAAAACCAGATCAAGATGTAGTCTGGCTAGAAGTTCCCTTCACTGATCTACCAGAATCACAGAAAGACTTGACCGCAAAAGATACCTCAGTAAATGGTAAAAATCTGGGATTTCCCATCGATCGGATGAGAATCTTAGCTAATAAGAAATTTGCGTCTGCTAACCCAGCCGCCAAGCGCTTATTTGAATTGATTCATATTCCCGTTGAGGATATCAATGCCCAAAACCAATTATTGAACAACGGTGAAGATAGCTCAAAAGATATCCATCGCCATGCCGAAGAATGGATTAAAAACCATCAAGACCTGTTTGATAGCTGGGTCGAAGACGCTAGAAACATTTAATAAGCAGTCAGCAGTCAGCCGTCAGTTCCCGTAGGGTGTGTTAGGGGTGTGGCTCGCCCTGATTTTATGCCTATAAGCCACCATTGAAATAGCCCACCCCGTAACGCACCACCGAGTCAAACAGGAAAAATGAGATACACCCGTAGGTAACGGTAATCGGTCTGGTCGAATCCGTTGATAACCCAACAATTTAACGGAATAGTGGTGGTTTAGTGCGATATCAGTAGCAACTGAAATATTCCGATGCGATCGCTTTTAGCGGAAGCGAAGCTTCATCCCGTAGCGTGACCTACGGCGTTGCTGATTCTGGGTATGGTTTCGCCCCCCTAGCCCCCCAATTTTGGGGGGAACAAAACTCTTAAAGTCCCCCAGAATTGGGGGATTTAGGGGGCTTTAATAAAACCAGATGTCCGCGCATTCATTCCTTAATTCAGCAACGCTTGACCTACGGTCAATCGCTTATATCATGTCCGGATAATTAGTGATCAAAAACTATCTCCGATTAAACCTTACTCCCTTAGTTCAGTATAGCTACCTTCGATTCGGCGCAAGGTTGTAATTATTCAACTCTTTTTAACTATTCCGTTCCGAATCTGATCGCTTTTAGCGGAAGCGAAGCTTCATCGCGTAGCGTGACCTACGGTCAATCGAAATATAGCTCCCATCGCCCCACAACCGCTATATCTACAATTATCCCAATTTGTAAGCATTTAGCCTAATGCCTAATGCTGACCTAAAAAAGATGGGTGCATCTAATTTTTGCTGTTTGACACCGTGGTGGGTTACGGGTAGCAACATAACCAAGGGCTAGAGGCTTAAAATGAGGCCTCCCTGAAGCACCACTAGCAACTTTTTTACTGATACTGATAGCTGATAGCTGATATAGCAATTCTACGACTTGTGAGGTACAAATTTCTGGTTGAAAGGGAGCAGGGAGCAGGGAGCAGGGAAGAGGGAAGAGGGAAGAGGGAAGAGGGAAGAGGAAAAAAATAATGTGTACCTCATGAGTCCTAGAAACGCTATATACCAATCCGTGTAGGAATTGTGATAATTTTTGTTCCCTTTTCCCTTTTCCCTACTCCCTGTTCCCTGTTCCCTTTGGTATAGCTGATATCTGATAGCTGATAGCTGATAGCTGATAGCTTACCTGAAAAAGTCTTTGTAAATAAATATTAACAATAATTGACAAACTCCACCTCAGGTAAGTTTTTGCCTTAATATAGTATTATCGGAATAGTTAAGGAAGTCCACTCATGAACAAGTCCGTTTGTACTACTGAAGCCGCTTCTCTCTTAGGAATTTCTTCTCGACGCTTGCGCCAACTCCTTAATGATGGTCGCGTCCGGGGTGCTTATAAAAGCGGGAAATTCTGGATTATTCCGCTGTTCAACAATCTGCCCCAAATCATCGAGAAAAAGCGTGGACCAAAGGGCAAATGGCGTACCACTCGTCCCCCTGCTCTGGCCAAAATCAATGTCAACCGCAATCGCATTGGCAGCAACAATCACAAAAGCCCCGAAGAGCGTCAGCCAGTGATTTCAGTAAAACGAAGCGGTGACAATCTCTACGGCAATCAAGTTGAAATCCTTGGTCCTTGTCGGATTGTTTATCAGCCCGATAAGCCACTGAGTTGTGGCGCTCGTCTGTGGATCGAAACCTTCAGTGATATCCATTTTATTGGTGGCAGTTTTCCCGCCACCGCTTAACGCTCATGCAAGTCTTATACCCATGAAGTACAAATCTCTGGGTTTTAGGGAGCAGGGAGCAGGGAGCAGGGAGCAGGTAAAAAATAATGTGTACCTCATGAGTCCTAGAAACGCTAGCTTACTTTTGACTTCTGACTTCTAACTTCTGACTTGCACGTAGACTATACTGAAAAAGACCAAAAGGATACTGCCGACTAATCCCAGATGAGACGGTGAGATAAAAAACGCGCTATTAGAAAAAATAATTAAATTAATACCAATCGATATCGGAATAGAAGTGGTCAGTAATCCTAGAGCAAATTCCGTATCAAATGTTGGGTGAGTACGCCGATATTGCTCCTGGTCGAGCATATTAATCTGGGAAGCATACAACAACGGCCACAAACTCAATCCGCTTTGGGGTAAAACTACAGCTAGTAACGTTTCGGCTAATGTATCTGGTTTAAACAATATCAGTACTGCTGCACTAAACCAGAATCCTGCTGCTGAGCGGACGAGTAAAATTAGTAAAATTTTCCGTAATTGTAAGGTTTTCGGCTTCAGAGAAATCCCTACAAAAAACAGAATCATGGGAGTAGTGCAAGCCGCTAACCGTTCCAGAGCCTGCAACACTATTTCTGGGATAAGTGTTTTACCTAGATTTAATGCTCCTATGGACAAACCCAGTAACAACGCTAAATTTGCTGGTTCTTGGATCAGAGTTAGTCCAATGGTTTTGAATTTGCTGAAATTGATCTGGGAATTATCAACACTACGTTGGTGTAGATACATCCCTAAAGCATAAAGACCGATTAGCACAAAACATTTATTACCGACATCCACTAATCCAGCTAGAGCTAATCCTTGCTCACCTAAAAATTCCTGAGTAAACGGATAAACTGTTAAGCCAGGAGCTAAAGACGCAAACATCAATATCAACGACCGGGCTTTAGCTTTTTCTTTGCTAGGAATCACCAAACCTGTTAATAACCATCCAATTCCTAACAAGAAGACATTGATAGCAAGTCCGAATAGCGGTAGCGAGAGTAAACCTTGACTTATATCAATTTTGATCGTGGATAGAAATAGAGCTGCAGGAAGTAAAGCATTGATAATTAACGTTTTAATAGCACCAACTGCTACAGGTTTTTGAAATTTCCCTTTCAGGGCATAACCAATAGCAATGAAAAGCACGAGCGGGATGACTTGATCAATAGCCAAAGTCTTTAACCTTTACCGGATCCAACAGTGTCTTGACCCAGCAGTACCAATTCTCGATGCAAATCATCATAAAATCCCTGACGAGCTCTTACTGCCATGGCCACGCCTTGCCATACTTGCCAAAGGGTTTGGGGAGAATTAGCGATCTGCTCAATCACATCTAATATTTCTTCAGCATGGTCTTGATCACAGTCGCAGTGAACCGCAAAGAATTCTTGTCCTTTGGTGGAAATACCCAGTTTTTTCAGACCTGCTAAAATCAGTTGGTTTTCATAGGGTAGGATAGATTCCGTGAAAGCCAGTATCCCCAATCCAAAGGCAGCAGGGTATTGGAAGCAAGCCGTGGTGTAGATTTGCAGGTAGCGTTGGGTTCCTGGTAATAATTCTTGTGATGACTTTGGTAGAGGTATCGACTGACCTACTCCTATCCCGTAGCGTGACAGTAGGTCAATCGCTGATAATTCTTCAAATAACTGCTGCCACATTTGAGGATGGGGTTTGCTATGGCCAGATTTCCCCGATAATCCGTGTTCTTCATAGAGATTCTTTAATAAAGGGATTCGGGTTTGGGGTGTAGGTAGCTTAGAAGCAACAGCAGTAAGCCAATTGGGGAAGCACCAACTGATCAGATAACGCT
Source organism: Moorena sp. SS36440bin_2 (assembly GCA_011524395.1). Taxonomy (GTDB): domain Bacteria; phylum Cyanobacteriota; class Cyanobacteriia; order Cyanobacteriales; family Coleofasciculaceae; genus Moorena. Next base: position 12,237 of record WTKN01000258.1, read on the forward strand.
GGTTGAGCCAAGTTTCTAGGTTACGACTTACGCCAGTTTCCCTGATTAAACAGGATAATCGGGGATGATCAGCAACTAAGACTCCTAATTTTTGATCAGTAGTGGGTAAATCTTTGAGGTGAGTGTGCCTTAACGGTCGATTTTGGAAACTCAGCAACCAGGGATGCTGGAGCAGAGCATGATTTCGGGCATAATGGGGAATTTGCTGGGGAGACCCCAAACTTTGGATGGTAGCGATGGAAAAGCTGTTGGGTGATTCGGCTTGGGTGGGTCTATCTAACTCCTGGGGGACCTGTAGAGTCCGCATATATTCTAGAAAGTCTTGCATGACCTAGTTTCACTAGTAGTAATAGTGTTTTTACTGTTAATTACAATCAAACCTTCGTCCCAACAGGAAGAAGTTAGCAGATCATGTTAGCAGTGGGAAGATTTCATGGCTGTTAAGTCAGCTCAACGGTTTTACTATTCCGATAAAGCATGGATAGATATAGCGTTGCTCAATCAAGGAATGAATGCGCGATCATCTGGTTTTGGTCAAGCCCCCTAAATCCGCCAACTTTGATACTGCTGGGGAAATATTTCGCAAACATACCTTGAAGCCCCATCAGCCCTCACCCCCAGCCCCTCTCCCAACCTTGGGAGAGGGGAGCGGATTACCGCAGAATAAGGGTTTCACGAATTCCCCAGCGGTATATACTTTGGGGGACTTTCAAGGGATGCAGTCCCATGAAAATCTTGTTCCCCCCAAGCGAGGGATTGCTCGCTTGGGGGGCTAGGGCGTGTTTTCTTGCCTCGTTGTATCCTAGAAAATAGTTGATTCCTAGCACGGAAGGCTAATGAATCGAGGAGACTTAAGTAACGAACAGGTCGGAGTTGTTAAAACCGCTACTTCCACCACTGAAACCCCGAACCGGTAAGCCCAATCACGACCACCGACAAGTGGTCAACGGCATTCTCTGGATACTCAGAACTGGAGCCCCGTGGCGAGACCTGCCAGAACGTTATGGAAAGTGGCAAACCGTGGCAACACGGTTTTATCGGTGGCAAAAAGCCCAGATTTGGCCCCCAATCCTAGAAAGTCTACAAGCGGAGGCAGACAAACTCGGAAAGCTAGACTGGGAGGTTCATTACGTCGATGGCAGTGTGATTCGTGCCCACCAACATGCTGCTGGTGGAAAAAAGGGGGCTCAGCAGAGGAAAAACTAGGTCGTTCCCGTGGTGGTTTTAGTACAAAAATACACATACGTTGTGAGGGGAAAGGTAAACCGATAACTTTTCTGCTGAGTCCAGGTCAGCGTAACGAGTCAATTTTTTTGGAACAATTAATGGAACAAGGTGCTGCTCGCGCGTTCTGGGCGAGGCCGACCACGTTTACGCCCTGTACGATTAGTCGGTGACAAAGGCTACACAGGTCGTCGCATACGTACTTACTTACGTCGTCGCGGTATCCGTCTGACAATTCCACGACTATCGAATGAGCCGCGCCGAGGTCCGTTTAGCCGTGAAATCTATCGTCAACGCAACGTTGTTGAACGGGCTATAAATCGACTCAAGCAATGGAGACGTATCGCTACCCGGAATTGAGTTGCTTGCTGCCAATTATACAGCTATGATTACGATCGCCTGCATTCTTTTGTGGTTATAGTTTGAAAACACGCCCTAGCCCCCCAATCATGGGGTAAAAAAACTATCAAATCTGTTCCCCATAATTGGTGAATTGTAGGTGCTTTTATTCCACCAATAGGATCTCCCTTTCTTTCCTTAATTCCACAACCCCTAATTATTTTGGTCTATAAATTGAAGCAGACATTCCCTGTTGACGTAGTTGGTTAGCAAAAGCATTTGCCTTCGCTTCATTTTTGAATGCTCCCATCTGAATTCGAGACCCTTGTGGGAATCGACCCAAAAAAGCACCAGGTACAATTTTCCTAGCTTTTGCTAAACCACTAGAACTCCCGTCATTAAGTATCACGTAATATTTGATTTTGGTAGATAAAGACGGTGGTGGTGCAGTAGTTTTATTTCGGGTAACCACTGGCTGTTTAGGCAATGGTGCAGCAATAGAAACCGGTCGTGAAGCAGGCTGTGAATTGTTTTGAATTCTCTGGTTTGCTCTAGAACCAATTTGATTCTGTACAGCAAGTTGCTTTCTTTTTGCTTCTATTTTTGCTTGTTGCTGCCGAGCTTCATTGATGATTCGATTTAACTTCTGACGCCAATAGCCTCTTGTTGGCAAATTGCTGTTCTGAGCATAGTTCAACACATCAACCCACCGACCCTGTTCATAGGCTTGTTGAATCTTATCAAACTTACGTTCAAAGGATACCCATTCATTGTGCCATTGGTCAATTTTGGTTTGGGCACCATTGAAAGCAGCACTACTAGGCAACACATCTTGTGCGATCGCAATTGCCCCCTTGATATTTCCTGCCTGATAGTTTTGTACTGCCCTTGCCAAAATTAGTGAGCCATTATCTGCCGGTTGTGCTGGTGTTGGCTGACGGGTCTGTGGTGGGGATGGAGTCCTCCTGACCACAGGTGTTGGTTTTCGGTTAATCCTTCTGTTTGGAACGTTTCTCTCGGTCGCCGATGCCACCACTGCATCAACGGTTGGTGCGCAGTCAGTCAAATTTGTAAACACCCACCCTGTCACCGGTGAACTAATTTCTACCCAGCCTGGTTGTCCACTACCAGTTAAAACCAGACTGCTTCCCTGATTCAGCTTATCTACTTTTAACCCGTTCGGCTCGGAGCGGACATTCACACTCAAACCTGTCACCTGGCAATTACCTGGGGCAGCTGGGACTGGTGGCTCATATACTACCGGAGCTGAAAGGCGACGATTGGGTATACTCCTAGGAGGAATTGGTTGCGCTATTCTAGGTGGTGACCAAGAGCTAGAACGCACGGAGTAGATCATACCAGCTATCGAAGACGTCACTAAGGCAATACCAGTACCAATGATCAAAGACAAATTATCTGATCGATCTACCTTAGTTGGAGGCAAGGGAGTTGATGCTGGTTTTATTGGAGTAGAACCTCTATCAGCATTTGCATCCCAAGTTTTTTGCTCTGAGAACGGGGTTGATACTGGCTCTGGTGGGAAGTTTTCTTCTACTGTAGGGACATTGTGAATTGAGTAGTAGGTTGGGGAATTGATGGAGTACGCTTTTGAATTAGCACTCAATTGCTGTAAGTCTCGTAAAACCTGGGATGCCGACTGGTAACGGTCTTTGACTTGGTAGCGAACCATTTTGGTAAGGACATTCGCCAATCCTAGACTTAATCCTACACTCCCTGACACCAGAGATTGCCAGTTAACTTCACCAGTGTTGAGGTCTTCATGAAACTGATCTGGCACCATTCCGGTTAGTGCCTGAAGCCCAATAATCCCTAGGGCATAAATATCACTGCTAGGACAGGGCTGACCCAAAGCCTGCTCACTGGACATATAGCCGGGAGTGCCTACTACCACAGTATGGTGAGTTTGTCTATAGGCACTAGCCAAATCCGTTTGAACTTGCTTAACTGCACCAAAGTCCACCAACACTAACTTTCTATCTGCCGTGCGTCGGATCAGGTTATCGGGCTTAATATCCCGATGAATCACACCGTGACGGTGGACAAATTCCAAAATACTTAAAACTTCTTGCAATAGCCCAATCACCTGGTTTTCCTGCCAGCGGTGACCAGGAGACAACTCTTGGCTCAATAGATGCCCTTCGATGAACTGTTGCACCAAGTAAAACTCATGGTCTTCTTCAAAGTAGGCAAGTAGTCGAGGAATTTGGTCATGATTGCCCAGCTTTTCTAGGGTTTCAGCCTCCCTGCTAAATAGCCGTCGAGCAGTGTCTAAAAATGTCTGAGAGCCATTGGGAGGCTGAAGTTGCTTAACAACACAGCTTGGGTTACCTGGACGCTTAGTGTCCTTGGCTAAATAGGTTTTGCCAAATCCCCCGGAACCGAGGACTTGAGTCACTTGGTAACGCCCGTCCAGTAACTTGCCTAACATAGGATTGATGTGCCTAAGATTTCACAAAAAGGAAGTTTAAAACTCCGCACCAAGGGGGCGAGTTGCTAACTGTCTCATGTTTAACATACGCTGATCGGTATTATTGACCAGGATTGTGCCAATTTATATTCTGATTATCAGTCAGCTATCAGCTATCAGGTATTAGCTATCAGCTATCAGCTATCAGCTATCAGCTATCAGTTATCAGCATTATGCTTAAGGCTATCAGCTAGAGGCTATCAGCTAGAGGCTGACCGCTGAGGGCTGACCGCTGAGGGCTAT
>WTKN01000258.1:16630-24310 GCA_011524395.1 Moorena sp. SS36440bin_2
CAGCTAGAGGCTGAGGGCTGAGGGCTATCAGCTAGAGGCTGAGGGCTGAGGGCTATCAGCTAGAGGCTGAGGGCTGAGGGCTAAAGGCTGACCGCTGACCGCTGAGGGCTGAGGGCTTACGATTATCGGTATAGTATTAACAGCGACGAAGCTGGTCAGGAATAATTGCTGCTTTATTTTCTGGCTGGTAGGATAACACCTTTCAAGGGCTGTAAGGTAGAAAATCAATGAAACCCTTATTTAAGGATACGCTGGCATGGGAACAAGCTCAACTGCTGATGCAACCGGCGTTTATTCGTATAATAGATCAAATTCGGCTGCAGTTGGAGCCAACAAACTGGAAAATCACCTATAAAAACGTTACTACACCCATACCGGGCTATGAGTTGTCTTTGGCACATCAAGATACAACAGTCGCCCTTAATATATGGGATTTGTGTTTCCAAGTCTGTTTTCGTGACTATAAGCCAACCCACTCTGAATTAGACTCTCAGCCAGTAGACATTGATCCGATGCTGATTGATCAGGCTGGTGAGGTAGATTGGCAGTGTCTAGATGCTAAAGCCAAACAGCTAGTAGAAGACGTTGTGGCAGGATTGCCACTGATAAATACTAATGACTAAATACTATAGCCTTTATAGGACTCATGAGGTACACAGAATTGTTTGACTATTGGCTCTTGCCTCTTATATTTTACCTGCTCCCTGCTCCGTTCGCGTAGCGTGGCCTACGGCCTCAGTCCCTGCTCCCTAAAACCCAGATATTTGTACCTCAAAAGTCGTAGAATTGCTATAATGAATGACCAATTGCTAGATGCCCAGCGCCTGGCTGGAGCAACGTTTGAGTCAGTGGCTTCACGGATGATTCCAGTAAGCTTTGGTAATGATAGCGCAGGGATTGAAGCAGCCCGTCAGGGAGTTGCCTTGGTGGATTTTTGCCATTGGGGGTTGATAAAAGTATCTGGTGATGACCGACTACGCTATCTACACAATCAAAGCACCAATGACTTCCAAACACGACAGCCAGGCCAAGGCTGTGAGACGGTTTTTGTCACATCTACTGCTCGTACCATCGACTTAGCTACTGCTTATATCTTAGAAGATGCAGTGCTATTGCTAGTTTCTCCAAATTGCCGCCAGCAGATCATGGAGTGGCTGGATCGTTATATCTTTCCCATGGATAGAGTGGAATTGCAGGATGTATCGGATCACCATGCTGTTTTCTCCTTGATGGGACCCGAAAGTAATGCCCTTTTAACAGGGTTGGGTGTCGAGATATCAGGAGAAGATGCTAGTCACCAGGAACTGATGCTCGGGGATAATCAAGTCCGCATTGCTGTCGGGAGTGGCTTAGCCTTGCCTGGATATACTCTAATTTGCCCTGCCGAGAATGCTGCCCAGGTTTGGCAAACCTTAACCACAGCAGGAGCAATCCCTATAGGCGATCGCATTTGGGAACAGTTGCGTATCCAACAGGGACGCCCTGCGCCTGGTCATGAACTCACAGAGGATTACAATCCTCTCGAAGCTGGTTTGTGGCAAACTATTTCCTTTAGCAAAGGCTGTTACATTGGTCAGGAAACCATTGCGCGCTTGAATACCTACAAAGGAGTAAAGCAACGACTATGGGGTATCCGCTTAAGTGCTCCTACTGACCTAGGGAGCGCCATCACCGTGGATGGAGAAAAAGTGGGCAAGCTCACTAGTTTGACGGAAACTGACCAAGGAGTGTTTGGTTTAGCTTATATCCGCACTAAGGCTGGTGGTGCAGGGTTAAAGGTTCTCTTAGGGGACGTCGAAGGGGAAATTGTTGCTGTACCTGGTTTAAGCCATGATTATTATGAGCCAAGTGGTGAGTAATCCCTGACTATGTAGCTTTTCTTTGGGAAACGTCTGTTAAAAAAAATACGATGCGCGAGCATTCAGCCGCTACGCGATGAAGCGTTAGCAAAGCCGATTAGCTGGCATCGCATTATATCACAAAGGATAAAAATAGACAGTAATCTATATCAACATGCCTATCAGATTAGTATCATAGCGTGTATCATGCTAATCACGAAAACAGAATTTTTTCCCGATTCCCGATTCCCGATTCCCGACTCCCGACTCCCGACTCCCTAGGACCTGACCCAGTTGAGAACTGCGATAGAATTAAAGACTAAAGCATTCACACTCCTCATGTGAGGAGATCCATTTATGGCCCTGCCAATTGTTGCAGTTATCGGACGCCCGAATGTGGGGAAATCAACCCTGGTCAATCGTTTGGCAGGAGTGACCGATGCTATTGTTCACAACCAACCAGGAGTAACCCGCGATCGCACTTATCGCCCAGCTTTCTGGCAAGACCGAGACTACCTGGTTGTCGATACTGGCGGCTTAGTCTTTGATGACGATACCGAGTTCTTGCCCTTGATTCGAGAACAGGCAATGGCAGCTTTGGCTGAAGCGAGTGCAGCAGTCTTAGTGGTGGATGGTCAAGCGGGACCGACAGCTGGAGATGAAGCGATCGCGCAATGGTTACGTATACAAAATACCCCAGTTGTGCTAGCTGTCAATAAATGTGAATCTCCCCAGCAAGGAATTATTCTAGCCTCCCAGTTTTGGGAACTGAATTTAGGAGAACCCTTCCCGGTCTCAGCAATTCATGGCAATGGTACAGGAGAATTACTAGAAAAGCTGGTTACCTACCTGCCCAATGTAGACACTATCCCAGAAATCCCAGAGATTAAAGTCGCTATTGTCGGACGCCCCAATGTCGGAAAGTCGAGCTTATTGAACACCCTCACTGGGGAGAATCGCTCGATTGTCAGTCCAATTTCTGGTACCACTCGTGATGCCATTGATATGGTAGTAGCACGGTCAGCAGATCCAGAAAAGGGTACTGAAGCCCAAACCTATCGCTTGATAGACACTGCTGGCATTCGCAAAAAGAAAAACGTTACTTACGGACCCGAATTTTTTGGTATTAATCGTGCCTTCAAAGCCATTCGCCGCTCAGATGTAGTGCTACTGGTGATTGATGCGATAGATGGCGTGACAGAGCAAGACCAAAAACTGGCAGGACGTATTGCGGATGAAGGGCGTGCTGCGGTTATTGTAGTCAATAAGTGGGATGCCATAGAAAAAGATTCCTACACTATCTATGACTACCAAAAACAGGTAAAAGACCGACTGAGTTTTATCGAGTGGGCTGAAATCATCTTTGTTAGTGCCATGACCGGTAAGCGAGTCGAAACAATTTTAGATTTAGTTGACACTGCTGCCAATCAACATGAACGTCGTGTGTCTACTTCTGTGATTAATGAAGTCTTACAAGAAGCTGTTAGCTGGTACACTCCTCCCACCAATCGCCAAGGACGTCAGGGCAAAATCTACTACGGTACCCAGGTAAAATCTAAACCTCCCACTATTGCCCTGTTTGTCAACGACCCCAAACGCTTCAAAGACAACTACCGTCGCTACATAGAGCGTCAGTTCCGCCAACAATTAGATTTCACCGGTACACCACTACGCTTACTGTGGCGAGGCAAAAAAGTCCGTGATGGAGAAGAAGCTCAAATCAACCTCAATCGAGCTACCCGTGTGTGACAACTAACCCCCTCGACTACTGCCCCACTAAGCACTCACCCCTAAAATGGACTTATTGCGATCGCTTCCCATCGGACTGTATTTAGAACAACCAGTAACCTGGATGCATCACCTCGACTCTAGGGTAAAGATGTTTTGGTTGACCAGTTTCCTGATCGCACCCCTGTTGGCAAATCCCTACTGTCGGCTCGGGCTATCCTCCTTACTGATTATAATCACCCTTACTGCTCGGATTCCCTGGCGGGTGTGGCGTCAGCAAATGGGTTGGTTGTTGATGCTAGCATGTTTTGTCTTGCTGATCACTGCCCTCGCTCCAGATGGTATGGCAATTGACCATCAAATACGACTACCTCCAGAACCTGAACAACTCACCCTACCCCAACCTACTGACTACCGTTATATAATCTGGAGTGGTGGACCGTTTACGATGACTCGTCGCTCATTAGATTTAGCAGTCCGGATCAGTACAACTTTATTTACCCTAGTTTATAGTTCCAGTCTCTTCCTGCTGACCACAGCACCAGAAGAAATTACTGCAGGTTTAGAAAGCTTAATCAAACCCTTACGGCGTTTGAATGTTCCGGTTACGGAAATTCTGCTGACCTTTACCCTTTCCCTGCGCTTTATCCCCCTAGTGCTAGAAGAAGTACAGAATTTAGGTCGTTCCATACGCACTCGTGCTATCAACTGGAAAAAACTCGGTCTGAACCGAAGCCTACAAGTTTGGTTAATGGTTGCGGAAAAGCTTCTGGAAAATTTACTGTTACGGGCTGAGCAAATTGCTAGTGCCATGACTGTCAGAGGCTTTACTAGTCCCAATCAGCATCAAGTAGAGTGGCATCAACTGCGCTTACGCTGGTGTGATTGGTTAGCACTGGCAAGTTTACTAGTATTTTGGGGAGTAAGATTAACCTGGGGTTGGAAAATATGAATTTTTTTTCAATAACATAGCTATGGTTTAATCAAGGTAACTTAAAGCAATCCCTAGGCTTTAAAACCGGGGAAAGCAGTCACAAGATTTGTATCTCAGCCATCACTATGACAAATCAATCACCGTCCGACCAATCACCATCCCCAACACCTCCTCAGCCAAGCCGCAGAGCAATTCTAGAGCTTGATGAATTACTGGCAATTATCGTAGCCTTTGCCACTGTTGGTCTAATTTTCTTTTGGGGTACAAAGGGCAACCGGGAAAAATTTAGCTTAAAATCCGTTGAGTCTCCCATAGCATCATCTGAGTCAACGGGGAAATCATCACTATTGCCAAGCCTTAAATCAATCACTGCAGGGGATAATTCATCATCTGCACGCTCCTCATGGTCCAAATCAAGAAATCGTTCTTTGTTTAGGGGAGATTCACCTGTTCCAGCTACCGGTTTAATCCTCGGGTCAGCTCAAGATAACTCACTAGAGGAGTCTCAAACAAATCCATTCCTGGGGCTATTCTCATCGGGGTACTCATCGGGATATCCCGACCGCACCATGGGCAAGAAAAAATCCCGAGGGGATGGCAGTACTGACGGTAGCACAGGGCCTGACCAAGCCCGAGGAGATGGCAGTACTGACGGTAGCACAGGTTCTGACCAAGCCGGATCCTCATCACCAATTATTATCCCTACAGATGTTAGCGATTTCCGCTTGATTGAAATCAATGAAATTCCTAATAATCATTGGGCAAGTCCTTTCTTGATACCTCTAGCCCGGGACAAGGTATTAGTTAACTTACCTAATCAGAAATTTTTACCGAACAGACCGGTGACAAGGGGAGAGTTGGCTGCTCAAATTCAAAAAGTGTTTAAAGAGCAGAAGAAGCGACAACGAGTAAATTACAAGGATAAACCTACTGATAAATCAGCCTCTAAAGCTATTGATGAAGCTACCGAAACTGGCTTTATGTCAGGATATCCCGGACAAGAGTTCCGTCCTGATCAAAAGGTTCCTCGTGTACAGATTTTGGTTAGCCTGATTAGTGGTCTTAATCTTAAACCCTCATCGAATCCAGCCCAAACCCTACAGATTTACCGAGATAAGGATCAGATTCCTGAGTGGGCGATTGAGAAAGTAGCAGCAGCAACAGAAGCGGGTATAGTTGTTAACTACAGTGACAAAACCTTACTCAGACCCAATGAACCTGCTACTCATGCTGAGATGGTTTCCATGCTTTATCAGGCTTTGGTCAAATCAGGTAGAGCTCAAGGGGTTACCTCTCCATATATTGTCGCTCCGAAATAGAATTATCGATAACCCGTTCAGGTAATAATTAGCCCATTTTAATCGACTTTATTGATTAGCCCGGAGTTAACACTCCGGGCAATATTTTTGATGGGAATTTAGGTAGAAGGGAGCAGGGACTTCGGAGCAGGGAGCAGGGAAAAGTAGGGTGGGCAAGGTTTTACCCACCCTACAGGTAGCTTTAAATTGAGGGATTTGCGTAAGTCCTATATTGTCAACTATCAAGGCAACCGTTAACTATAAACCATCGTGTTGATGCAGTCGTTCATGGTTTCAGTTCTGTATGCGATCGCATCAAGTATAGCACTACTAATTTAGAGGTGCGCGCCTCCAAGGCCGTGAGGGATTGCTCACGGCCTTGGGTCGCACCTCGATGTTTGAAATTCCTAAACTCCGAAACGTGAGTCTAGCTTACTTCTGACTTCTGACTTCATTTCTTCTGACTTGCGCGTAGCGCTATAAGCCCCCTGGAAATCCCTACAGCTAGGCGCACCCGTCACTACCACAGTGCTCTGACAGGTATCCCAAATGGGCTTGGAGGAGGAGTGATCACTCTTGGCTGTACAGGAGTGGAAATGACAGTTCTCGGAATACGGTTCACCCGTTGGACACGCCTCTGTTGGACAGACTCTAACACCTCGCTAACACGACTGGTAACCCTCGTAGTCTCTGAACTCGCCAAAGCACTGGAACTAACCACATTAACGATACGATTCCCAGCCATCAAGACTTGCTTACCTTCCATCAAATGCCATTGCCTGAGCTTGGAAGTGGGTAGCCAAACCGTTCTGGTGTTACCGTTGTCAAGCTTAATCTTTACTATATTGCCAACGATACTCTTGATAGTACCTTTGTCAAGTTCTTGCCCCCTATCTTGTTTCGAGATCCGGTTTTGGGCTTGTTCACCCATTGAGTTAGCCTTAGCGGGAGCCATAGCAAGGGTACACAGCAGCAATGACAAGGTAGTCCCTGTCCAGACATTCAAGTTTTGAATTTTCATAATCAACTTAACTTATCTTTCTGTTAATCGAAGAATTTTAAATTCACTAATCTACTGTAAAATCTACGGAAATAATAGATTGTTTCCGGAATAGATTATCAGTAGATTTACTAACTTTTTTACTGTCAAAATCACTGATCACCTTGGTGTCAACGTTTTTGATAATGTTGCTTTTCAAGTAGATTAAAGTGATGTTATAAAGTTGTTATAAATAAAACCTAATTAGAAATGGTGAGAGATAAATTACTATCTCGGAGCTTAAGGCTACTCTGCTTGAGTATAGTAATTACGATACTTAATGGGCAACAGCAGGTAGCTGCCTCTGAAAAAATAAGTATTCCTGTTCCTACTCCTAAAGAGGTTTTACCTCAAAATGAATTGCCGGGAATTGAACCCCCAAAATTGCCACCCCTTGGAGACCCAGATCTATATCTTCCTCTAGAAGAAGACTTGCCAGCAGAGGCTACTCAAATTACTAGTTTAGTAATTAAATTGAGTGAACGTCGTGTTTATGTCTATCAAGCGGCTCAAGTCCTAAACAGTTACCCAATTGCCATTGGTAAAGCGGGTTGGGAAACACCAACAGGTAATTTTGAAGTGATCCAAAAGCTTCAGGATCCAGCTTGGGAGCATCCCTGGACAGGTGAAGTAATTCCTCCAGGGCCGAATAATCCCCTTGGCGATCGCTGGATTGGTTTTTGGACTAATGGGAAGAATTACATTGGATTTCATGGAACAACTGCTGAGGAACTCGTCGGACAAGCTGTTTCTCACGGTTGCATCCGAATGCTCAATAAAGATGTCCGGGATTTATTTGAAAAGGTTGCTATAGGAACACCGGTAATCGTACAGCCTTGACAT
>WTKN01000391.1 GCA_011524395.1 Moorena sp. SS36440bin_2
GAACAGGGAACAGGGAACAGGGAACAGGGAACAGGGAACAGGGAACAGGGAACAGGTAAAAAATACGGCGTTGCTGATTATGAGTATGGTTTCGCCCCCCTAGCCCCCCAATTCTGGGGGGAATAAAACTATCAAAGTCCCCCAGAATTGGGGGATTTAGGGGGCTTTAATAAAACTAGATGATCGCGCATTCATTCCTTAATTCAGCAACGCCTAAAATCCTGTATACCTTATAGCTATGAGAAACGCTATAAATAGTTTTGATTCTTCTTAATGGCTACTGATCAGGTGTTGATAGGTTCCTGTTTCTTGGCGTAATTGTTCATGGGTTCCTCGTTGAACAACGTTTCCTCTATCCAGGACAATAATTTCATCACAATCTCGAATGGTACTGAGGCGATGAGCAACGACAATGCAAGAACACCCACGCCGTCGTAAATTACGATCAATGATTAATTCTGTTTCTGCATCTAAAGCACTAGTTGCCTCATCTAAGACGAGAATGGTAGGATTTCTCACTAAAGCGCGAGCAATTTCAAGGCGTTGTCGTTGTCCACCACTGAGATTTGCTCCCCCTTCACTCAGTGGAGCATCATATCCTTTTGGCTGAAACAGGATTGATTCGTGAATTGCGGCATCAGTGGCAGATTTAACTAAATCTGATTCAGGAATGGTGGTATCCCAAAGGGTTAAATTCTCTCGAATTGTACCCGCAAAAAGAAAAATATCCTGTTCAACCATTCCTAAGGAATTGGCAAGAACAGCACGAGGAATTTGACTCCGAGGAATACCATCAAAAAGGATTTCCCCCTGCCAAGGGACATATAATCCACAAGCTAATTTAGCAATGGTTGATTTTCCTGAACCACTACTACCGACTAAGGCAATTCTTTGCCCCGGTTTGATAATTAAATTAAAGTCTTGAATCAGGGAAGATTCTAAGCGATTATACCCAAAAGTGATGTTACGAAATTCTACATGACCCTGTAATTTAAAGGAGTCGGAAGTTAGACTATAATTGTTGGTAGGACTGGCCAACTGATTGGGCTGACGAGTGGCTTCTTGATCAATAGGATTTTGTAGCACATCATCAAGGCGATTAATATCAGCTTCTAATTCTTGTAAGGTACTCCCAAAATTAATCAGTTCATTAATGGGTTTGAGAAAGCTAGCGGTTAAAAGTTGATAAGCAATTAGCATTCCAATGGTTAGTTCTCCCTTGATAACCCGTAAGCCTCCGATTAGCAAGATAGAAGCTGTAGCTAAGGCGGTTAAGAGATTGGGAAGTGCATTAAGAATTTGTGTTTGTAGCCCTAATTTTTGTTGAGCGTTTAAGGCTTTAGTATAATAACCGGCAAATCGAGTAAACAGATCTGATTCGAGTCCAGATGCTTTAATGGTTTCAATTGATTGAATGCCACCAATCGCTGTACCAGCAACTTTTCCATATTCCTGGGCTAAGCTAATATTGGCATCTGTCCGATTACGAGATAAGTATTGAAGCGCTATAAAGTTAAAGCTAGCAAATAGAATCGTGATCGTGGTTAATAGTATATCATAGGTAAACATTAATAGGGCATAAAGCCCCATCATGATCACATCAATAACAGTGGTGGCTAGACGGCCAGAAATTACGTCTGCTACCCGATCATTGAGTTGAGCGCGATCGCTGATTTCACCGGAAAACCGTTGAGCATAAAATCCTACGGGTAAGCGTAAAATATGCCAAACAAATTGTCCGGACATACTAACCGAGAGTTTGACTAAAAGTCGGCGTAACACTTTTAATTGCAGACGGGCAAGAAGTCCCTGAACAATTGCAGTAATCACCATTGCCAATAACATCGGTCTCAACCAGTCTTGATAATCTTCTATTAAAATTTTATCCACAAAGACTTGGCTAAATATAGGGATTATCAACCGAGGACAGGTTAGAATTAATCCTACTAATATGGAGAATAAAATTGAGTTTTTAGAGGTTTGTAAACGATTCTTTAAAGAAGAAAATATACTTGTTTTTTTTCCGGTTTTTTTAAAATCTGGGCCAGGTTCCATCACTAGAACTATTCCAGTGTAACCTTGGCTAAATTCTTCTAAGGATAGTTTACGGGGACCCGTTTCTGGATCATTAAGATAAACGCAATTTTTGCCAAACCCTTCTACGACTAAAAAATGGCAAAACTCCCAAAATATGATAAAGGGCGGATTTAAAGTTTTTAAGTTTTCCAATGACTTTTTAAACCCTTTAGCAGTCAAACCATAGGTTCTGGCTGCTTTAAGTACACTAGAGGCTTTACTGCCATCCCGTGATACACCACATACTTTTCTTAATTCAGGAAGGGGAACAAAGCGGTGATAGTAACCCAAAATAATGCCTAATGATGCCGCACCGCACTCTACTTCTTCCATTTGTATGAGGGTAGGGGTGCGAACACGCTTGCTTATTTTAGTATTGATACTTTGGGTTAGGGTTAACATATTGGAGTTTTACTTTAATAATTAAGAATTAACAGAATGATTTTTCAAATAATCTGATTTCTCCCCTAGAGGTTAAGTAAGGTAACATATATCTATCAATGAAACGAATCATCAAGGTATTTTTGTGGTTAACCTCCCAAATTCCATTCGGTATATTAGCTTGATTTTGACGTTTGATAGCTTCAACCAATAGCGCAATTCCGCGCCCCATTTTTTGTAAATCTTTTCTGACAAACATACATCTATAAAGTATAGTATCTACTGATATTCGCTCTGTTAACATCCATCCTACCACTTCTCCTTGATACCGTAGACCTAGACTATTTAATGGCTCAAAGTTTTCTTCATACTTAAATGGGTATAATGTTTCTTTAATCCAAAATTTTTTCCTTTGTGTTTGCTCAATAGTCAAACGTTCTTTAGAAGTAATTTCTTCCCATGAAAAAATATGCATATCAGATGGTAGATAATTTTTTTTTCTCATAAAAGGTGCTTTAAAAATTGTCGCCAAGTTTGAACGATATACTAAATCAGTGTTGAAAAAATTCCAATTACACTTTCTTAATAAGGCTTCTAATGGAAATAGTTGAGATTGAACTTTAAAATTATCCAATTCACAAAGTAATTCAAATTCTGTACACCCTCTTATAACTAACTCTCTTTCTAAATAATTTAATAAGGCCGTCCCTACCCCCTGACGACGATGACTTGGCAGTACAAAAATAGAAAGTATTTGTGCACAGTGAGAATCTGGTAATATTTCTGCTAAAACTAAACCAATTGGTTTTTTTGAATTAGATGCTCCAATCGCGACAAGAGAACCTTCCGAAGTTAACGTTCGCATTTTGGTACGAAATAAAGGAAAAGTCAGCGATTGATATAAAAAAACTTGTCCGAATTTATCAAGACGATTTAATTCATACATCAATAAATTATTGATTGCTTTTTAATCACTTTAGTAAGATATTTTTTTTATAAGTTGACTACATAAATTTAACAGGTAGTAAATCTCATAAATCTTGATTTAATAACAGTTTTAGAGACAATTTACTTGTTCAAATGTAGTCAACTACTAGCTATAGATACTCAGTAAAAACCATAGCCGTTAGGATTATTTAAGATTTTCTCTTAATTTTTAATTTCGGCTTCTTTTTACCTGCACCAGCTACAGCTTCTAACTTAGCATCAGATAACTCACCTTCTTGTTCAAAATAAGTTAAGCCAGCTTCTACTTCTTCCGCTGTAACTTGATAGCCCTGATCCATAGCAATTTTAACCATATCAGCTACGCTACCTGCTGATTCAAATTGCTGTCGTAACGTTTGATTAGCTTCTACTTCTTTCATTAAAGTTTTAGCATTTTCAGACAGCTCAACATCGGGGGTAGCCAATTCTAATTGCTGCTCTTGCATTACTGCCAATAGTTCTTCTTCAGTAAAAACATAACCCTTATTAGCTGCGATTTCTAATACTCTTGCAGGACCTTCAGCAGATTCGAGTTGTGCTTTTAAAGCCTGATCAATTTCTGCTGCTTTAAGGAGAGCTAATACAGATTCTCTGGACATTTTTTTATTGCTATGAGTTGTACAAATTATCAGTTAATGGGCAACAGTTACTTTTGTTATTGCCATCAATTAACTAACCTAATTAAATAGTATTATATCGATAAAAAAAAATCAATTATTTAAATCCAAAAAAACTATTAATTATAATTAATAGTTTTTTTACATGAAAATACTACAAAGTATTTTCAATAATTATCAAAATACTTTGTAAGTAGTACCTTAAGATGTTATGAATACAAGACCATAAAAGTTTATTTATCAATAAACAAGCTGGTCAAGCTGGCAAGGCTGTTTGATTCTTACTTTTTCGATTCGCTGAACCTCCGGAGTTGCAGCCGTTTCATGCCTGTTTTTTTATTATTAAACCCAATAGTGGAAAAAACGGCGATTTACTTACCAGAGGGGGCTTTGAACCTTTCACCCAGGAATTTTAGGGTCGAGAATAAAACAGCCCTGGGCCAAGCTGGGGATGACTTAGCAATAGCTAACTTAATATCCCCGTTATCAGAATTATTAACTAGTCAATAACTAGGATTTATTTACAACTAACGTTCACCAATAATGATTTTTATTGGTAATATACGTCGTACAACTTTTTTTAACCATTTACCCAAACCTGCAGCTGCAATTTCTAGTTGAGCATCGGACAATTCACCTTCCTGTTCTAAGTAAGCTAAACTAGATTCTACCTCTTCTTCAGTTACACTAAAGCCTTCAGCCATAGCAATTTTAACAAAATCTGCTAAACTACCTGCTTCTTGTAATTTATTGCGGAAGACTTCATTGGCTTCTACTGCTTCCATGAAAGCTTTAGCATTTTCAGTCAGTTCAACAGGAGCTTCAGCAAATCCTAATTGCTGCTCTTGCATCACTGCCAACAGTTCTTCTTCAGTGAAATCATAACCCTTGCTAGCTGCGATTTCTAATACTGTTGCAGGACCTTCAGCAGATTCGAGTTGTGCTTTTAAATTTTCATCAGTTTCAGCTGCTTTAATCAGAGCTAGTACAGATTCTCTAGACATTTTTTTCATTGCTATGAGTTGTACAAATTATGAGTTGACGGACAACAGTTACTTTTGTTAATGCCATCAATCAACTAAGCTAATGAAATCTTATTTTCTCTACCAAAAAAAGTCAACAATTTAAATATAAAAAAAATATAAATATAAATCATTCATTATTGATTAGTTTTTTTTTTGACACCAAAATACTACAAAATATTTTAGAAATTACCAAAATACTTTGTAAATGCTACATTCAAATCTTATCTTATGAAGACAAGACCATAGGAGCTTATTTATCAATAAATAAAAGTGTTTAGACTTAGCTACTGATAAGCAAGGGACACAGACTTAAACTCTATTTCAAATTCAGGGATTTTCTTAAGTTTTGCTGAGTCCAAAGCATACTGTTCACAAACCAAACTGATCCGAACTTGTGAGGTTTTGATATGATTAACTGAATGAGTTAAATTTCCTTTAAAATAAAGCAACAAATTTTCTTGAGGTTTGATAGTCTGGATAGTAAAACTACCTTTTTGTAATAATAGTTCTCCCCCTTCTAAATCCTCAGGAATTTTCACATAAAGAACACTGACAAGAAGTGGAATGGTGTGACTCTCTACATAGCTAGAAATACTACAGTCCACATGAGGTTTGACGTCCCCACCGGCTTGTAGAATTAAAGGATTCAGATAAAAGGCATTGCAGCTAGGGTTCAAAGTGGCTTGTAAATAGGGTTTAAGAAAAGGAAAATGTTGTTTTGCCTGCTCTATTCCTGCCGTTTTAAAAACAACTGAAAAACCTTTAGTTTTGCTAAAACTTTCACTGAGTTGATTTGCTCCTAAATAGGGAGAAGATAAAATGTCCTTTTCCAAGTTATGGAGATAATCAGGATTAAATGCTTTCTCTCGAAGAGAGGAATATTGATTCCGAGTGATTTTCATATTTATTTTCCTCAGACTAACTGTAAATTTTTAGTTACGTCTTCAGTGTCAGCACTCACTTTATTATTCTTTGTTGATAAGCGGACTAAAGTATTACCGATTCTCAACATTTTAGTTTCGTCCTTCTGAACAACTTTTGGATGAACCTCACTAGATTTCCATTTTTGGACTTCATACTGCCGAACTTTTTCAAAAATTTCCTGATAGGGAAATCTTAAATCCAGAGGATCTTTAACTTGTGAGCTATTTTCTTGATTTACTTCAATTGGCTTAATAATTCCGTAAGGAGTAGGTAGATACAATTTATGGAAATTCCGATAGTAGCCGCCCATATGAGCAGCATCCCATCCTTTAATTCCTTTAGTCATACCGTAAAAATTAGAAGCAGCAATGCTTGTAAAAACATGGGCTAAAGGATTATACCCAGTGTGACACTCAATATTTTCTTCCGAAAAATCAAAGTAGTATTGTTGCGTTTCATCTGGGAAGACAATTTCTAGCTGGTAAATTAACTTCCAATGGCAATACTCTAGAAATAAAGAGTCTTGCTTCTCCTGAATAAATTTAGGAAAATTACAGCAAAGTTCCGAGCGAATCGTTTGCTTCATTTCCTCTAAATCATAGCTATCAGGATTATCGTCAATCAGCTGATCTCCAATATTAACAGGCGAAAAACGTAAATCTTGTTGATCATCTTCTAACATTTGCACAAAAGAAGACCTTTGTTTCATGTAACTAACTTCGCCATTTTTAACATTCACCACATCCCCTGGATTGAAAGGGAAAACATTCTCTTTTAATCCAGGGCAAACAATAGCCACATCTCGACAAAATTGTTCTTTAGTAACTGGGAAAACAACTTTATTTAACCAAGATGAACCTTGAATCAATTTAAACCCATTTGCCCCAGGAGCAACACTATAAGGTTTAATTAAGCTAATTTTTTTCAACAGTCCATCATAGAGATCATAGGGAAAAGAACATGGCTGATTATCCTGATGCTGTATTTCTAACATCGGTTGCCAACCTGCTAGTAAGAAATCAATCTGAGGATAGCGAGATTTAATCAAACTAATCGTTTCAACACTTACATCCGAATCAACTTGATTCCAGAACACCCCTGAAGGGTCAGTGAATAACATCCCATATTCAGGAACACGATTTTCTGAACGAGTGGTAATTAAACGAGTTGACCCAATTTTGACCTCACTCCAATCTTTCAATTTATAGATTTGTGAATATCCTAAATCTCGTAAACAGGTTTCCATCAACTTATCTTGAGGAATCAAGACATCAACATTTTTCGGTAGAGAAGCTAGGGATTGAATATCAAAATGATCTAAATGACGATGAGAGATAATCAAAATATCAAACGCTGGAATCTGGTCATGGTAAACTTTTCGTTTAGGACAAATATCTTCTATTCCTTCACAGTGAGAATCCCATAAAATCGGATCCATCAAGATTTTACAATCTTCAGTTTCAACAAAGATAGAAGCGTGACCAATCATCTGAATCTGCATAATTTATTTACCTCTAATGCTAATGAACAAAAATAGTTGCTAGTTCATGATCTTATCAGCCAGTTTTTCTAAGACCTCAGTTAGTGGATGATGGGGGAAAGCTAAAGAAAAAATACCTCGACTGCCCAGCATCATCATATCTTCTGACCAGGGGATAATTGCAGCTAATGAAAACCCATAGTCTTCCTTGACTTTATGACTAAAACGATCAATCCCTAAGGATTCAATCATCATATTCATTACTAGCAAGGTTTTCTGTATGTTTAACTTATTGGCCAAGTCCAACATAATCCCAGTTGCTTGAAAATCCTGCTGATCCGGTTTCATAATTAAAACCAGAGTATCAGACAAGGTTAAAGAGACTAATACCTCTTCATTCAGACCTGGATGAGTATCAACAAACAGAAAATCTAGATTGAGTTCATTAATTAACGTTCTAAACCCTTTTTCCAGTAAGCGAACATCATAGCCTTCTCGCAACATTCGGCTAATATCTTCTTGTTTCATACTAGCTGGAACCAAAGACAGAAAACTGTTTTCTGTTGGCTTTTTACCTTTGGCAATCACATCATAGTCGGTTTCAGTAATCTGACAGCGGTCTTGAAGACCTAACACGGACGTTACATCATAATCAGCTTCAGTAATTTGACAATCATTCCATAGGTAATCGTTTAAAGAATAACCTAAATGATTTTGATTCAACCCAAATAACACATAAATACCTGGGTTATGGAGGTCTGCATCCACAATTCCAACTCGATGGCCATGACTAGCAACAATGGTCGCTAAACTGGCAGTTATGTTGGTTTTTCCTGCTCCTCCTCGATAAGAGTGAATGGCAATAATAGACATAGATATAATTTCATCCAAAACTACTATGGCGTAGCTAATTGACCAAAATTGTTCTCATAGGTTGTCTGAGAAGTCTCATTTGCTACATCCAAGCCCCCTAAATCCCCCAATTTTGCGGTGCGACCCAAGGGCGATTTACTCGCCCATTGGAAAGCGCACCGGAAGGGACTTTTAGAAACAAATTGACTCTTTTTCCCCCCAAGCGAGCAATCCCTCGCTTGGGGGGCTAGGGGGGCAAAATTCAGTATAAAAAAACTTGGGAGATATCCTCTCAACAACAGGGTGCATCTCATATTTGCTGTTTGACCCGGTGGTGCGTTACGGGACGGACTTTTTAAAACCAGGCGTTAAAGCGGAAAATCAGGGCTAGGGCGTCCCTAACGCACCCTACGCAATTATCCTGTTATTAGATTGAAATACTCTTGATTAGTATTCATTTTTTTTAGTTGTTTCAACATCCAATTAAATCGAGAGCCAGCTAAGGTTAAATTATCTAAGCGGTTATCACTCATTTCATCATCATAGGGAACAGAAGATGCTAAAGTCTTTTCACTACTGTAAATTCTCCTTTTATAACCTAGTAATTCTACAGTAGTTTTAAATCTCTCTATTGCCAATAAGGAAACGGCTCGATAAAACCTTGCTGAGAAACCAATATCCTCCTGTAATTTAGTAGCGAGTAAATTTCTAGCAATTGCTAGTACTCTTGAATCCTCAAGACAGCGAACATTAACTGAACTGAGCTGGGAAACCCCAAAAGGCATTTCCCCAAGAATTTCCCCTCGCTGAAGGGTGATAATCTCTTGCTCAGAGCTAACACTATAGCTAGTATCTAGGGCTGCAAAAGCCGTTTCCAACGGACTTCTGGCAGTTTCTGCTAAGGTAACACTTGCGAAACCATCAAGCAGAATATACATCTTTTCCGCCGGTCTTCCTTCTTGGAATAGCAGAGTGTCTGCTTTTATTGTCTGATAATTTCCATTTTTAATCATCCAATCAATATCACTATCATTTAGCTCCCCAAATGCTAAAAGCACTTCTTTGCTTGCATTTGTTCGTCTTCTCAATCGTTTTGAGCGAAGTTTGTCCCTCAGCTTGACCAGTCGTTCAGAAAGTGAAATGGCAATGGCTTTATAAAAACGTGCCGAAAAAGCTAAATCTTTCTCTAGTTTTTCCTGTAATTCTTTTTGGGGAATAGCCAGTAACCGAGAGGAACTCTGAGCGATCACCTTACTTGAAGGTAACTCACTCTGAAAGAGTAAATCTTCTCCTATCAGCTCTCCTGTAGTTATGCTGATCAGTTCCTGTTCTAAAACCTTACTATCTTCCAAGAGTGCAAATGCCCGATGGAGCCGATTATCCGTAGGCTGTGGCAAAAATATTTTTAGGTTCCCCTCAATAATCAGATAAAGAGTCTTTATAGACTTATCACCTTGCCTCAATACTTGACCAGTATTGACTTGTTCTATTTCACTAACACTAACTAGCCAGTCGATATCACTATTGTCCAAACCACTTAATAAGGTTTGATTCATTGATTTACCTCGATCAGTAAAATTTCTATAGCATTTTAATTTGACATGTAAATTTATAAAGTCTTATTTTATAAGACTACAAAACTCTAGAGCTATTGCCCCTATTGTTTATTGCCTCTTACCTCTTGGCTTTTTCGACAATCTAAGAATTTACAGCTCGTTTGAAAAAACTATCATAGACACCCCCTCTAGAACAACTATACAAACTATACATATATATTTAACATATATATATATTTCTATTTTCTGAGTATTGCCCATCTTTTCAAGAACAGCCGCATCCTTTTAATCTGATTGACTTAACTTAAAAAATAAGCATCATTAGAATACTCGGATTTCTTTTAAATCAGAAATCCACAGACTTTTACTGCTTAGTTAAGGCGAATAGTAAAAGTCATTACTAATTGGGTTATTTTGATATGCTCCAATCAATCTGGTTCAAGTTTAATTGGTCAAATAATTCTCTTATTTTTTGACCACAAAATTATCACCAGAAGCTAGTCTATAAGACTTGATCTGATTAAAACTTTTACTTAATTATTTCTTTATGTTTACATAATTTATTATTAGCTCTAGCGAACCTAGTATGCATAAAAATGCTGAAATTACCAATAATTATGATTGGGTAGTCGATGAGACTTGATCTGATTTTTTAATTTTATTTGAAAATTTATTTATAGTTAAACTATTTATTAGTTTTATTTAAAAAAACTAATAAATAGTAATTTTTGTGAAGCTGATGCCCATTTAAATTGGTTTTTACCTGTTCCCTTTGAGCAATTTAGGTATCCCAATCTAAATGCTGAAAAGCTTAAGTATAATTACTGTGAAAACTTTTGTCCAGTGACGCACCTAAAAACCGGTGTTGCTTAAAAATGGAATGATTTTAAGGTTTTGTGGAATGGGCATCTTGGTGGAATGGACATCTTGCCTGTTTCCTCCCTCAGACGCGCAGGATGCCCACTCTACTCTTATGAGACCTCTCGCAACAATAAATATGAAATCAAAATCTATCCCTTTTGCCTTTTGCCTCTTGCCTTTTGCCTCTTGCCTTTTGCCCTTGCGCGTAGCGCTATATCAAAAACCATAACTCCACCTTGCCCGATACCCTCGCCCATCAATATGGGTAAAAGAACTTGCACTGGCTAGACCACCTCGGGAACCCCACCAGGAATCCAGGCGTTTATTCACCGACATTGGCGATATCCCCTCAACCACAAAATCCACAGCATCCCCAGAAAGATGACGGGAGCGTGTAGCACCACCAACTTGGCGATTGGTTACTGGGTCGCGATACCAAGAGTTAACCACGATGGGGCGATTGCCAAAGTATTCCCTAACTTCCTCCATGACCTCAGCAATTTTGAGAATGTTCTCCACAATAGTTTTGTTCGTAGGAATGCGAGTACCATTTTTAGTTGCCTCTGCCCAACTAAAGTGACCACCAGTGATAATCGGCTCCGATAGGTAAAAGGTTTTGTCATATCCAGGCAACTGAATTGGACCAGTCTTGTTAGAGTTAATCTTAATTAAGTCAGATTGTTGTTCATCCTTAGGTGCGTTATCGGGTTCACTCCCTTCAATTTCAACATGGTCACAGAAGACGTACCAGGTTTTTAATGGTGGTGTGCCTAAAGCAACATTGGCCAGGACTACCTGAATATGCTTATTCTCGGCTGGCTGATCCGATGTAATCTCAAACTCCGTGTTTGCCTTGACGAAAACTTTTTGTGAGTCCTTGAGCTGATAGGACTGCTGGCTACTTGTTTTAAACACAGTATCGCTCAGTACTTTTAGCCTAATCCCTGTCTGTGGCATAGTGCCTCGACTCTCTGCTTTCCGAGATTGTTGCGGAAGTACAAAATTACTCGGTAACTGAGTGCCATTGGAAAGTTGTACAACAGCAGACTTACCCACAGAGACTAATTTGCGATCAGCATCATCCTGCCAGCGACGAGTAAATTCAGTGAGCACTGATGGCGACTGCTGTTGTTGCAGCCAAGCTAGTGCTGCATCTTGATGAGGCAGTTTCCCATAACCTCTGAGCAGATCCAGAAACTGAATTGATCCCGTGTTCCTTGGCTGTTGCCAATTAACAGAAGTTTGTGGAGTGGCAAACTGTAACCGTTGATTAAGCATTCCTTGGTAATACAAATACCAAACAATTGCTGCTGCTCCTATCTTGTGCCCTTGACCATAGGAATCATTATTGTTACCTATCAGGGATTGATTCCAATACTGTGAGCTACTAAAGTGATTGGTACCATTCCAAAGATACTCGGAATTTTTACCCCCCTTAGCATCACGGAAATTATTCCATAGCTCAAACCCCCATAGCATTGCGCCGATTGAGTGGTCTTTGGCAGTGTGGAACTGTTTCCAGCGCAGTGCATCAATCGCACTCTCAACAAAGGTGTATCGTTGTCCGTTAGCTGGTGGAGCAATCGGTCGTCCTTGTGGGTAGCGAATTGTTCTATTAGTTAAAGAATCGCCATTGTGCAGGTGAGCGTCTCGAAAATCCAGCTCTCGATAGTGCAAAATTCCGACAAACCACCAAGGCACTCCTGTTTGCCGCTCCACTAATCCGTAGTCTCCTCGCCGTTGGAGAATTTCTTGAACAATGCGGCCAGTTGGTTCTAGGCAGCTTCGCCTGAGCTGACAAGTAGCAAAAAGTTGTTCATATTGAGGTTTGAGAGTACGAAGTCGCAAATCGCTAGACATTTTTATTTTGAGTTTAGGAATAAATACAACTGTTAGGGGGAGTTATTCTGGGTGAGGTACAAAATTTTGGGTTTTAGGGAGTAGGGAGTAGCTCACAGGGGTAGGTTTTTTACATTTGGGTCGGGAGTCGGGAATCGGGAATCGGGAATCGGGAATCGGGAATCGGGAAAAGCGGGAAATGGGGAGAATTATCCCGGAAACTAGTGTGTATTTTGATACATATTTTGAGTAATTTATACGTAGCGCTGCATCGCTTATTAAAAAGCACCTCAATTACCGTGCCCGTAGCGCTTAAGCTGTTCGCGTAGCGTGGCCTTTGGGCTTTAGCTTACCATTAATCAGTAACGCTTTTTTATAAATTATATCTTTACTTTTTTATAGTTATGGCATTTTTGCTATCATTTTTATGATTTACGTAATTTCTTTTAAAGTGTTTTTTAAAAGGCTAATTAATCAAAGGTTTGGCTAGGTAAAACTACGGTTTTTTATTAGCAGTATTAGAGATTAATCAAGCCATACATCGCTACTCCCTATTCCCTATTCCCTATTCCCTATTCCCTATTCCCGACTGCCGACTCCCGACTGCCGACTGCCGACTGCCGACTGCCGACTCCCTACTCCCGACTCCCTAAGACTACCGTATAATAATATAATAGATAAAGCCTAACCCTGATTACCACTGTCAGCCAATCTATTATGGTTAAAAGTTCTTTGCCAAAATCCTCTCTGAGAACTGAGCAACCTCCAGACTGTGAGATATCCCAGTTATCCCCTACTTCCTTGACCCTGATCGCTGATTTCTTTAAAGTCTTATCTGAAGTAAGTCGCTTGCAGATTATCTGTTGTCTGAAGTCCGGCTCAAAAAATGTTAGTCAAATTATCGAAGAAACAGGCTTAGGTCAGGCCAATGTATCCAAGCATTTAAAAATCCTGGCTAAAGCAGGGATTGTCACTCGCAATCAACAAGGAATCAATGTCTTTTACCAAATAGCTAATCCGTTTATCTTTGAGCTATGTGAGCTAGTGTGTGATTCCCTGTCACTGCAAATAGAGCAACAAAATCAACAGCTAGAGCAACTCAAAGCGATGCAGCAATCTTTTGAGTGACCTTGGTAATTGGTAATTGGTAATTGGTAATTGTGATTACTCCGGAAGCATTACCCATTACCAAAAAAACCATAGACGATGAATACTACTGAAACAACCGGACAGGATCTAAGAAATGACCAACGAGAAGGAAACAAAAACCTTAATCAGTGCTGGAAGTTACTGCTTGCGCTCAGGAATTGCTAGACCAGCTAGATATTCTAATTGATGGTTCCTATGTGGAGTCTTTGGCAATTAATTCCCCAGATTCCCCAGTATCTTCTAGCAATCAACGAGTTCATGTGTTCAATCCCGCTTTTAATGACAAAATTAGCTGGTCAAGTGACCAAATGGAGATTCATGTACTCAAAGATGGTAGTCGGATGATTACAGGTTCTTACGGTCAGATAAAAGTGACTCAGTAACCAACCCACACTCCCCTACGGAAGAGGGTGGGCTTCCTATAGGACTTAGGCAGCTCAAACAAAAAATTAAGGTTTGAGCCAATCGGGCATAGGAAAAAGGGTTTGTAACAGTTAAAATAAATGTTAATAAATCTAGCATTATTTACCAAATTGTGTTAGATTTCAAGGAGGGCACTCATCCCAATCCGTAAGGCGGTCGAACTTACGGGACTTTCTGCGAAAACTTTAAGGAAGTACGCAGATAATGGCACACTCAAATGCGAACGAACCCCTGGGGGAACTAGACTCTTTGACTCAAAAGATCTTCTCCGTTTTGGAAAGGCTCCAAAGCCTAACAGATCCCGTTGTCACACAATCTGTTACTGCCGAGTCAGCAGCACAAAACAACGAGACGATCTTGCCCGTCAAGTCGCCTATCTGCACTCCCTCTTCCCTGAAGCAGAAATCATCAAAGATATCGGCTCCGGCCTCAACTACAAAAGGAAGGGGCTTAGAACCATACTGGAGCGAATTGTCTGCGGAGATCAGCTCACGATTGTTGTTACCTGTAGAGACAGACTTACCCGTGCGAGCAATCCCTCGCACGGGTTTGAACTCATTGAGTACTTGGTCGGTCTCAACGGTGGAAAAATCATGGGATCCGACCAACCTGAAAGCTGTCTTTGATCCGAACTTACCGCAGATCTTCTCTGAATCATTCACGTCTTCTCCTGCCGGGTTCACGGACTCAGGAAATACGGTCAAAAAATCAAAGAAGATTCGACTGTTCCTAAATCCTGACCAGCGTACGCTTATTCGCAAGTGGTTCGGAGTGTCCCGTTATGTGTTTAATGAAACCGTCAAAATCCTTCAAGCAGGCGTTGTAAAAGCCAATTGGAAAGCAATTAAGACAGGGATATTAAACGACCTTCCTGATTGGTGCAAGGAAGTACCTTATCAAATAAAATCGATAGCGATTAAGGACGCCTGTACCGCCGTCAGGGAGGCCAAGAAAAAGTACAAAAAGACGTCACAGATTACTCGGGTAAGATTCAGGTCAAGGAAAAATCCTATTCAGTCTTGCTATATTCCTAAATCAGCAGTTTCTGAGACAGGGATATACCATACAAAGCTGGGTAAATTGACTTATACCGAAAACTTGCCCGTAGACATCTGCGACTGCCGACTAACTAGTAATAATGGCGACTACTATCTAGTAGTCCCTCACCAGGTAGCTAGATCATGTACCGAAAACCAAGGTAGAGTGGTGGCTTTAGACCCTGGAGTTAGAACTTTCGTCACTTTTTTTAGTGAGGCATCTGTAGGGAAGATTGGGCACGGAGATTTTTCTCGAATTCAACGTTTGTGCCAGCATTTAGATAATTTGCTGTCTAAAATCAGCAAAGCTAAGGGTGGACAAAAGCGTCGGATGAGAAAAGCCTCTAGGCGAATGGTTGTCAAAATTCAGAATCTGATCAATGAACTTCATCATAAGACAGCTAGGTTTCTGGTTGATAATTTTGATGTGATTCTACTTCCCACCTTTGAAACATCTCAAATGTCGAAGAAAGGAAACAGAAAAATCAGATCTAAAACCGTTCGGAATATGCTCACCTTTGCTCATTACCGCTTCAAGGAATTCCTGAAGCATAAAGCTCAGGAAACTGGGAAGGTAGTGGTAGATGTCTGCGAGGCTTACACCAGTAAAACTGTTAGTTGGACAGGTGAACTGGTAAGTATAAATGGAAGTAAGACTATTAAGTCAAAGGTTGATGGAAAAGTCATGGATAGAGACATCAACGGCGCTCGTGGTATATTTCTGCGGGCTTTGGGAGATACCCCCTGGCTGCGAAAGCAGCTTGCATTAGTGAGCCAGAATCCGCCTTTGGTAGATTATGGTAGCTAAAAAGTATCGGCTCTTCTTCTTACTAAATTAATGGAGATAATCTCAATGAGCGACTGGTGGATTCTTGCTGTTGGAGGGCTAGGCTCTGGATTACTCGCAGGAATATTAGGTATTGGTGGTGGAACAGTTTTAGTACCGATCTTAGTTTCCCTCGGTTATTCACCTGTTGAGTCAGTGGCAACTAGTATCCTGGCCATTGTCATGACATCCGTTTCTGGCACTATCCAAAATTGGCGTATGGGTTATGTGGATTTTAAACGGGTTATATGGTTAGGATTGCCATCTTTAATCACTGCTCAATGGGGTGCGAATCTAGCTAGTACCATACCTGCCTATTTGCTCTTAGGAGCTTTTGGGGTTTTATTACTAGCAAATATCTGGTTGATGATACTGCGTCAAAGGTTGATGGCAAACCATAATGGCCCTCAAGAGCATAGCATTAATCCCACCCTCGCTCGTTTGGGAACAGGTGGAATGGCCGGTTTACTAGCAGGTTTGTTTGGTGTTGGTGGTGGTGTAATCATGGTTCCTTTACAAATGCTGCTGTTAGGAGAAAAGATTAAAGTTGCCATTCAAACTAGTCTTGGTGTGATCGTGATTACATCCATTTCTGCCTGTATTGGCCATGCACAAAGGGGAAATCTCTTATTTTGGGAAGGTATTATTTTGGGAACAGGAGGTTTGCTCGGTGCTCAGTTTAGTACCCGCTATCTGCCCAAACTACCTAATCAAGTGGTTAATGTTAGCTTTCGTACTATGTTAGTAATTCTGGCAATTTACTTCTTCTGGCGGGCTGGTCATAGTTATCAGTTAATGATTTCACCGATGGAACAATAGCTAACTGGGCGAGGAAATCCAGACTTGTTGATTAAGGAAATAACCTCAGATTAACAGTGAACAGTAATGGTACTTTTGAATCTTCCGATGAATTAATTTTGATTTTTCATAATGTTAGTACCCTTGAGTTTACTGTGCTACAAACTTCGGAGGTTTTATTCACTTTCGTTTAAAATTAAGGTCGTTTGTA
This sequence comes from Moorena sp. SS36440bin_2, assembly GCA_011524395.1. Classification (GTDB taxonomy): domain Bacteria; phylum Cyanobacteriota; class Cyanobacteriia; order Cyanobacteriales; family Coleofasciculaceae; genus Moorena. The sequence goes on from WTKN01000391.1 coordinate 17,043, forward strand.
AGCATAGGCGCTACGCGCCTATGCTTACTCGCCTTTTTACGAATACTCTTGTATTATTCAAGGCCGATTATACTGGACTTGAGGTATCTTTAATCCTTCATAATTTATCATTAATCCTTGGTAATTAATCGTTCTTCTATAGCTTTCCAAGGATTCCCTAAAAGCCAAGACAACAGGCCAGTAATAAATGCGATCGCAAACCATATCCATGACCGATATATGATAATAACCACAGACAGAGTAGCAATCAGCAACAAAGCTACTTGCACTACCAGGGAAATCAACTTCTGGCGACTACCATCACCCTTTTGAATCCCTGATGATTGGCTAATCTGTTGCCACCAATAAAATAGTTGTAAGGATTTATTCAAGACTTGATAGATAAAACTACTACCGAAGCCTGGAGTGCGATCGCCTAATACAGTGATCAGCATATCTCGCACAATCAGGGCAGCTCGGGTAGCGAGATTTGTTAGGATAGTAGTGGGAATATCATTTGACAATGTCTCTGAACCCACCTGGTAATGGTTGAGAAAGAACGTTTCTTTACCCTGGGGTAAGGAGTCTATGCCTTTCCTAGCTAATTCCTGAGCTGCTAGTAGACTAATGGTTTCATTAAAACTACCCTGAACTATACTATACTGGGGTTTGGTGGTTAGACTTGTGGTTAGAGTTGTGGTTTGACTATCGTTAGGAGCAGGAGGTTGAACTCGCTGGTTACTCCACTCTAGTTGTTCAGAAATTTCATCTTCAATCACATTCTGTAGGTCAGTGCTGAGAATATCACGATGTCCTTCCAACACTAAATCATCTAGTATTGTTTTGAGATCAGCTTCAGAAAGATCTGGATTAGGAGTCGCCAGCTTACGTAGATGACCTTTAATTTTATCTTGGTGATCAGCGGTAGCGTTAGGGAAAGACTCTTGAATTAAAAAATCTAAGTACTGTTCTTTAAACTCATCAAATTCTTCTCCCGCTTCAGGAATGTTATATTCTTGAGCTTGTCGTTTCAAAAACTTAGGAAACTTAGCAATCCCCTCAGGAGTAAGTAAAGCTTCCACTATCCGGTTTAATCCGTCTAAGCGCCCCCACATAATATCATTGGAACGCCAAGACTTCTTAAAGAAACCGCCAAATGCATTTAAGGTATTTCCTGCCAGTTTACTATCTAAGTTTTTCCCTTTACCAAAACCCAGCTGAGCATCATCTGGACTAATCCGAATCGTCTCGATCAGGTCTTTTTCCTCAATTTCAGATAGATACTCAAAGGGATACAGAACTTTATCGAGTTCTCGAAATCGTTTAAAACGAGTCAAGAGTTCTTCAGACTGATTTACCCCACTTAGTTCAATAAATTTCTCTGATGCTTCCTCTATCTTACACAAAATGGAGGAGTATTGTTGTCCATTATTTTCATTATCGTTATTTTTGAATTTTTCAGCAAGCCAGATTTTTTGAAGTTGATTGGGTTCTTGCTCTACTTGATTAACTTTTTGCTTAAATTGTTCAAAAATACTGGTAATTAGCGGCTGGGGCAACCAGTCAATGGTGCTTTTGCCAATTGTCTGGGTTTCAGAGTTAGCGGCTAATTGTTCTGCTGCTTCTGGTAATTTTTGCAATAAATAGGCTGGGACTTTCTCTAAATAGGATTGCTGATGGTTTTGTGGGACAAATTCTGCTAGCCCCTCAGCATCGAGCAAGAAACGGTATAACCGAATGAGACGGTTGTAAATCTCACTACGCAGTTGATTATCCGTAGACTCCGAACTTTGATTAGTTTGAAAGTATGATATCAGGTCATAGAAGGATTGACTAACCTGGGGATGATTCAACAGCTTAGTTAATGCCATCTTAAGGACTTCTAGGAGTTTAATGTGACGACCTAGCCTTAAGGCTAGGGATTGGAGCATTTTATACTCTGATAATGATTGCTCCTGATTCATCAACTGACAAACTTTTTTAACGATATAGAAGTGCTTCCTTAAGGCATATTCGATATCGAGATTGCTAATCTGTTGACTAGGGTCTTGGATAAGAATGTCGTGATTTTCCCGTTTTTCCGGTTCAGTAATGTGTTGGGTCAGTAGCTTAGCTATTTTATCTAAAAGGACTTGGTTGTTTAAGGTTTCTTGGTAAGATTTGGTGCTACTGACTTGAGACATTCTCAAGACTAGAGGTAATGTGCGATCGCGTAAGCTAATCATACGACTACGCCAGTAAATTCCCGTCTCAACTGGGAGCGTTGTCTGTTGGGAGTTGTTAGCCTTAGCAAATAAGGGGGATTCCGCATCGGCTAGCAGAGAATGGTAGCGCTGGATTTTATGGTTACGGTCTTTGATTAACCCCAAATCATTACTAATACTTTCATAGGTCGGCATTCCTAACAACGACTCCTGGATTACCTCCCAGACATCAGGCTTTGGCATCTGATTAAACTTTTGGCTGCCAGCAAAATTATCTGGACTGGGATCAATATAAAATAACTTGCGCTCAACTGGATAATAGTCGGCACGATAATACATTTCTTTGATGGTATAACTGAAAGGCCGATTATCTAGCACACCTCCATCCACAAAGTGCAATTGATACCCACCCTTTGGAGGGGTTTCCGGTAACTTGCGATTCTTAAGGATTCCCCATTCTACTAACTTGGCATCGACCTGATTGCTAGGATTATCTAACTCAACAGTAACTACAGGGAAAGCAACTGGAAAACAGGATGTAATACGACACAGTTTTGCCAGAGCTTGATAGGTATCTTGAACCGTTGAATTGTTTGGGTTAAAATTGGGATTAAAGGGCTCTTTGCGACCTTGACGGTGCTTGAGATGAAACATCGTGCGGTGGTCTTTAAGATCAATCACCCGTCCGGTATCATCAAAAACGGTATCAACCCGTCCTACAATATCAGTTCCTGTCACAAATAAATCTAATTCATTAAAGGAAGATACCCACTCGTCGGAGGGTGCTTTCTTTTTATTACTCTGCCCTTGTTCAAAGGCTTTAGCTAGTGCATTTTGATAGTAGCCCTTGCCATCTAAAATAGATTCCCCATCATTTTTACCTTGAGTAATGCTAGGTTTATGCATCAGCTTGCGGATGTTGCCATTTTCGCGCCAAATTTGGGCAAAGTTTTCAAAATCGATAACTTCATCCTGACTACTATTGGTCAAAGCGTAGCTAAGCAGAACCCCATTAATTCCTCCTGCTGATGTGCCTGAGAGAATATCAACAATAATATCAGAATCAGTAAGAGCTTTAACTAGTTTATAGATACCTCGACCGCGAACTGCATTATAAAATTCGCGGCAAACACCGTTCATATAAATCGCTAGAGAGACTCCACCATAAACCACTAGTCCTAAGCGCAGTTCTCTGCTAAATTCTGGCTTGCGAAAGTTTTGGCTAGACATAATATGGCTCTCCAATTAGGGACGTTACCGTTAGTTACTGGCTAAATAGTAGTAAGGTGCTCCTGACACAAACTGCGGAAATCATCTCCCCGATGTTCAAAGCTTTGGTATTGGTCAAAGCTAGCACAGGCGGGAGAAAGCAGGACAACACCCGCATTATACTGTTGAGCCAGTTCTGCTGCTCTTGGTACTGCTTTCGCCATAGTTTCCACAAGTTCGTAACTGGAATAGCTAGCTTCCTTAAGGCGTGCCGCAAAAGCAGGTGCTGCTTCACCAATCAGTAACACAACCGCTGCTTTGAGTTTAATGGTTTCAATCCAACTGCTATCATCACCAGCTTTGGCTTCCCCACCAGCAATTAGAATAGTCGGTGCAGCTACTGAGGCTAAACCGACTTGAGCCGCATCATAGTTGGTGGCTTTACTATCATTGATAAAGTCTATCCCCTGCCAGGTAATCACCTTTTCTAGGCGATGGGGTACACCAGAAAACTTGGCAATGGCGGATGCGATCGCATTTTTTTCAATTCCTGCCAATCGTGCTGTTGCCACTGCCATTAATAAATTTTGCCGATTGTGATCTCCGACCATTTGTAAGGATTTTACTGGCAAGATCGGTTCTGAGTCTGCTATCACCCAGTCATCTTGGATGTAGGCCCAAGGTTGAAAATTCCTGTCTCCCTGACCACCTGTGATACTGATCCAATAGGCATCGGGCCAATAGTTTACTCCCAAATTACCCAAGTAAGGGTCATCCCCATTGATAACTTGTAACTGGGAGCGACGCAGCAAAGATGCCTTGATGTCATAATAGTTTTCCAGAGTTTTGTGACGGCTGAGGTGGTCAGGAGTCAAGGTTGTCAAAACACCAATACGAGGAGCAAGGTCTTTGGAAGATTCGATTTGGTAACTACTGATTTCCCCAATTACCCAATCGATTGGGGATGTTTCCCCAGGTTTACCCGTGATTTCTGGTGCTAGGAGGAGTTCGCAAGCGGCATAACCGATGTTACCGCAGGCGGGGGCATGGAAACCAGCTTCTTGAAAAATAGCAGCAATCAGGGAAGTGGTAGTAGTTTTGCCGTTAGTACCAGTAACAGCTACCCATGGACAGGATTGGAGATAACGCCAAGCTAGTTCAATTTCGCCTATGGTGTCAATGCCTTGGGTCCTGGCCGCAACTAAGACTGGTATATTCCAGGGAACACCAGGACTAACTACAATTAGCTGGGGTAAGTCTGAAGAGTCTAGGGTTAGGGAATAACCCAGTTTAAGGTTAATTCCGTCTCTGGCAAGCTGTTGTTGTTGGTTTTGCCAGTCTTCTGGGGTATAACGTGCAGCGATCCGTTCAGGGCTAGCGGCATCGCTGAGAGTGACATCCCAACCTTCTTTTCTGAGGAGTCTTGCAGCTGCAAGACCTGACCGTCCTAATCCAATAACATCAGCCTTAGGCATACTTTGATTGGTAGTGCATCTGATGGTTTGCCGTTTTAACTATAGCAGTTATAGGGATTTTGAATTGGCTAAGTTAGCTACGCCCTTGGGATTTTAGGACGTAGGGAGCAGTGCGACCCGTGGCGAATTTAATTCGCCTACGGAAAGCGCACCGTAGGGAGTAGGGAGTAGGGGAATAAACTTGACTTTATCTTATAAGTATGATTGACGCTATAAGTCTTTATTACTTGACATTAATAGGACTTAAATTTTATCTAAAAATATCGAATGTTTTAAAAATAGTTCCTTGCCCAATCTCGCACTGATCGCATAATTGCCCGCCTACCATCAGCCCGATGGCCCTCAATTAAACTAGGAAGCTCTTGAATCGGTAACTCAGGAAAAACCCTACTCTTTGCTTGTTCTACATACTCACCCTCTTGCAGTAAGTAAATTGTAAGTTTGCCAGAATCATAGCACCATATTTCTGGGACTCCCAAGCGAGAATAGATTGGCAAACGAGGCAGTGATTTACTAGTTACATCAATTTCTATAGCGAGATCTGGGGGGGGATCTTGGTTGAGGTCTAAGTCCAACCTGCCTCGAATCGCCGCTTCATTTTGGATATAAAAACAATTATCTGCTTCTACCCCAGCTAAGCTACTCTCTCGCCGCCAGGTTGTTGACCCTAAACTTTCGTAGTCTAAATCTAGTTCATCTGCCAGCTCTTTAACTAGGTCACCAATCACCTCTTTATAATATTCATGTTCAGGTAAAGGAGTCATAATCTCAATGGTACCATAATCATAGGCTAAACGAGCAGAGCGATGGTCACCTAAATCCAGCAGCAGATTTTCAAACTGTTCCCAGGAAATGTTATGTAAAACCACCCGATCTGCTCTCTGTTTCGTCACTACCATTAGTTTGGTCTCCGAAGCTAATAATAGGTCATTTTTTTATTATAGAATTACTACCTATACCAGTTATCAATTGGGTAAGTTACACAGTGCTGATAACTGCTAAGCATCCTCTTTATCAAGCTGAGAAAAAAATTTTTAGACAGGGATTTTCTAAAAAGCTATATTCCTTTGCAACCGCTTCGCGAACGGAATCGAAACCACCAGGTTATTGACAAGAACTTTGGGATGTAATTTAAAAATTAATATTATATCAAATATCAATAAATATCAACAGGTGCTGGTTTGAGCACTCCAGACACTCCAGCCGGTTGAATCCTCAGGGGAATAGGGGATTTGACCTTGCCATATGAGCCGATAAATATTAATATAATTTAATGTAATGCAATATTTCTCAATATCTTAACTATGGCGACTTCAGAAGAACAACGCAAACAGAAAATTATGGAGCACCTCGAGAAAAGTACGGAACTGCCTCTGGAGCAGCCTTCCTTATCAGAAGCTAGGAAGCAGAAAATGATGGAGCACATCAAAATGACCCTAGGTTAAGGCAAACCTCTAGCTATTGCGTAGGGTGGGTTAGGCGCGGCCAGGATTTGAGGGATTATCTATCAGTCTTGGGAAGCGGCGTAACCCACCTTCTTCAAATTGCGCACCTGACTACTGAGCTATCATGGCGAAGCGAGAATTCTAAACCATGGAAATTCATGACACAGCCCAACAGTCGGTTTATGAACGAGGCCATTGCTCTATCTGTGATCAGCGTTAGGTCTGGAAAGGGAGGTCCATTTGGAGCAGTGGTTGTCAAGGATGGAGAGATTATTGCCAAAGCTCATAATCAAGTCACCTCCACTAATGATCCTACGGCACATGCTGAAATTGTAGCTATCCGTGATGCCTGCAAAGTCTTACAGACTTTTCAACTGACTGGTTGCGACCTCTATACTAGCTGTGAGCCATGCCCGATGTGCCTCGGAGCGATTTACTGGGCGAGGCTGGACAAGGTTTACTATGCCAATACTAAAGCTGATGCGGCTCAAATTGGATTTGATGACCAGTTCATTTACGAGGAATTGGACTTGCCCATAAGCGATCGCAAACTCCCAATCATTCAATTAATGCGGGATGAAGCCTTAAGAGCTTTCCAAGAATGGCAAGAAAAAACCGATAAGGTAGAGTATTAATACTCTAGCAATTGTACGACTGGTGAGGTACACAATTTCTCGATTTTAGGGAGCA
>WTKN01000166.1 GCA_011524395.1 Moorena sp. SS36440bin_2
GACTGTACACTTCCGACACTCTTGCCGATTCCCGATTCCCGATTCCCGATTCCCTACTGCGAAGCAGAAAACTATTGCACTGAGCACATAGTTGAAAAAACCATTGCACTGACTGTACACTTCCGACACTCTTGCCGATTCCCGATTCCCGATTCCCGATTCCCTACTGCGAAGCAGAAAACTATTGCACTGAGCACATAGTTGAAAAAACCATTGCACTGACTGTACACTTCCGACACTCTTGCCGATTCCCGATTCCCGATTCCCGATTCCCTACTCCCTACTCCCTACTCCCTACTCCCTACTACATTGCTATACTCAAAGGGTTGGCTCTGACAGGAACCATGATTATGCAGCAAATTCAGTTGAAGGAAGCAGAGACTCGACTCGCGGAACTACTTGAAGCAGCAGCAGACGGGGAAAAAGTTTTGATTGTCCGTAGTGATGGGAAATCCTTTAGAATTGAGCCCATGATGGCAGTACAAGCAATCCCTAAGTTTGGAAGCGCTAAGGGGTTAGTGAAAATGTCAGATGATTTTGATGAGCCGTTATAATATTGTAGGAAACAGTATACCAATCCTAAATGAATTGTGAGGATTTTTGTTCCCTGTTCCCTACTCCCTGTTCCCTGTTCCCTGTTCCCTGTTCCCTGTTCCCTGTTCCCTGTTGCCTTTGGTATATATCTATTGATTTTTGATTATAAAAAATAAATGTAGCAATGCCTGCTAAGGATATATTTCACGATGTTGTCAAAAAAGCCCTTGTCCAAGACAAGTGGGTAATTACTCACGACCCCTTAACTTTAGATTTACGCGATCGCCAATTACATATCGACTTAGGTGCTGAAAAGCTAATTGCTGCACAGAAGGAGAATCAGCAAATTGCAGTTGAAATTAAAAGCTTTGTCTCATCTTCTAGTGTCTTTCAATTTCATTTAGCGTTAGGGCAGTTTTTGAATTACCGGATTGTACTACGTCTGAAGCAACTACAACGAGTCCTTTATTTGGCTGTTCCCTTATCCATTTACGACGATTTTTTTGGTGAAGAACTCCCTCAACTTAGTATTAAAGAGTATCAAGTTAAGCTGTTAGTATTCGATCCTAACCAGGAAGTAATTGTGCAATGGATAAATTAAACCAGTATCGTGAAGCGATCAAAAAAATATTGACCGATTACAGCAAAATTAAACCTTCGTTTGGTGATATAGACCGTTATACTTCCTTTGATCTAGAAAACGACCACTATCAAATTATCAGTGTGGGTTGGGAAGAGCATCGCCGCGTCTATGGCTGCTTGATTCACATTGATATTATCAATGATAAAATTTGGATTCAATACGATGGGACGGAATATGGTGTAGCGAATGAGCTTACTGATGTGGGAATTCCTAAGTTTGACATTGTATTAGCCTTTCACACTCCGTTCATGCGTCAGTATAGTGATTTTGCGGTCGGTTGATTTATGGGGAATCGGGAATCGGGAATCGGGAATCGGGAATAGCTAAGAGGCAAAAGGCAAGAGGCAAGAGGCAAGAGGGAACGCTGAGCTGACTCCCAATCTCCCCATCTCCCCAGCTCCCCAACTCCCCAGCTCCCCAGCTCCCTATGTCTCTATAAATATAGACAAGAATGGGGGAGTCATGAACATGAGTAAGGTTGTGTTTTTGGTTGAGGAAGATCCGGAAGGGGGTTATACGGCCAGAGCCTTAGGAGAGTCTATTTTTACCCAAGCAGAGACGTTAGATGAGCTAAAAACGATGGTTCGAGATGCTGTTCAATGTCATTTTGAAGATAGTGATAAGGATGTAGTGGTTTCGCTACGGTCTGGTAAAGGTAACAGGATCTAAAATCACGAATTGTTTACCACTACTGGATTTTTAAAATATCTAACTCCCCATCTCCCCATCTCCCCACACTCCCCATTCCCTACTCCCGATTTTCAATTCTTAATTCTTAATTCTTCATTCTAAATTCTAAATTCTAAATTCTAAATTCCCAATCACGCTCGCAAATAATATTTAAGACTCGCTCCAGTACGACCAGTGATCATCCAGACCACGGAGCGCCCTATATCCCGTGCCACTTTCAGCCAAGTTTCGTCGGGATTCTGGGAAGGAATGGCCACAGGGGTGAAGGCAATACCGTGACTGCCGAAAACAAAGAAGGCGATCGCCATCGACCGACGCATATGAAAGTCTGAGGTGATTAGATACACATGGTGAATGTCATGGGTTCTGAAATCTTGAACCAGGGAGGTAAAGTTGGTGACCGTATCGATAGCACGCTGATCAAGATGTACTCGCTGATCAGGAATACCTGCTTTCTGGAAGATGTTTTGGGCTTGTGGGGTGGGCAATCCAGACGAGACCCAAATATCAAGGTTGGGATGTTGCTGAGCAAACTCAGCTGTAAATGTTTCCCGTTCGATACCGCCACCTAGGGTCAGAATCAGCTTAGGAGTCGGGGATTGGATATGGGCGACCCCTAAGCGAATGGGAATAAAACTAAGAGCAATACATAGGATGGCAAGGGTAAATGCTACCCGGATTTTGTGTAGGGTTTTGCGACGGTAGCCAAAGCCAGGTTTATTGGTGAAAGGTCGGCGTGACGATAAGTTTCCTTTCATAGATCAATACAAGGATTTTCCCCTAGGGTTATTATTTTGTAGGGAGCAGGGACTTCGGAGCAGGGAGTAGGAAACAGAAGAGTCTTGGGGATCCAGTCCGCTCTTGAGGGTTCCCCCCAATCTCCCCATCTCCCCATCTCCCCATCTCCCTAC
>WTKN01000205.1 GCA_011524395.1 Moorena sp. SS36440bin_2
CCCATGAGCGACTGCCGTGGTTTCCCCCATGAGCGACTGCATCAAGACAGGGAATTTGGAGTGAGCCGGTGGGATAACAATCGGTCCGAGACCTGATTTAACCGTCCCGTCGCCACTCCGCCAGCTCCTGATATTCCCCTACACCCATCACCCCACACCCCACACCCCGTCAAGCTTTTAAGGCTGTTTGTTACCCCGTCAGGTAGTAGGGACAAAGGCCTTCGGCCACACTGTGCGTTCGCTCGATTGCGGGACGAAGTCCATCGGATGCGTTCGCTCGATTGCGGGACGAAGTCCATCGCTCATGGTAGAAACCACTTCAGGTCGGCGCACCCGTCGCTACCTGTAGGGTGTATTATTAAGGTACCTTAGTACTTATAGCGTTTTTGCGTAAATCCTGATAGTTTTGTCTTATTGCCAGCTACAGATGGCAAGAGGGAGCAACGGATGCTTCGAGGGAATGTTTTGGATTGGGAAAGAGGGGAAAGAGACTATCGATGGCAGCAAGCATGCATCGGTTTTGCTCTATTTGTTGATATTATGCCCAATGCCCTTCCGTTGTGTCACCCAAAGTCGGTAAACTACTAATTAACAGTTCTGGCAACAAGTCCCGAGCTAAAATCTTTAATTTAGCTGGGGACTTGTTGCCTGAGTAACTCAATAAAAAACTCCATAAACAAATAAGATGAGTGTAGTTAGTCAAGCCATTCTCAATGCCGATGACGAGCTGAGATATCTCAGCTCTGGTGAACTCAAAAGTATCAATGATTTTTTGCAAACCGGTGAGCAGCGATTGGGCATTGCTGCCACCCTGTCAGAAAATGAAAAAAAGATTGTACAACAAGCCAGTAGTCAGCTCTGGCAGAAACGCCCTGACTTCATAGCACCAGGAGGCAATGCCTATGGTCAACGTGAACGAAATCAGTGTTTACGGGACTATGGTTGGTACTTGCGCTTGGTCACCTATGGTGTACTTGCTGGTAATCAGAAACCTATTGAAGACATTGGTATCATCGGGGCAAGAGAAATGTATAATGCCCTAGGTGTGCCAATGGCAGGGATGTCAGAAGCGATAAATTGCTTAAAACAGGCATCTTTGGGAATCCTAACCGATGAGGATGCTGAGCTGACAGCTCCCTACTTCGATTACATTATTCAAGCAATGTCTCCTAAGTCCTAAGTCATTAGTCTTAATTCATTGGTGATTAGTCATTAGTCATTGGTTATTTACAAATAGCCATTGGTTAATTGTAAGTTTTAAATTTGCAATTAAAAATTAGCAATTAGCAATTACCAATTAAAAATCAAAAAAAGACTAATGATTAATGACTTCAAATCCCACGCATTTTAGTCGTGGGATTCTTTAAATTAAATGTGGTTGATCAAAAAATTGCCCTGGCTTTCATTATCAATTCTTCTGTTAAGCCATACTATTTTTGGCTGGATGATATCTGTTGACTATCAGGAATTGATTTGGGTAGAACACACTACATCAGGCTCACATCTTTCCTTATTTAACGTATCGGTATGGCTCTGGCTGATTGGAGCAGTTTATATCTTGTTGATGGCTTTAGCTCTAACGTCTCCAGTGTATCAGATTAGAAAACTGTTCGGGACTTGGATGAAATCTGATACCAAAGCTTTTGTTTCCATAATTTTAGGCTCTTTCCTAGGTGTTATGATCCTGCGCTGGATTCATTATTCTAGCCGTATCCTGGTGCTGATTGCTGCTGCTGCCTTAACCAGATTAGATCTTCAAACAGAAGGATATGGTGAATGGCAGGCTTTTTGGATCATCTCTGGGGTTTCTCTAACAGGTTTTAGTGTAGGGTTATTACTAAATCAGTTACTAATAGCAATTTTCTAGCCATGTGGATAGAAATGAGTGTCCTTTTTTTGGTAATGGGTAATGGGTAATGGGTAATGGCGATCTCCAACTCGTCAACCTTAAACCTTCAAACCTTCACACCTTAAACCTTCACACCTTAAACCTTCACACCTTAAACCTTCACACCTTAAACACTATTAATCTGTCTGGGGCATTTTAATTTTCACTGCTCCTTCTGGTGTGATGATAACTTTACCACCTAGGGCTTCAATTCTACTAATGGCTATTTTGCTAGTGCTAGGGTCAGGGGAGTTATTTAAAACCATTGACCAAGCACTCACTTGAGCTATCTTACTAGTAGGATTGCGCCTTATAAATTCAGCAGTATTGCGGGAAATTTCAGCAACGTTTTGACTTTGTTCGTCAGGGGATTGACTTGCCCAATCGGCTGATTTTTCAAAGGATTGTTGGGCGGCTTTAGGGTCACCCAAAAATAATAATTCATCAATTCCTTTGTAACGCCACACATAATAAGACTGAGGAGGAACTTTAGGGGATAGTGACTGGAGTCCTTTTTCCATTAAGGCGACCGATTTTTCTGGCATTCCTGCATATAAGGAACTACTACTAGATAGAAAGAAATACGCTGTTAAGAATTTGGGGTCTCGGTTTATAATAACCTCAAAGTACTCTGGGCTAAGCTGATAGCTAGTAATTCGGCGAGCGTCTTGATCACCAAAGTATTGAAGGAAATTCAAAAATACCCAGTCAGCTAATACATTATCGAAGCCAAATGTAGGTACTCTCTGAAGCAGATTGAGATACACTTGTGTTGCTTCTACATCTCGCTGGAGGTCTGCGAGTGAGATGTTTTTAGAGCTTTGTTTGAGGGCATTCAGTTGGGGTTGCTGTAGCTTGCCAACTGCTACTATACAACCTAGGATAATTATGATTGCTCCTAGGGATTGGGTTAGTCTTTGAGGAAATTGCCAAGGCATCTGTTGTCGAAGATGAAGTATTAAGTATCAAGTCCTGAGGATACTATCAAAACATTCCCACTTTACTTTCAATTAACTCTGAGGGTAACTCTTTGAGAAACTGAGAAGGGTTAGCTGGTTCCCGATTCCCATAAAAGCGTCGCTCATGAGCATGGGACAAAAACAGTTGTTCCTGAGCACGAGTAATCCCTACATAACACAGACGCCGTTCTTCTTCCAAGGCTACAGGATCTCTGAGACTACGACTGTGAGGAAACAGTCCTTGCTCTAGGCCAACTAGAAATACAATGGGAAATTCTAGCCCTTTAGCAGAGTGAAGGGTCATTAAAGAAACTGCTTTTTGCCCCTCTTCCAGGTTATCCATGTCAGATGCAAGAGTTGCATTAGCCAGAAACCCTTCTAAGCTCGTATCTTCGTTTTCTTCTTGAAATTGCAGCACTGCATTAAACAATTCTACAATATTTTCCAATCGATTCTCAGCTTCTTCAGTTCCTTTGTTTCTCAAATCTCCAATATAACCAGACTCCTCCATAATACCTTTGAGAATCTCTAATGCTGTTCGGTCTTCCAATTGCTCCTGCCATTGAGACATAAGCTGAGCAAATTTATTGACTGCTTTAGCTGACCTTCCCGCAAATGTATGAAGTGAGGTTTGATCACTGAGAATTTCCCACAGGGGAACTCCTAATTCTTGGGCAGCGGCAACCAACTTGTTAATGGTAGTTTTTCCAATACCTCGTGGAGGAGTATTGATAATGCGCAATAGACTAACAGTATCGGATGGGTTTGCGAGCGCTCTGAGGTAAGCCAGAGAATCTTTAATTTCTTTACGGTCATAGAACTTTAACCCACCAACTACAGTATAGAGAATATCGGCTCTGATCAAGACATCTTCAAAGGCACGGGATTGAGCATTAGTACGATAAAGAATAGCAAAACTGCCACCATCGATTTCTGGATTTTGTCGTTTTAGCTGGATAATTTTACTGACTACAAACTGAGCTTCTTCTAATTCGTCATCAGCGCTATAACAATAGATTTTTTCCCCGACACCCCGTGTTGCTCGCAGAACTTTATCAATCCGCTGGGTATTATTTTCGATCAGGTGGTTAGCAGCTTGAAGAATATTTTCCCTAGAGCGATAGTTTTCTTCTAGCTTAACCATAGTGCGAGTATCTTCGTCGGGTAAACCGTCACCAAAGTCTTGCTGAAAACCCAGAAGGATGGTGAAGTCTGCCATTCGGAAACTGTAGATAGAGTTATGAGTAAGCAATCCATCGCTAAAGTAGACATGGTGCTTCTCTACCTCTAGGCTATACACCAAGCCACTGTATTCCTGAAGCTGAATCCTAATCGGTTTCCAAGCCACTGTTTTACCACCCTGATAGACGGCTATATCCATCAGTTCTGGTAATAAATTAATCGCTGCTAGCTCGATAGTACTTTTACCCCGTCCGCCTTGATAGGCAATGTCAGGGCTGTAAATGGGGTAGTTTGGGTCGAGTCCAAAGTCTTGAAGACAGGAAATCCCCCGTTCTGGTAACACATCACCCAGGGCATTAAATAACTGCTCCAGCATCTGACGGGTGTACTCAGTAGCACCATTAATTGGTTCAAAGGGGGCAGTGGGAATACCATAGCGAGCGGCAATATAAGAGACTTTGAAGGAAGCTTCTGTCCGATTATCGGTTGTCACCAGAATCCAAGCGGCATCTGCTTTCTCAACCCTGGCTCGATAGCCTAACTGAAATCCACCATCGCTTTTAAATAGCTTGCACCATCCGACTCGGTACCACTGACCTCGGCGGATTAGGTAGACAACATGAGTCTTTTCCTTAGCTTGCTGATTCCACCGAATTGGCCATCGATGGTTTGGTGTGGAGCGAGTAGTTTGGCTATCAACCGTTACCTCAATCAGATGGCCACTAAAAGGACGACTAGCTTTGTTGAAACGATAACCTTCCACTCTGCCAACTACTGCGGAAGAATGAGGGTTATAGCTGACTAAGCGATGTTGATTTGGGTCTAGTGCTTCGATGGGAACATATCCTTCAGTAGTGAGTACCTGAGTACCTGGTGGTTGACACTGGTCTGCATCCCCTACTACAAAAACTGAGCGATTCTGCCAATCCCACTGACTCTTTCGAGTTTCTCCCTTGGTAGTCAACAAGCGAATCAGTTCATACTGAATCCGATTGGTATCTTGATACTCATCCACTAAAATGTGATAGAATTGCCGGTGCCAGTAGCTTAAGACCGACTCATTCTGTTGGAATAGCCTCATTGGCACTAAGATGAGGTCATCAAAGTCCAAAGCATTGTTAGCAGCTAATTGCTCTTGGTAGTGACTATAGACATCAGCAATCACTCGTCCCCGGAAATTGGACTGTTCTCGCTCAAATTGCTGGGGAGATAAACCGCGATTTTTGGCATTGCTGATGGCATAGCGCACAGAACGGGGGTTAAATTTGTGGTCATCAAGATTTAAGGTTTGAGTGACAATGCTTTTAACCAGGGTCTGGGCATCGGATTCGTCAAAGATGGAAAAGTTCCGATTCCACTTCCGTCCCTGATCATCTTGATATTTATTGATATCTAAGCGGAGAATCCGAGCAAACAGACTGTGGAAGGTCCCAATCCACAACGGTTTGGTGATGGTTTTGTAAACACGCGATCGCAACTGGGTTTGTTGGTCTTCTGGCAAAAGCTCCAACCGTTGACCATGCTTCTGTTCCGCCAGCTGAAACGCAAATATGTGCTCAATCCGCCCTTTCATTTCCCGTGCGGCTTTGTTAGTGAACGTCACCGCTAAGATATTTTCTGGTGAGACCTTGTGTTTGAGAATTAGATTAGCAATGCGATAGGTCAAGGCTCGGGTTTTTCCAGACCCGGCACCAGCAACTACTAACAAGGGACCACAGAAATGTTCAACAGCTTGAAGTTGGGAAGGGTTGAGGTGGCTCAGGAAATCAGGGGTTGTACTCATAGGGGCGGATAAAATGCGATCGCAGATCTAGCTAGATCTATTTATCTTATAGCTGAGGCTACTCTAATGTTTAGTGTTTCCAGTGTGATTCTAAATATCCGATGACCTAGCAGGGCTCAATGCTTAATGAAAACTTTCCCTACTCTCGATTCCCGATTCCCGATTCCCGATTCCCGATTCCCGATTCCCGATTCCCGATTCCCTATTTGAGATCTTGACTTGATGGTTTACACACGCCCCCTCGCTCGCTTAATTGAAGAGCTACAACGCCTGCCTGGAGTTGGTCCAAAGACTGCTCAACGACTAGCCCTTCATATCCTCAAGCGTCCAGCACCAGAAGTCAAAGCCCTAGCCCAAGCTTTGGTGGAAGCCAAACAACAAGTTGGTTTTTGTAGAGTATGCTTTCACTTGTCTGCTGAACCGGTCTGCCAAATTTGCCGCAATCCCAACCGGGACGAGAAGACTATCTGTGTAGTTGCCGACTCAAGGGATGTGATTGCCATCGAAAAAACCCGCGAGTACCGAGGCCAATACCACGTTCTGGGAGGAGTGATCTCCCCCATGGATGGCATTGGTCCAGAACAACTCCATATCCAGCAACTTGTACAACGAGTCAGCCAGAAAACGATTCAAGAAGTCATTTTAGCCATCAATCCCAGTGTAGAAGGGGAGACAACCACACTATATATAGGTCAACTGATCAGGCCGTTTACTAAAGTGACCCGGATTGCCTTTGGTTTACCCATGGGGGGAGACCTAGAATATGCAGATGAAGTAACTCTAGCTAGAGCCTTAGAAGGACGCCGTGAGTTGGAGTGACATACTCCCACACTGGCCTATCGGTTCAGTGTGGGCTTCTTACCAACTCCACCTACTGGTTCGGATACAAGGCCTTTGGCCACGCTACGCGAACGGTAAGCTTTATTAACGATACGGTCAGAAGTTACCGCAAGAAGAGTGGAGCCTTTATGGTTAGCAGGCTATGCATAACAGGGTTAAAACTTTATGATTAAGGCTCCACTCTTCTAAGGTTTCCTCTCCGGGATGCCCCTCCGCACGCCTTACAATACAACTCGTTCTATTTTTTTAGGCACGCAGGTGGCGGTTAGCTCTTAATTTGTCTTCCCTGCTATGTTCATTATAGACGATCTCAAAATATTAAAGACCCTGTCCGCGATTCATCTGACACTCATAGCGTAGCATTGAGATGTGAGGCATAAGAGCAGATGAAGCTAATAATTAGTAAAGGATGAGGTATCAAGTCATACTTGATACTTCATCCTTCCATAAACTACTTCAACTTTTGCTTAATAAACGTCACCAGCTGACCTAACTGTTTCTTCAAGGCATCAATTTCCTTCTGCATTTTGGCAACCTTTGCCTTCAACTGTGCAATTTCTTGAGCTGATGCGACTGACGACTCAGCACCAGCTGCACTAACTGCTGCTGGTGCAGGAGTTGCTGGTCGCTTCTTAGCCTTTTGCATAGATTCTTTGATAGCTTCGGTCAGCTGCTTTTTATTAAAAGGCTTTTCAATAAAGGAAAAATACTTAAAAGGTTCTTTAATTTTAGCAGTTACCTCTTCTTTTCTTCCTGACATTAATACTAGAGGAATTTTTTGTAATTTAGGCTCACTTTGAAGTTTCTCAAAAATCTCAAATCCACTCATTTTTGGCAGGATAAAATCTAACATTATAAAGTTAGGGTTTTCCTGGTAAATTAAATTAATTCCCTCCACCCCATCTTTAGCTTCGAGGACTTCAAAACCCGGAGGTAACATCTCTTTGACACGCTTGCGGATTACCGTACTATCATCGATTACCAGGATTTTATGACTTGCCACGACTGACTCCTTTCCAAGGTAGTTTGAGGTAATTTTAAAAAAACAAATGTTGAATGAAGCGACTGTCGCCGACTCCAGAGGCTAATGTGGACACCCTAACTTATGTTCAGGGGAGTGCCAGTTTGCAAGAGCGATGATCGACAAGTCACGACCTACCCAACTAAGATAACTCAGCCCTATCAATCTATAGCCATACCCAGATAAAAAGGTATGGCAGATGTCACAACCTATCCTTACTTAGTGCCATTCTAGGGTAAGACCCTACACCCGTTCAGGGTGAACGGGTGTTGAGGCTACCCCGTCGCAATGGGAACGCGCCCCGCGTGGCCTACAGCCCATCGCATTCCGATGCAAAGTACTTGGTATGGTTCAGTTAGGATTAACCAGTTCCTATTTCGCCCTAACTTTACCCTAGACCCACCACACACCCTAACCAGGGACTGATTGCTCGGTGTAATCAAAACAACTTAACTGCCAATCTTTTGTTTCGACAACCAACGAGGCAAAGTAACCCGGCGCAGGGGTTAGACCAGCGATAGACCAACGGTAAACTGCCTGAGGGTCTTTGTTGATGCTCAATAGGGCAGTCGGTTGAGCTGGATTTACAGAAACTTCGACTTGTTCCAAGCCAGCTAATCCTTCACCAATGGCTTTGAGATAGGCTTCCTTACCGGTCCATCCCTGAAAAAATGCCTTGTGCTTTTGTTGCTCAGACACAGAACAAATCACAGCATACTCTTGGGGGGAAAAGAAACGTTGAGCGAGTTGCTCAGCATCTGGCATTGGTCGCAGATATTCTAGGTCAACGCCAATGCGCTGATCTCGAGTAATAGCATATAGAATTAGTCCATGAGAGTGAGATACATTAAAACGGAGTTTTCTGCCTCCAGAGGTTTCCTTGAGTGCTGGCTTGCCCCGCGTTCCATAACAAAACTCCACTTGGTGTGGGTTCATGGCCAAATAGCGACCCAAGATTTGGCGCAAAAGACCCCGACCTGCTATAAAATGCTTTCTATCCCGCTCAAAATAAAATCGCCTCGCTCTTTGCTGCTCGTCCTCAGAAAGAGTAGTTGCCAATTTATGAATCAATAATTCACTCAGCTCCAACTGCGCACGCCAGAGATGGACATCATGGCTCAATAGTTGCAAATGTGTTGGGGGAAGTAGCCACACTGGGGTCATGGTTCAAGAAAAACTTATAAAGATTTGTAGTTTCACAGTTACACCCAATAGTCAGACCAATAGTCAGATTTCATAAATTTAATGATTTTTACAGATACCCAATAAGTTGCCTTACTATGAAAGTTAATGTAAAGATGTTAAGCTGCCATGAGCTTTCCAAAGAAATTTAAATTCTTGTTCCTTAATTACTTTAAAGAACCTCAAACCCGTAAAATAGATCAGCTTTGTATAGGGAATAGATAGAGCCTATGAGTTTTTTCCCATCTCCATCTAATCAAGATTCAACCTTCCCGGCTACCTCTGACCTGTTTCTGCGCCATCGACTTAAAATTGTAGAGGATTTGTGGGAATCTGTTCTCCTATCTGAATGTGGTCAGGAACTCGTTGATTTACTCAAGCAACTGCGGGAATTATGTTCTCCAGAAGGACAGGCCACTGAAGATCCTAAATCTTCAGTAGCTGATTTAATCCAACAGCTTGACCTTAATGAGGCTATCCGGGCATCACGAGCCTTCGCTCTATACTTTCAGCTGATCAATATTGTCGAACAACATTATGAACAGCGAAATCAACAACTCTCAAGACGCCGTTCCTACCGAAGAAGCACTGAACCCGAGTTAACCCCCTTCAGCCAAGGTATTTTAACAAAAAATGGTAATTCGTCTTTCTCAACTGTTGTAACAGTTGAGAAAGAGGTGGACATAGGCAATGATGTTACTCAACCAGGGGGTGCCGTTACCAATGTTATCGAAAAGAGCCAGCAAGAAAACCAAGGATCTCAAAGAAAATTAGGGCTACTAGATTGGTTATTTCCCCACTTGCATAAGCAGAATGTGCCACCAGGTCAAATTCAGCGGCTGATTGATAATCTTGATATTCGTTTAGTTTTCACAGCTCACCCCACAGAAATAGTCCGTCGTACCATTCGGGGTAAACAGCGACGGATGGCTAAAATTCTCGAACAATTAGACCAAGCCGAGCAAACCTATGGTACCTTGGGAATCACTTCGTCCTGGGAGGTGACTGAATGTAGCCAAAAGCTTATGGAAGAAATTCGCCTCTGGTGGCGCACCGATGAGCTACATCAGTTTAAACCGGGAGTACTTGATGAGGTAGATTACACTCTTCACTACTTCCACGAAGTACTTTTTGATACTATACCCCAATTGTATAGTCGCTTCAAGCAAGCGTTGAAGGGTTCATTCCCCTGGCTGAACCCACCCGCTAAGAACTTCTTTAATTTTGGATCTTGGGTAGGATCAGACCGGGATGGTAATCCTTTTGTCACTCCCCAAATTAGCTGGCAAACTGCCTGCTATCAACGAGATTTGGTGCTGGGTAAATATATAAATGAAGTTAGCCATCTAACCGAATTATTGAGCCTGTCGTTGCACTGGTGTGATGTGCTACCGGAACTGTTAGACTCTCTAGAACAAGACCGCTCTCAATTGCCAGAGGTTTACGAACAGCTCGCCATTCGCTATCGCCAAGAACCCTATCGACTCAAACTAACTTACGTTAAGCAAAAACTCGAAAACACCCGTGAGCGAAACCAACAGCTGGCTAATGGTATGCCTGTACCAGATGAGATGGCTAATGGTAAAAGCTGGAGTTTTTACCGCTCTGGAGAAGAATTCTTGGCAGAACTAAAGCTGATTGAGAGTAATCTGCTGGAAACCGGGTTGAACTGTCGTGAGTTAGACAATTTAATCTGTCAGGTGGAAATTTATGGCTTTTACCTGGCTCACCTAGATATTCGCCAGGAAAGTTCTCGCCACTCAGAAGCCCTGAGTGAAATTGCTGAGTACCTGCAAGTTTTGCCTAAGCCCTACAACTTGCTATCGGAATCCGAAGCATGCTTGTGGTTAACCGCTGAGTTGCGAACTCGACGTCCATTAATCCCAACAGAACTGCCATTTTCGGAAAAAACCTGCGAGACTATCGAAACCTTCCGGATGGTGCGGCAACTGCAACAAGAGTTTGGTCCCCAAATCTGCCAAACCTACATCATCAGCATGAGTCACACGGCCAGTGATTTGTTGGGAGTCCTCTTGTTGGCGAAGGAAGCTGGTCTGTATGACCCAGCCACTGGTCAGGGTACCATTCGCGTGGTGCCACTGTTTGAAACAGTGGAAGACCTTAAGCGTGCTCCAGCAGTGATGAAATCCCTGTTTGAGCTACCTTTGTATCGTGCTAGTTTGGCTGGTGGATATCAACAGATGCAGGTTGGTTCAAATAACCGTCAACTAAATAACCTACCCTACTCGAACGCCAAAGCTGAAGAACCAAATAACCCTGACCTTAAGGCCGTAGGCCACGCTGGGCGAACGGCCACGCTACGGGAACAAGGGTTAACCTCCCCTAACTTACAAGAGGTAATGCTCGGATACTCCGACAGTAATAAAGATTCTGGCTTCCTCAGTAGCAACTGGGAAATCCACAAAGCTCAGAAAGCCTTAGAGCACGTGGCCCAAGAGTACGGTATTGTTTTACGAATCTTCCATGGTCGTGGTGGTTCAGTTGGTCGTGGTGGCGGTCCATCTTATGAAGCTATCCTGGCACAACCAGGTCGCAGTATCAATGGCCGAATCAAAATTACCGAACAGGGAGAAGTCCTTGCTTCTAGGTACTCTCTTCCAGGACTAGCGCTCTATCATCTCGAAACAATAGCCACAGCAGTGATTCAAGCTAGCTTACTCAATAATGGCTTTGATGATATCCAGCCGTGGAATGAAATTATGGAGGAGTTAGCTAAGACATCCCGTAGCCATTACCGAGCTCTGATTCACGACCAACCGGATCTGGTAGATTTCTTCCATCAAGTGACACCGATTCAAGAAATTAGCCAGTTGCAAATTAGTTCTCGCCCTGCACGGCGTAAATCAGGGAAGAAGGATTTAAGCAGTCTGCGGGCAATTCCCTGGGTCTTTAGCTGGACTCAAAGCCGCTTCCTGCTACCGAGCTGGTACGGTGTTGGCACTGCCCTACAAAGCTTTGTCGATCAGGAGCCAGAGGAAAATATCAACCTATTGCGCTGTTTCTATTCAAAATGGCCATTCTTCAAAATGGTTATTTCCAAAGTAGAGATGACCTTAGCGAAGGTGGATTTACAAATTGCTCACCACTATCTCAAGGAACTTTCAAACCCTGAAGACCTGGAACGGTTCGAGCATTTGTTTGAGCAAATTGCTAAGGAATTTAACCTTACCTGCAATTTAGTCCTGACAATCACAGGACACCAAACACTGCTAGATGGCGACCCAAATTTACAACGCTCTGTACAGTTGCGTAATGGTACCATCGTTCCCTTAGGATTTTTACAGGTATCATTGCTCAAACGTCTGCGTCAACATAGCAACCAGGTAACATTGGGTGTGGTTCAATCCCGGTATAGTAAGGGAGAGTTACTACGAGGAGCCTTATTGACGATTAACGGTATTGCTGCTGGCATGCGTAATACTGGCTGACCTGTAAAGAATGGAAAATGAAGGATGAAGGATGAAGGATGAAAAATGAACCAATGGCGAAGTTATTCGCTGTCAGTCTTTTTTTGTCCGGAATCCTTGTAATTGCCAATTTAGCCTAATGATTAAATAGATGTTCAACTCTGTTGATATCCTTGTGGCGGTTTCTGGCTTGCATCCTTTGTTTCCATTTTCGAATCTCGATCGCAGTTTTTTCTGTAGGAGGCGTATATTTCTGATTTGTACCACTGTCTTGCTTTGCCTGTCGTTGGTGTTGATTAGCTTGAGGTTGAATAACTAGACACTCGGCAAGATTCTCTTGAAGTAATTTATGATCTAAGGCTCTTAGGATCGCTCTTGCGTTTGAATAACGCTCTTTGAGGGAAATAGCTAGCATTCTGTTGAGAATATTAGCAAAGGAATCACTCAAGTCCAATGCTTTACGCCACCTTAGTTCACCAGTTTGGCGATCGCTCTGAAATTGTAGGGGGGCTTTTCCAGTCAGTAGGTAAAGACAGGTAACCCCTAGGGAATAAATATCACTGCTATATACCGGTCGTAGGGTAAACTGTTCCGGTGGTGCAAATCCTACCGTACCTATGAAATGGGTAGTTGGGTTTCTGACACTGTGATCGGATGCTTGGGCAATTAACTCCTTTACTGCCCCAAAATCAATTAGTACCAACCGACCATCATCATTAGAAAGAATAATATTTTGAGGTTTGATATCGCGATGTATTACCCCATGGTCATGGATGTACTGCAATAAAGGTAGTATGTCTCGCAGAACACGTTTAATGGCTCCTGGGGATAAGCAACCAGAACGCCTAACCAACCTAGCTAGGGTAATTCCTCTAATGTACTCTTGAACCAAGTAGAATTCTCCATGGTCTACGAAATAATCGAGCAACATGGGGATCTGGGGGTGAGTCCCCAGTTTGTTCAAAATTTTTGCCTCTCTCTCAAACCGCTGACGAGCGTTATGTAATGCTTTTGGATCACTGAATTTGGGGCAAAGTTGCTTGATAACACAAAACGGCTGACCCGGTAAGGATGTATCTTTGGCTAGAAAGGTTACACCGAAACCACCTCGACCAATCATCCGTAAGACTTCATAGCGATCGCGAAACAGCTGCTTTTTGCCACAAAGCTGACCTAACTCGGTATTCTTTAAGACATCACTGTGAAAATGAGATAGCTTGACTTGCGGGAAATTCATTTATTTGTATATAGAAGGAGTAGCCATCAGCACCAATATGCTTTTAGTTTAGGCAAAAATATAGTGGTTTGGATGAATTCTTCAGAGAGAAAAAAAATTTCCTACAGTTAATTAAAAATTAGGTAAAGTTGGTTGATAATACAGGGGTAAATAGAAACTATGACTATGCACCACAAACTAAACGAAGCCTTAAACCAAGGTCGTTGCCTGAAAGTAATTAGTGGCTTAAATACTTTTGATGCCCAGAAAGTTGCTGCTGTAGTCAAAGCAGCTTCACGGGGTGGAGCGACTTTTGTCGATATTGCTGCCTCCCCCGATCTAGTTAGGTTGGCACGAGGGTTAACGGATTTACCAATTTGTGTTTCTGCTGTAGAACCAAAGCAGTTTGTTATTGCTATCCAAGCTGGTGCTGATTTGATTGAAATTGGTAACTTCGATAGCTTTTATGCTCAGGGTAAGTGGTTTGATGCTTCCGACGTATTAGCACTGACCATTGACACCCGTAAATTACTACCCAATATAACCATTACAGTAACTGTTCCCCACATTCTAAAGTTAGATCAGCAAGTAGAACTAGCGGCAGAATTAGTCAAAGCAGGTGCCGATATTATTCAAACTGAAGGGGGTACCAGCAGTAAACCTCGCTCCGCTGGTAGCTTGGGTTTAATTGAAAAAGCGGCACCAACCTTGGCAGCTGCCTATGAAATTTCTCGTGCTGTTTCAGTACCAGTGTTGTGTGCTTCCGGATTATCCAGTGTGACTGTTCCTATGGCCATTGCTGCTGGTGCTGCTGGTGTTGGCGTTGGTTCCGCTATCAATCAGTTAGATAGCGAAGTGGCCATGGTAGCAGCGGTTCGCAGCTTGGTAGAATCCCTGCAAGGGGTCAAGGGTAACCTTAAAGCAAATTACCTTGAACCTTCAAACTAAACAGTCCTTCAATCCATAAACTACCTGTTGCTGTTCCTCAACGGTAAGTTCTGGGAACATTGGTAAGGACAATACTTGATGGCACACTTGCTCAGCAACTGGAAACTGACCGATGTGATAGCCTAAGTCTTTGTAGACTGGCTGCAAGTGTAACGGCAGGGGGTAATAGACCATAGAACTAATACCTGCCTGCTTTAATTTTTGGCGCACCTCGTCCCGATAGTTGCTATTGCTGCTATCTTGATTTAGGCGAATGGTGTACTGGTTCCAGACACACTGTCCCCCAGGGGTTTCCCGAGGCAGGATTATCTCAGGTAATGGCTCCAATAACTGGTGATACCGGGTTGCTACCTGGCGACGGGCATTGTTCCAACCATCGAGATAGGGTAGCTTTACGTTAAGAATAGCGGCTTGTACGGCATCTAAACGGCTGTTGATACCATTGATTTTATGGTAATAACCAGAGGATCTACCGTGGTCTCGCAGCATCCGTATTGAGGCCGCAATAGTTTTGTCATTGGTAGTTACCGCACCACCATCGCCACAGGTTCCCAGATTCTTGGTGGGATAGAAGCTAAAACAACCAATATGTCCAATACTGCCAACTTTTTTCCCCACCCATTCAGCACCAGTCCCTTGGGCGCAGTCTTCAATGACTGTAAGACAATGAGTCTTGGCGATATCCATCACACCAGTCATATCCACTGGCTGTCCGAACAGGTGAACTGGTATAATTGCTCTAGTATTATGGGTAATCGCTTTCTCAATCTGATTGAGATCGATATTAAAGGTTTCGGGATTGATATCGACAAAGACTGGGGTAGCACCAACTTCAGCAATTACTTCAGCGGTAGCAATAAAGGTAAAGGGTGTGGTAATTACCTCATCACCAGGTCCGATATCTAAAGCTCGCAGGGCGAGATACAGAGCGTCTGTGCCAGAGTTACATGCAATGCATTCCAGGGTACCGATGTAAGCGGCAAACTGTTGCTCAAAGTGCTCTACCACTGGACCACCAATATAACGTCCAGAAGAAAGAACGTCACCGACAGCAGCACTAACTTGTTCTCCAATAACTTGGTACTGCCGTTTTAAGTCAAGAGGGGGTATAGTATTCACTTTTTCCTCACACCTTTAATTGTTTTTAATTAAAACAGAATTTTTCGCAAAAAGGGTTCAAATTTTACCTGTAGCGTAATTTTCACTCCTGGCCTTGAAGGTTAACAGGCCACGCTAAGCATTCAACTCCAATCAAAATTAACAGAGCATCTGAGACAATGGATTAAAACAAATTAGCTGTGGTGGTTGGTGGATTCTTTAATTGAACTTGATGTTAGGGATTTAGCGTGGGGATTGGGCATGATGGCGATCGCAATTGGTTTATCGAGCTGGCAAAGGCTGGGTTTGGAAGTTCAACTAGCGATCGCAACTGGCCGAACTATCGTACAACTCATTGTTGTGGGATATGTGCTGGCTGTGATTTTTGCCTTAGATCACCCCATCCCTGTTTTAGCTATCTTAATGGTAATGCTGACTATTGGTACGATTACTGCCCGCAATCGGATTAGTAACCACAAGATACCGAGATTGTTACCGATAGTATTCAGTTCCCTATTCTTCAGTACAGTATTGACCTTAGTCTATACAAATCTATTGATGATTCAACCAGAACCTTGGTATTCACCCCAGTACCTGATTCCTTTAGGAGGTATTGTGCTGGGCAATGCCATGAATGGCGCTGCGATCGCAGGGGAACGGCTAGTTAGCACCATTAGTAAGAGCACTCTGGAAATAGAAACCCATTTGAGCTTAGGGGCAACGGGACAACAAGCAGTAGCTGGTTACCGTAAGGATGCGATTCGGGCTGGGTTGATTCCTACTCTTAACTCCATGATGGTAGTGGGATTGGTGACCTTACCGGGAATCATCACAGGTCAATTGTTAAGTGGTATTGAGCCCTTGGATGCTGCTTCCTATCAGATATTAATTATGTTTATGCTCGCATTTACTAATTTGATCGCAACCTTATTGATAACCTATGGGTTGACACGGCAATTTTTTAATCAGTCTGAGCAGTTAACGCTCTAGTATTTATCAAATATATGAGGTACATTTTTGCCGGTCTTTAGATAGTCTGGATATGGGGGAAGACAATTCAGTGTACCTCATACCAATCACTCTTGAGGCAACTGAGCAAATTCTTGGGAATAGACTTCAATCACCATATCTGGATCATCACGCTCGGAAAGCGATCGCATAACCTTACCCAAAAATACCGGCTTGGATACACCAGCTTCCGGATGGATTATCGTCCGGGCTCGAACGGTTAACTGGTTATTTGCGCCACCGAGGCGTCCATAGGAATAAAAATTACTAGCAGCTTGGCGCAGTGTCGCTTCTACTTGCGACTCTGTCACAGTAGGGGACAAAGCAATCACTATTTGGTTGCCACCATTATCGTAGACTACAGTATATCGGGTTGCCCCTGGAATGGTAGTACGGGTAAAGGGTACTAACGATAAGGAGAAGAAGCTAGCGGTTAGTACTAGCATAAACCCAGTGACTCCCACCAGACGAAACCGGAGACCCCATTTTAAGATAAAACCGAGTATAGCAATCAAGCCACAGGCTAAAGTCAGAATACCTGACCATTTAGTGTAGATCAGAAAATCAGCTGTTGTTGGCATAGTTGACAGATTTTGTAATAGGTAATTTAGCAAAAATAACAGGGAACAGGGAGTGAAAAAAAAATACCAATTAAAGTAGGGTGGGCGAATTTATATTATCTAGTATCCTCACCCATAACCAAACTGTGTCAGCCATGCAAAGCGCGAGTGGGGGTTTCCCCCAAGACCGCGCAAATCACGCTAGGCGAATTAAATTCGCCACGGGTCGCACCTCTGCATCGCTTTTTGCCCACCCTACAAGCTATATTCAATCTTTAGACTTATTCAGCAAGACCTAACTAAAGGTCTGATTCCTGACTTAATATCATTTCATAATAGGGCTGAAAGCAAAACCAACCAGCTTCATGGGATCCCACTTGCGATCGCGTCAAACGAGCAATATCAGGCTCAATCAAAATAGGATTTCCCACTGATTCTGCCATCAATTGTGCCTGACAGCAACGTTCCATACAGATCAGCCACCAAGCTGCTTCATCAATGGAATGACCAACGGTAAGCAGACCATGATTTTCAAGAATAACAGCTTTGTTGTTACCTAGAGCTTCAGCAAGGCGTTCTCCCTCTGCAGAATCACTAATTAAACCACTAAAATTAGTAAATAAACTATGGTCTTCATAAAACGTACAAGCATCTTGACTAATTGGATCAAGAAGACGACCAAGACTACACCAACTTGCGCCATAAGGGGGATGAGCATGAGCCACTGCTATAACATCAGGACGAGTTTGATGAATTCCAGAGTGAATATTCAGCATTTCTAGAGTAATCTTTTGATTCCCCTCCAGAATCTCACCATCATGATTGACTTTGATTAAATCCCTCGTTTTTAATAGGCTAAAGTGTTTCCCAAAAGGGGTAATCCATAAACAGTCTAAATGTTCGGGGTCACGAACACTAATATGACCGGCCACACCAAATACAAATCCTAACTGAGCAAAGACTCGAGAAGCTACTACTAGATGTTGCTTACGACTATGACGTTCTTCTTTCAAAGACGTAAATTGATCTGCTTTATCAATAGCGCTAAGGAGTTCCCTTGTAACCGGTTTAATTGAGACCATTATCAACCATTATAAAGTATTATTCTAAAATAGAATCATAAAGCAAAAACCTCAAATAAAATTATAAAATAAAAACCAATAATATAAGCGATAATTGATACAATAGTAGAACAGCTGGCCGATCGGTTCAATTTTATATTGCCCATTGTCCATTTTAAAGAACTATATTAGATTACTATGCTAAGAGCCGGAATTGTTGGACTGCCCAATGTAGGCAAATCAACCTTATTTAATGCCCTAGTTGCCAATGCCAAGGCAGATGCTGCTAATTTCCCTTTTTGTACTATTGAGCCGAATGTCGGTGTCGTTGCTGTGCCAGATCAGCGGTTGCAGGTTCTGGCAAAGATTTCTGAATCTGATAAAATCGTGCCAACTCGGATTGAGTTTGTGGATATTGCTGGTTTAGTCAAGGGAGCCAGTAAAGGGGAAGGCTTGGGTAACCAGTTTTTAGCCAATATCCGAGAAGTGGATGCGATTGTCCATGTGGTGCGCTGCTTTGATGATGATGACATCATCCATGTTTCCGGCTCCGTTGACCCAGCTCGGGATATTGAAGTCATTAATTTAGAATTAGCCTTAGCGGATTTAGGGCAAGTTGAACGCCGGATTGAGCGTACCCGCAAGCAAGCTCGTAGTAACAAAGATGCCAAGATGGAACTTGATGTCTTGGAAACCTTGAGCGCTGGGTTGAATGAAGGCAAATTAGTGCGCCAGATTAGTTTAACAGAAGAAGAAGCCGAGTCAGTCAAGCAATTGGGATTACTGACTAGTAAGCCAGTTATCTATGCCGCTAATGTATCTGAAGATGACTTAGCCACTGGTAATGACTGGGTGGAGCAAGTGCGGAAAATTGCTGCTACCGAAGATGCTCAAGTAGTAGTTGTGTCTGCTCAAGTAGAGTCAGAACTAATTGAGTTACCTGAAGAAGAGCGAGAGGATTTTCTTCAGTCCCTTGGTGTGGAAGAAGGGGGATTAAAATCCTTGATTGGCGCTACTTATGAATTGTTGGGCTTACGTACCTTTCTCACCACTGGTCCCCAGGAAACCCGGGCGTGGACTATTGCTGCTGGCATGAAAGCCCCCCAAGCGGCTGGGGTAATTCACACGGATTTTGAGCGAGGCTTTATTCGAGCAGAAACCATTGCTTATAGGGATTTGGTAGCTTCTGGGGCGATGACCGCTGCTAAGGAAAAAGGGTTAGTTCGCTCAGAAGGTAAAGATTATGTTGTGCAAGAAGGAGATGTGATGCTTTTCCGCTTTAATGTTTAAGTAGTGGTGCTCTAAGGGGTTATACCCATGGATATTGTTAGTCTTTTAATTGCATGTTTGGTTACTGCCATCAGTTTGTTGATCATTTCCAAACTCCCAACTGGTGTCGAGATTGATAGCTTTGAGAAAGCATTGGTTTCAGCAGTGGTGTTCGGTATTCTCAATGCCCTATTGAAACCAATCCTGGATGTTTTAGCTCTTCCTCTTACTATCTTGACTATTGGGGTTTTTGCAGTTGTGGTCAACGCCATTATTTTTGGCTTAGCCGCTGCTTTGGTAACGGGATTCCGACTGCGCTGGGGATTTTGGAGCGCTTTGATCGGCGCAATTGCCCTTGGTTTCGTTAATTCTTTCATCTATAAGCTGCTCGGAACCTTCACTTGATTGTTGGTCACTAACAGGTAAACACAACAGGTAAAAGACAGGTAAACAGATAGCTTAAGCGCTCGCGCACGCTACTTGAGGTGCCGTCAGCCGTTAGCTGTCAGCTAATCAACGGTCGATAGTAAACAACCATCAAAGATGCTGGTACAACTGCTTGGAAATCCCTGGTCATTTTACTCATCCGACCTGGTGCAGCGATCGCGCCTGATAGCTAATAGCTGATCGCTGATAGCTCAATGCTGAGACAGACAGGTAAACACAACAGGTAAACACAACAGGTAAACACAACAGGTAAACACAACAGGGCAAAAGGAGAAAAAAACTCTAACTCCTTGTCTTGTAAGCACTACACGGATATAAAAATACCGAAGATACACCGATAACAAATGACCATCTGATCCGTGCATCTAGGTTAAATCCGTGTAGTTTTCGTTTGTCTTGAAATATCCACCCCCGAGCCCTGCACTCCCTACTCCCTACTCCCTACTCCCTACTCCCTACTCCCTACTCCCTACGACTTTATACCTCACCCAATTGAGAACTACTATATGAATTCAATTGCACCAGCAGTCTACATCATCGGTGCTGGACCAGGCGCTCCAGACTTATTAACTGTCAAAGCCTTAAAAATCCTCCAAAAGGCAGATGTTATTATAGTGGCAGATTCTCTAGTGCCCAAACAGATGTTAGAGAGTGTTCGTGCTGATGCCGAAATTATTCGCTCTGGCAACAAAACCCTAGAAGAGATTGTGCCACTGATGATTGAACGAGTGCGATCGCATAAATCTGTGGTCAGGCTACACTCAGGAGATTTGACTCTATATAGTGCTATCCATGAGCAAATGCAAGCTCTATCAGAAGCCTCTATTCCCTTTGAACTTATCCCAGGCATCAGCGCCTTTCAAGCAGCAGCAGCACAACTTGGTGTTGAGCTAACTATACCGGGACTAGTACAAACGATTATCCTGACTCGGATCAGTGGTCGTGCAACTGCCGTGCCCGACTCAGAAGAATTAGCATCCCTAGCTGCCCATCAAGCTAGTCTGTGCCTCTATCTGAGTGCTCGTCATATAGAAGCCGCTCAAGCCAAACTCCTAAAACACTATTCTGCTGATACACCAGTAGCGGTTTGCTTCCGCATTGGTTGGCCAGATGAAAAAATCTGGCTAGTTGACCTTGAGAAAATGGCAGCAACGTCTCATGAGCACAATTTAATTCGGACAACCCTTTACTTAATCAGTCCAGCACTAAAAACGGCTTTAAACCCTGATAGCCTTAAAACTCGTTCCCGTCTTTATCATCCCGAACACTCTCACCTCTTTCGTCCTCACCCCTCTATTGGTTAAGCTATATAATATAAAGTTAATTTTTGTATGGAAGTGTGAAGGAACTTAATTGCCCAAAGTGTACAGGAAAATTAGAGCCAGTTACCTGCCATGACATTGAAGTAGACCGTTGTGTCAACTGCAAAGGCATTTGGTTTGATTCCCTGGAAGCAGAAATACTCAAAAAGATTAAAGGTTCTGAGAATCTAGATATTGGAGACCCGGAAATTGGCTCTGAGCTTAATCAGATCAATGATGATATTTACTGTCCCCGCTGCGGAGCTAAAATGGTCCGGATGCTTGATATTGATGAGTACAGCATCTGGTACGAAAAATGTTTCGAATGCCACGGGGTTTGGCTAGATGCTGGGGAATTCAGGCAGTATAAGCATAATTTTCAGCCCAGAGGTGTGCTACATAGAGTTAAGCGCATGTTTAGACCCCAAAAGGACATCCCCAATCCTGTCTTTTAAACACCAAAATTCTGTACACTAATTGCCATTGACCGTTCGCGCAGCGATGCAGCGCGGTCTTGGGGGAAACCCCCACTCGCGCTTTGCATGGCTGACAGCGTCGGGCTTTGCCCATGCATGTCACGCTACGCGATCGCTAATAAAATAGGGAGAAAGACTCGTGCTAGACGAACAAGCGAAAAAGACCATGCTGCGCAAAATTCCCCATGGTCTATATATCTGTGGGGTCAGAGATGGTGAAGAAACAATCAACGGCTTCACGGTCAGCTGGGTAATGCAGTCTTCTTTCAAACCGCCACTAATCGTTAACTGTGTTAAACAAGATACTGGCTCCCACGGCATCATTAAGAAAACAGAGATATTTGCCCTAAGCTTCCTCGATAGTGGGCAAAAAGATATGGCAGCAAAATTTTTTAAACCCCAAAGTCGCGTTGGTAATAAGTTTGCTGATGTAGAATTTTACTTCGGAGAAGTAACTGGTTGTCCGATTATTTCTGACTCCCTCGGTTATGTAGAATGCCAGGTCAGAGGGGCTGTGGAAGAAGGCGATCACACCGTCTTTGTTGCTGAAGTCGTTGGTGCTGGCATTCATCGGGAAGGAGATCAGTTGTTACTGGAAACCACTGGTTGGCAGTATGGCGGTTAGAGATTAGACTTCTTACAGAAGTCGGGAACAGCGGATCTGGGAACAGGGAACAGTGGAAAAGAATTGACCTAAAGCGATGCAGCGCGCTCATGGGGGATGCTGTTGGCGAAATATTTCGTGAACATTCCTAGAAACCCCATCAGCCCTCACCCCCAGCCCCTCTCCCAACCTTGGGAGAGGGGAGCAGATTACGGAAGAATAAGGGTTTCACGAATTCGCCAGCAGCATCAAAGTTGGGGGATTTAGGGGGCTTTAACATGCACCAGATGATTGCGCATTCATTCCTTAATTCAGCAACGCCTGAATGCCAACTGCTCTGTTCCCTGTTCACTGTTCCCTGTTCCCTGTTCCCTGTTCCCTGTTCCCTAAAAATCCAGAATATGTACTCAAGAAAGTCGCAAACCGCTATATCAAAACTATGCCGTTAATTAAAGTTCAAACGTCCATTGAGGCTCCAGAATCAGCAGCGGTTGAAGGGTTGCTGAAAAGCCTTTCCGGAAAACTAGCCGAGCATGTGGGGAAACCAGAAGCTTATGTGATGACAGCGTTTGAGCCTGGTGTGGCGATGACGTTTGCTGGTAGCTTTGACCCAGTTTGCTATGTGGAAATTAAAAATATTGGCACCATGAAGCCTACTCAAACTAAGGCCATGAGTCAGGATTTTTGCAAGACGATTAATGAGACCTTGGGTGTAGCACTTAACCGAATTTATATTGAGTTTGCTGATGCCCAGAGACATATGTGGGGGTGGAATGGGTCAACGTTTGGTTAGAGGTTAGGGAACAGGGAACAAGTGGTGTGGTTTCCACCATGAGCGATTGGATCAAGACAATACAATAGTTCTCAAAGATACCAAGATTTTCCCCAACTACTTTATCCCTTTCGCCTCTTTCCACACTCTTGGCCGCTCAGCTGACCTTAAAGTCAGAAATCGTCTCAATCCATACCCGTGCTCCACAGTGTAGGGGGCTATCCGGGCGATACATGACCCGACAGGGGCCATTGACTTCGACAGTGTGACCGTAAGTGTTATTAGAGCCTCGTTTTACGGTAATCACGGGATTCCGTTCGCCAGTTTTGTGATTTTGGCGAATCACTTTCTGGTTCACGTGGATCACAGCTTTAGTGTAATTTGTACGCTTTGACCAATTCCGCTTTGGTCCACGAGTGCCAGGGGTAACCACAGGCATGCCATCAAATAAGGGAATCACCCAAGTTCTACCGACTTTATAAGCACCTTTAACTCTGCCCTTGCTCAACAGGAAACGGACGCGAGTGGCAGAGATACCTAGTAATTCAGCGGCTTGTGCGGTAGAAATCATCATGGCGAAAAACCGTTGTGTTTACGATACTAATTATAGTGACACTATTTTTCAAAAGATGCAAGTATTGGGTTGTAAAGGTGGAAAGGGTGGTTACTAAAAAACTATTGCATTGTCACAAGGTGTTGTGAGGGTGGTAATAGTGGTGAGAGTGGGAGGTGTGGGGAGTGGGGTAAAAAACTGTTGCACTGTCGCTAGGGGTGATTTAGTCAGAGCGGGTCCTTGGGTGGTGCGTTACGGGGCGGGCTGTCCCAGGCGCGAAGAGGAGAACATAAAAGCAAGCCCGCCCCTAACACACCCTACGCAACATCTCCCTCCCCGATTCCCGATTCCCGATTCCCGATTCCCGATTCCCGATTCCCGATTCCCG
>WTKN01000291.1 GCA_011524395.1 Moorena sp. SS36440bin_2
ATCCTGCTTACGCGCCTCCTCTATTATGTCCTAACTATCCCTTTCTTTGCTATAGTATTAAAACTAGCTTAAATCCGTCAATTACCGACTCAGGGAAAACTACATCCGGTGTTTTGGATATCAATAGCATTCTCAAAGCATCGCAAACTATTTCTGGGGAAATCATCCCAGACAAGTTGCTGGAAAAGTTAATGAAAATCCTGATTGAGAATGCTGGGGCTCAAAAAGGTTTTCTGATACTGGATAAAGACGGTGATTGGGTAATTGAAGCGGAAGGAACAGTGGATTCTGATCAGGTGACTACACTGCAATCCCTGCCAATAGACTCTGTGGATGCTGCTAGTCAAACCCCGATATTGTCAGTCTCTATCATCAATTATGTGGCTCGCACCCAGGAAAATTTAGTTTTAAGTGATGCTGCTAATCAAGGACAATTTACTCGTGACCCCTACATTGTTGCCACTCAACCCAAATCGATTATCTGTAGTCCTTTATTAAATCAAGGTAAACTAAGCGGTATTTTATATTTAGAAAATAATTTAACCACAGACGCATTTACCAGCGATCGCATTGAAGTGTTAAGAATGCTTTCTGGTCAAGCTGCTATCTCTATTGAAAATGCTCGTCTGTATGGACAGTTAGAAGACTATAACCGCAATCTAGAGCTTAAAGTAGAAGAGCGCACTCAAGAACTATCTCAAACTTTGGACGTTCTCAAAGCTACTCAAGCGGAACTAATTTTTGAAAACGAGTTACTCAAGAGTGACGAACAAGCCGCGAATTTTGATTATCAAGTGGGGGGAAGTTTACCGATGGATGCTCCCACTTATGTGGTGCGTTCTGCTGACAGAACTCTCTATAAAGCTTTAAAGCAAGGGGAGTTTTGTTACATTCTCAATCCCCGCCAGATGGGTAAGTCCAGCCTGATGGTACGTATGATTAACCACCTGAACAATGAGGGGATTAGCTGCGCGGCGATTGACCTGACTCGGATTGGCAGCGAAAATGTTACCCCTGACCAATGGTATAAGGGATTGGCAGTAGAGCTATGGCGAAGTTTTGGTTTACTAAGAAAGGTGAATTTAAAAAAGTGGTGGAATGAACGAGCAGATATTTCTACGGTTCAGCGGTTGAGTCAATTTATTGAAGAAGTCTTGGTAGGTGAGGTTGATCAAGCAGATAACAGTTTACCGAATAAACGGGTAGTTTTTATCGATGAAGTTGATAGCGTCTTGGGCTTGAATTTTCCAGTTAATGACTTTTTTGCTCTGATTCGCTCCTGCTATAATCAGCGTACTATCAATCGAGACTATGGCAATTTAACCTTTGCTCTGTTTGGGGTTGCTACTCCCTCTGGCTTAATTACTGACCACCAAAGAACCCCTTTTAATATTGGTCAGGCGATTCAACTGGAGGGCTTTAAAGAGCATGAAGCTCAACCTTTGCTTCAAGGATTAGCAGAGAAAGTCAGCAATCCTCAAACACTGCTCAAAGAACTGTTAGCATGGACGAGTGGTCAGCCTTTTTTGACCCAAAAGATCTGTCAATTCATCCGCAGTACTTCATCTGCTATCCCTACCAACGACGAAGCTGAATGGATTGAAAATTTGGTGCGAACCAAGGTGATAGAAAATTGGGAATCCCAGGATGAACCAGAGCATTTGAGAACTATACGCGATCGCATCCTGGAGAGTAAACAATCTGTAGGGCTACTGGAGATATATCGACAAATTGTGGAGCAGGGAGAAGTGGTGGCTGTTGACAGTCCAGAGGAAAAGGAATTGCTGTTGTCTGGGTTAGTGGTGAAGCAACAGGGATGTCTGAGAGTCAATAACCGGATTTATGAATCGATCTTTGACCGCAGTTGGGTTGAGGAGCATGTTTAAGTGGGATATTAGACTTTCAATTAAAATAGTAAAGGGAACAGGGAATAGGGAGTAGGGAGTAGGGAGTAGGGAGTAGGGTAAAAAAATTATCACTCACAATTCATTTAGGTAGACTATAGAAAGATTATTAATTATTAGTGCTAAGATGTTAATTACCAATAAGTTTATCTATTAATTAAGCTGATGAAAGCGGCAATTGTACGTATTGGAGATTCCCAAGGAATTAGAATCCCTAAAGCAATTATTGAAGAATGTGGTTTAGCCAATGTAGTTGAAATAACAGTAGAAGATGGGAAGGTTATAATTTCGCCAGTATCCCACTCTCGTCAAGGATGGGAAGAAGCATTTAAAGAAATGGCAGAAAATGGTGATGATGAATTATTAATTGATGATCGGATTAAAAATTCTTGGGATGAAGAGGATTGGAAATGGTAGCGATTCCCAAGCCAAAAGATAGTGGTGGGTTTCCTTGCTTCAACCCAACCGAGAAGAGAATGCGTTTGTGTAGCGGCTCCAAACGCGCACGCGTGGCCCAAAGGCCAAGGAGCATCGCACTTCCTCTCCCTATTCCCTATTCCCTATTCCCTATTCCCTGCTCCCTGCTCCCTATTCCCTAAAACCCAAGACTTTTTACCTCACCCAATTCAAAACTTCTATAGTTCAATCAACTCTCCATCAAAATCAACCTCAAAGCATCTAACTGCACATACCATGGCTCAGGCCAAGCTTTAATCTGATGCCATTTTTCCTTAAAAACTTCAGCTTGAAGGTGATACTGTTGAGGATTGTAGGACTTACCAAGTTTAGTTGGTTTTGCCCCCCTAACCCCCCAGCGAGCAATCCCTCGCTGGGGGGGAATCATGTCAAAGTCCCCCGC
>WTKN01000327.1 GCA_011524395.1 Moorena sp. SS36440bin_2
TGATTACTTGATTTTCAGTCTATCAAGTTTTCGGATAATAGTGGGATAGGTTCAGTGGACTTCTGGGACAGGATGAAAATTGATGATCCAGTAGGTGCTATTTCTGTCCATCTTGTCGGTGGAGTCTGGGGAACACTGGCTTTAGCTCTTTTCAGTGAAGGACCTGGTGATTTGTATGGTATTGGTGATGGTCCAGTAGCCGGACTATTCTGTGGTGGCGGGATAGATAGTATCCGGCAGCTTTCTATTCAACTACTCGGCATTGTTGTTGTAAATCTGTCAACGGTTGTCTTGAGCTCGCTGGCTTGGTTATTAGTTAAACGCATACTTTCCTCAAGTCTGAGAGTTACAGAAAAAGCAGAAATTGAAGGTCTAGATTTCCACGAACACCGTATGACTGCCTACAGTGGCTTTTTGTTTAAGGCAGATGTCAAGCAATCACGGCTGAGGGATCAGCAAAGACATAATTAATACACTGTTATGTAGATAGAATCAAACCCATGAAATTCTAGGATTCAACCGGTTATGAAGGTAATCAATAACAGTATTTTCAAGCAAATAAGTTTAATTTGATACAGACAAACTAATCCCAAAGATTAGAATCATAAAGCAAATTGATTTAGTCAGAATATGATCATAGTTTTATAGGATGCCGATCAAGACTATCAAGATAGCCATCCGTCTAGTAATTGAAATAATTTTGATCCCTATTCCCTATTCCCTGTTCCCTGTTCCCTGTTCGCTGTTCCCTGTTCCCTTTACTAGAGTAGTTTAATCAAAATTAATCCCATGACCATGATCAATATGTCAAACAAACAACAAGATTACGATAGCCTTGTTAGGGATTTAGTAGATTATCATGATGACATTGTAGGTGCAGTTATCCTCTATAAACAGTTACCAATTACTCAGTTAATAGGTAGCTTAAATAAAACTGAAATTCTAAAAATAGCAGAGAAAATAATAGAGTTTCACAACTCTATTAACCGCTTACCTAGTCTGGTAAACAACGAAAAAATATTACTAGAATCTAGAGATACTTTGCTGATTGTTGTTTTTTACCCTAATCAGTGCTTGTTGCTAGTTAAAGCTAATCAAAATGATATCGTTGGCAGGATTCTACATGCTATTGAAGAAACCTCCAAAAAGATTCAGTCTTTACTTGACCCTAGAGTAAATTATCGAAATGGATATCAGTTCTTTGATCAGCCAAAGGATAATGAAATAATATACAGGAAAAAACCCCTAAGTCCTGAATTTTAGGACGTTCCCAAATTTCAATACAACTGGGGCACAAAGAATTGCTCATTCATAGGTGGGCGTACATAGTTATTGGGAGCCTTCTTGCGTGGTGGTAATTCTAGAGCTTCCGGTGTCATATCAACATAGGGAATCTTGCTGAGAATATGACTGATGCAATTAAGCCGAGCCCGCTTTTTGTCATCAGCTTCCACCGTGAACCATGGCGCTTCGGGAATATTAGTGTGAGCCAACATGTTGTCTTTTGCTTGGGAATATTCCACCCAGCGATCGCGAGATTCTAGATCCATCGGGCTGAGCTTCCAGCGACGAGCGGGATCGGTGGTGCGAGATTGGAAGCGTCGCTCTTGTTCTTCATCGCTAACTGAAAACCAATACTTCAGCAAAATTATGCCAGATCTGACCAACATCCGCTCAAATTGTGGGCAGGTTTGCATGAATTCCTGATACTGTGCATCGGTACAAAAACCCATCACATGCTCCACTCCAGCGCGATTGTACCAACTGCGGTCAAAACAGACAATTTCACCGGCTGCGGGCAGATGAGCGACATAGCGCTGGAAATACCATTGGGTCTTTTCCCGATCACTGGGTGTACCCAATGCCACAATTCGGCAGCCACGTGGATTTAGGGGTTCGGTAATCCGTTTAATAGTCCCTCCCTTACCCGCTGCATCACGTCCTTCAAACACAATCACAATGCGGGTACCAGTATGCTTAGCCCAGTATTGCATTTTCACCAGTTCCAATTGCAGACGGGCAAGCTCCTTTTCATACATTTTCCTGGGAAGTTTAGAGCTGCCTTCTGCCTCAGAGATGTGGTAGAAAACTCGTCGTTCTGAATTTGGTAGATTGGCCTTCTTTTGTTTCTTAAGCTTTTTCTTATTTAATTTTTTCTTATTTAATTTTTTCTTATCTTTCTTTTTACTATCTGCTGTTAGTAGATGATTCTTTGTGCTCGCAGGTTGGGACTTATCCCCATTCATAGATTTAGTTTTCATAATAAACTGGGGTTGGTAAGATGTAGGGTGGGCAGTGGATCAGGCAGATTCACCAAGCTAGCCATAGAATTGCGAAGCACTGCCCACCCTAGGATTAATATGCTCGATAAAGTTAGTGCTTCCGCGCTTATGCGATTAGCCCGAAGGGCGTTGGCTAGCGAACGCAACTCTAGATCGCCTTGGCAAAGTTAGCTGGATCTTGGTCACGTCGGTGACGGATGGGAATAGCAGAACCTTGACCATTTCCTACTAAAGAGGCAGTTTTTTCCAGAGACTCTCTGAGCCTCTTAGCAGCATATATAGACATATCCCGAGGAACACTAATTCTGTCGCGCAAATATCTAAGAGCAGGATCTGAACCCAACGGTGGCATACAGGTTTCCCCGGTAATCATATGTGTCAAGGCACAACGCAGGGCTGGATCAAACAAGGTCTCGTCGGCGGGGTTAACTCGAATGATATTGGTGCGGTGTTTAAGCAC
This sequence comes from Moorena sp. SS36440bin_2, assembly GCA_011524395.1. Lineage (GTDB taxonomy): Bacteria > Cyanobacteriota > Cyanobacteriia > Cyanobacteriales > Coleofasciculaceae > Moorena. The sequence continues at coordinate 2,743 of WTKN01000327.1, forward strand.
TCGTTGGAGAGCTTCAGTACGGGAGGTTTCCGGTTCTGGGTAAGTTACATCCGGTAGCCCTTCCCAAGGACCATTGTCCACCCGTGCCTGATTGATTAGGGTTTGGGGTTTATCGTTTGGCCAGCAACCCCCCATCTGGGGAGGCAAATCATGGACATGGGTGTGGAAGTCGCTTTGTGTGCCACGATAGGTAGGTCGGGTTTCCATGGCTTCAAACCAAGCTGCCAATCGGGGATTTTCTTCCCTGATAGAATAGCCTTTATAGTAATAAAGACTGGCATTCATGCGTTCGACATAAGGCATGAAGATAACATCAACAGTACCGAACTGATCCAGAAAGTAAGGACCTGGAGTGCGACTGAGGGCATTTTCCACCATCCCCACCACTTTAACAAATTGGTCTTGGTTATTTTGTTCTTCTTTTGATGAACGTGTAGGATAGCACAGCCAAGTACACCAAGCTCTAAACAGAAGTCTCTCCAACTGCCGTAGGTTTATGACAGCGGGGTCTTTCATGCTTTGCTCTAAGGGTTTAAAAACTCGTTCTAATCCGATTAAAATGTCATCACTTTCCGTAATCAAGTTACCATCTAGCTCTAGAGCTGGTAGCATCCCCGATGGTACTTTATGCTTGTACCAACGTTCTTTCTTACCATAACAAAACATGGTAATTTTTTTGATACGATAAGGAATTTTTTTTTCTTCCAACCATAGCCAAATTTTCTGGCAGTAAGGACACCAAGCGTGGTTATCTCGGTATAGGGTAACCCGAATATCAGATTCAGTAAAACCAAATAGGCGCAAACAAGATTGAGCGTTAGTAGCGCCATTAACAGTATCTATTTCAAAATCCGTAAGAGCTTCTAGTTCTTGCCAAGTTAGGGGAGGGATGCTCATGGGGGTGGGCTTAATAAAAGTTTAGTACAAAAGATACTATCACATATTTTGTGTAAGCCTATGCTTAGGACCAAGACAGTGATAAAGCTGAGCTTGGTAACCATCCACGGATATTAAATTATTAACAGAATTCTCAGCAGAACAATTAGGTAACTCTTCCACTGTTGCGTTAAAATTCACCAACCATAAATCTAGGGTACTTGACAAATCAGTGACAGTTTGTTTAAGAGTGATAGCAGCCGGACAATTGGTCTGCTGGCACTGAATTTGGTCTTGATGTGCCAATAGAAATTGGGGATTGACTGAAGATAGTTTTTGATCAGCCTTCTGTTGGAATTCCCAAGCCAGCCCCATCATTTCACCAGTCTGTACCAAGGTGTTGTGAGTAGTAGCAATTAGTATCGGTACTGATGACTGTTGTTCGATTATCCGTACCAATAAATCTGGACGATAGTATTTTTGATAGCCTAGATTGCTCACTACGGTAATACTACTCAAAAACCCCATTAGCCAAACTAGCGCTATAGTGTTTGGTCTCCTAGGGCTACTCTTGTCAGTGGGATTTGCTGTTGAAGAGTGACGGTTACTGACGGCTAGGGCGGCTGCTACTAATACAATCACAGCAGGGAAGTAGACGAAACTATACCGAGCACCACGGGTGAGGTCGGTACCAAGGCAGTAAGTAATACCAAAAAATAATGCGATCGCACTAATCAAGAAACTCCCTAAAACCCCTGTGACCAAACCAGTCTTAGGGTGATTTAGTTGTATGTTTAGATAGCGATAGATAATCGGGAGCAACCAGATTAGAAACACCAACATCACCAAACCCGAAGCAATAACCACTATCAGGGAAGATGACTCTACGGGCAATAGAGATAACATGGTAATCCAAGCAGCGAGAGCTTGAAAAATTGGCTTAGTCCAAGCCCAACTCCCATCATTGCTACTTATAATCCATTCAGTCATCTGAGCATCGTAACTCGATAGCCAAACCGGTAACCAAACTAATCCTCCCATGGCACTACCTGCCGCAACTGCACCAATGCGCCGGATGGGATAGGGTCGAGAAGGAGAAATTTTGGCTAATCCCCAAAGTCCTAACAAAACCATGGCCTCAGCACACAGGGTTAGGAGAAAAAAATAGTGGGTTGCTATACCTAAACAATTAACCACTACCCAAGACAGGGATATCCAAATCGGTAGAACAGTCTGCCGTTGAAGATGTTGTATAGCAATAACTAAGCAGCACAGGGATACTATCACCCACAGAATGGCTAAGGTGTAATGACGGGCTTCCTGGGCTAGAAAAACACCGTAGGGAGACACAGCCATAATTGCTGCTGCTAGTTGAGCCACTAACCGGGAACGAAACCCTACCCAGCTGAGTCCATAGATTAGTGGAATGGATACTATACCGAACAGGGCGGGAAGCGATCGCATTCCCCAAATTACTAAGTCGCTATCCTGTAAGGATATTCCATCGAACGTCTGTACACCGAAGGAGAATAGCCTCATCCACCAGTTTGCGAGGACAAAATATAGGGGAGGGTGGTGATCCTCAGTAAATAAATGATGAATAACTGCTGATGCTCCCGATTCTGGATTAAATTCCAGTGGTTGTAACAGGGTAGAGAGGGAAATAGCTTGGTCTAGGGGTAAGCTTTGATAACTATTGCCCAAGCTAAACACTATGGTGGCAAATTCATCAGTCCAGGGGGACTTCAGGGTGAGGTTAGTGAAGCGTAAAACACTGGCAATAGTAATCCAAAATAATAGCAACAGGGGATGGAACCAGAGACTTCTCAGGAAAGTTTTCAACAATAGTAACCTCAATCAGCAAAGGAGCAGACTTGCTAATGGAATTGAAATAGATGACAGACAAAATATATGGAATCAGGGGGTTTTAGCCCCTAAGTTATTTTCACCTTCCGGCTACACCATGGAGATGTTCAACTGCGATCACTGCGATCATTGTAGATTTACTGAATGTAGGTTTACTGAATATGCCTGTGATGACTACTACTGTTGATACTATTCTCAACCGTGCTTTAGGGGGTATTGATATATCACCCGATGAAGGGGTTGTGCTTTTGACGCAAACTGAACCTCAGGCCGTAGCGTCAATTCAAGAAACTGCGGATCGGTTGCGCTATAGACAAGTTGGGGATACGGTTACCTATGTTATCAACCGTAATATCAACTTTACAAATATCTGTACCCAGCACTGTAGTTTCTGTGCTTTTCGTCGGGATGCCTCTGACGAGGGTGCTTATTGGCTCGATTGGCAGCAAATTCATGAAAAAGCAGCGGATGCGTTGCGGCGGAATGCTACAGAAATTTGCATGCAGGGCGGACTCAACCCCAAGGCAAAGATGAATGGGTCAACCTTGCCCTATTACCTAGAGTTGGTAAAAACCATTAAGCAAGAGTTTCCTCAGCTGCATCTTCATGCTTTCTCTCCCCAGGAAGTGCAATTTATTGCTGAGCAAGATGGACTTAGCTATGCCCAGGTGATTGCTCAACTACAAGAGGCTGGTCTTGGTTCAATGCCAGGAACAGCAGCAGAGATTTTAGATGATGATGTCCGACGTATTCTCTGTCCAGAAAAGACCAATACCGCCACTTGGCTAGAGATTGTGTCAACAGCTCATCAACTGGGAATGCCCACAACCAGTACCATGCTATCGGGTCATATTGAGACACCCCAACAACAAATGACACACTTGGAAAAATTGCGATCGCTTCAACAAACAGCCCGTAACCAGGGATACCCTGGCTTAATCACTGAATTTATCTTACTGCCCTTTGTCGGACAGGAAGCTCCCAAACCATTACGCCATCGTGTTGGACGGGATCAACCAGTCTTGAAAGATGCTCTGTTACTCACAGCTGTAGCTCGGATTTTCCTAGGAAACTGGATTAAAAATCACCAACCCAGTTGGGTAAAACTCGGTCTTGCTGGCGCGACAGATGCCCTTAAATGGGGTTGTAATGATATTGGTGGCACATTAATGGAAGAGCATATCACCACTATGGCCGGAGCGATGGGAGGTACCTGTATGGAAGTAGAAACATTACAAGCAGCCATTCAATCCCTTGGGCGTCCCTATCAGCAACGAGATACGATCTACACCTAAGATCAAGTCAAGTTAATTACTTCTAATATGATTGAACCCATGGCTGTTAATTAATAATTGGTAATTGCTGCTAATTGGTAATTACTAATTGGTAATTTACGAACAACCAATTTTAATCAGATTCAACGGTCAAACAAAGATATAAGCTCTTATCTTCATGTCCCTAGCAATCAAATCCATGACCAAAAAAAAGAAATCTTTTCTACTGCTAATTTTTGCAGCAGCCGTCTTGGTAGTAGGCGGTGGAGTAACCGCTTACTGGTTGCTAGTGCGGCGGCAGATTTTACAACCAGATATTCAGGTAAGTACCCAGTTAGTTCCGCAAAATGCCTTTTTTACCGCATCAATTTCTACAGACTCCAAACAATGGCAACAGTTGCTAAAGTATGGTACAACTGAATCTCAACAAGTTTTGGAAAAACAGCTTGCTCAGTTGCAGGAAAATTTACTAACTGCTAACGGCTACAACTATCAGCAAGATATCAAACCTTGGTTGGGTGAAGACGTTACTCTGGCATACTTTAGCCCTAGAGACTTATCATCAGCAGTCCTATCAAACGATCAATCAGTTTTTCCCAGTTTGATTGTACTACCCATTGACAAACTAACCCAAGCAATGGAGCTGTTCAAAAAAGCCAAGTCTCAATCAGGGAAACAGTGGGTTGAGAGAACCTACAGAGGTATTCAGGTTTACGAAACAAACAAGAGTAACTCCCAAAAGTACTCAGTAGCAGTGCTGGGGCGTTTTCTAGTAGTGAGTGAAAACCCCAAAATTATTGATCGAGTGATTGACACCTACAAAGGAGGTATTTCCGTAGCTAGTAAAGCTGGCTACCAAGATGCGATCGCTCAGATTAAAACTGATCAGTCCTTTGCTCAGTTGTATATTAATCTACCAGATTTTTTAGCCGCAGTAGCCTCTGATGGCCAGGAGCAGCCTAAAAAAACAGCAGCTAAACCCTTAAAGCAAGACATAGTCACAACAGTAACCCTAGCACCAGAGGGGATAAGTTTTGAAGGGATTTCCTCGGTCAAACCCAGAAGCACTGTTAATACCAGTAACCAAAATAGCGGTTCTTTTTTGCCTAGACGAATGCCAGCGAGTACCCTAGGCATTATATCTGGGGGTAACATCAGACAATTTTGGCAATACTATACCGAACAAGAAGCATTAAATTCTCTCATCCCCATTTCCCCAGAGAATTTCCAAGCTGGATTGAAAACTACCTTAGGGTTGGATTGGGACAAAGATTTACTATCTTGGATGGAAGGGGAGTTTGCCCTAGCCTTAATACCAATGTCTCCCGAACAACTGGCGCTTCAGGATAACCCTTACTCTGCTCCCTTAGGAGCTGGGATAGCATTGATGGTAAAAGTCAGCGATCGCTCTAGTGCTCAAGCAACCCTACAGGAATTGGATGACTTAATCACCAATAGTTATCAGTTACCGGTAGTAGAAACTCAGGTGAACGGTCAACCAATGGTGAGCTGGACAGCCACTCTAGGAGGGGTGAATGCTACCCACGGCTGGTTAGAAGGGAATGTAGTCTTCTTCACCCTAGGAGCCCCCATTGCGAGTGAAATAGTTCCTCAACCCCAAAAGACACTAATTCAAGCACCTCTGTTTCAAAACACCGTACCAACCAAACCTAATCCCAACACTGGTCAATTTTTCCTTGATGTTGAGCGTACCCTCAACAGCAGTAATCTCAATCTCGCTCAACTACCAACCCAGCAAGAAATATTAGCAAAGGCAATTAACACGATCGGCTTAACGGTTGCCAAAATCGACCCCAATCGTACCCGCTTTCAACTTTTTGTTCAGTTGAAAAAAGAGCCTCAACCCAATAAACCTGCTGAAACTAAGAAGGGAGATAATCAGGAAAAACCCTAGAGAAGTTATTAGGTAAGCAGTCAGCGGTCAGCGGTCAGCGGTCAGTGGTCAGCTTATTTTATTCAAAACCTGTTTCCTTAGCCTGGCCTACGGCCAAGGGCTGAGAGCCATCAGCAATCAGCCATCAGCTGATGGCTGATTGCTAATAGCACTAGGCATTAGGCTTTAACCATCCCTAAAGCCTAATGCCTAAAACCTAAAACCTTAACTTAACCGAGTACTGGTTTATGCCATCGATACAGCACCAGATTTACCAGCAGCTTCCCTCAGGATTTCTGCTTTATCAGTTTCTTCCCAAGGCAGAATCAAATCGCTACGCCCGAAATGACCATAAGCTGCCGTGTCTTGATAGAAACGACCACCCCGTTCTGCGGGTAATCCGCGCAGATTGAACGTTTGGATAATTCCAGCAGGACGCAGTTCAAAATAGTTGTTGACCAATTCCAGCAAAATCTCCTCGTCCACCTTACCAGTGCCAAAGGTTTCTACAAGGATACTCACGGGTCTAGCCACCCCGATCGCGTAACTCAGCTGGACTTCGCATTTGTCTGCTAAACCTGCTGCCACAATGTTCTTAGCTGCATAGCGACAGGCATAGGCAGCGGAACGGTCTACCTTAGTGGGGTCTTTGCCAGAGAAAGCACCACCACCATGGCGTGAGTAACCGCCATAGGTGTCTACAATAATTTTGCGACCAGTTAAACCTGCATCACCTTGGGGACCACCAACCACAAATTTCCCTGTGGGGTTCACCAGGAAGCGTGTGTTGTTATCCGGCTTAATCTCGATATCTTGGAAACAGGGTTCCACCACTGCTGACCACAAGTCATCTTTAATTTTTGCCTGGACAGCTGCCTCATCGGTAATATCACCAATAGTGGCATCGTGTTGGGTGGAAACCAGAATCGTATCAATCCCAACCGGCTTGCCATCTTCATAAACCACACTGACTTGGGTTTTGCCATCAGGACGCAGGTAAGATAAACCACCAGTTTTACGTACAGCTGCCAGACGGCGAGAAACCCGATGAGCCAGGCTGATGGGCATGGGCATCAATTCTGGGGTTTCGTTGCAGGCAAAGCCAAACATCAGACCTTGGTCCCCTGCACCGATAGCATCCAGTTCATCGTCACTCATTTCCTGCCGACTTTCCTGGGCAGTAGTCACCCCTTGGGAAATATCAGGAGATTGTTCATCAAGAGCAACTAAAACAGAGCAACTGTTGGCAGAGAAACCATTGTCCGCATCTGTGTAACCGATTTCAGCAATTTTCTTCCGCGCCAAATCAATCAAATTAACCTGGGCTTTAGAAGTAATTTCACCAGTAATCAAGACCAAACCGGTATTAACGACCACTTCAGCCGCAACACGGCTTTGGTGATCTTGAGCGAGCATAGCATCTAGGATAGTGTCAGAAATCTGGTCACAGACTTTGTCAGGATGACCTTCGGTAACCGATTCAGACGTAAATAAATAGCGACGAGACAATTATCAATTCTCCTTTAACTATTACTGAACAACCTGTTTGACATCCTCTCCCGTTAAATCGGAGATTATACTGGGAGATTCCCAAACCTCACGATCTGGGTTCACTGCTTTTGCGGCACTTATCTAGACTGTTGCCAGTCCCCGACAGAACGCCTACACAGTTAATTTGAGCTACGATCTGCCCGACCGCAGTGATACCACGTTGACAAATCACTTGTGCTGCTGCGATATCACGGTTTATTTCATATTGGCATTCCAGACATTTATGAGTCCGTTCAGACAAATCTTTCTTACCAGTATGGGCTCCACACTTGGGGCAAATTTGACTCGTATATCTGTAGTCAACTTTTCCCAAATATACCCCGCGTTTCCAACAAACCCAAGCCAGAATATTGAAGAACTGACCAAAACCTGCATCAAGAGTATGCTTGCTTAACATCCCTTTTGCCCAGGCTCTAAAGTCAATATCTTCTACAAATATCATCCCAGCTTGGTCACACAAGTGATGAGCCAGTTTAAAGTGAAAATCTTTTCGGGTATCTGAAATTTTTTGATGTAATCTAGCTATTTTTTGATTGAGTTTATGTCTATTGGCCGATCCTTTTTTCTTCAACTTTAATCTACGTTGTAGCAATTTAAGCTTACCTTGTAGTGTGATCAGAAATTTGGGACGCTCTACTAACTCATGATCAGAAGTTGCTAGAAACTTGTCTAACCCAATATCAACACCCAGTGGATGACCCCATGGTGATCTATCAGGAACACTAACATCACTTTGCAGGGTGAGCATTGCAAAATATCCACTGGCTCGTCTAACTACCCTTACTTGCTTAAGCTTAAACCCATCTGGGATTGCACGTGATAATCGCATCTTTACCAATCCTATCTGGGGTAATTTAATCAAGTCATTGATAACAGGATTCCCCTTGAACTGAGGAAAGACGAATGACCGCATCCGATATCTGTTTTTAAATCGAGGGAATCCATGTCCCTGTGATTTCATACTAGTAAATGCGCGCTCAAGTGTCTTCAATACTTGTTGCAAAACCTGGGCGTTAACGCTTTTTAGTTCAGGGTTAGACTTTTTAGCTTTGGTTAAACTAGCTGCCTGCTCTTTATAACTGGGATAGGTCACATCCGCAGGTAGTATGTACTCTTTCTCAAGAGAACAAGCATTTATTGAACACTTCCTACTTTGATACCAGTCCTTTCTCTCGCGCAATGCGTAATTCCACACCTTTCTGCAGACCGCTAACATCTGTTCAATGATTGCGATCTGTTCTAGTGTAGGGACGAGTTTAAATTCGTAGTTTAGTGTCAACATGAAGCTAGTCTAACATAATTAGAGACGATTGTTGTAAATCTGTTAGACTTCAACCATGGCCTGGCTTTCAACGGTAACGCTACCGCGTTTTTTATTTGTTGTTCGCGATTTATCTCCCGCTATAATCTCTGATTTAGCGGGAGATAAATTGCGACATTTCCAGATAGATCAGTATCAACTACTTGAACTCACCACTATAAAAAAAATCGACATTATAGCATTGTAATATAACTTTTTATAAATTGATTATGAACAAATGCTGAAAAAAATCCTGAATCCTTTTTAAGCATGATTTTACGAGTAAATAGTCAAAAAATATAGTTTTTTTGACTATTTACCTATTTTTCAATTGATGAATGATTAAACTCCATCATCCGAACAACGTTTTATCCTCTCACTCTCGTTTTTATGAAATCTTTAACATTTCATACTTTGCGGCATTATTAGGCAAGGCATTGGTAATGATTCAGCTATCAGCAGTCAGCTATCAGCTAATGAGCAGATTTCTGAACAAATAGGAGCACCACCACCATTACATCCCTTCTTGATGCAGTCGCTGGGGGAACGGCAGTCGCTCATGGGGGGAACCCCCAAGACCGTAATGGTGCGTTTGACCCGTAATTAAATTCGCCACGGGTCGCACCTGAGGCATCGCTTACCAATCCCTTGCCATTAAGTTTTATTTAGAATCCCCTAAAACCTCCTTTAAAGCATCCAACACTTGCTCCACATTTTCTCGCCGAGAGTTATAACCCATTAAACCAATGCGCCAGACTTTACCAGCTAATTCACCCAAGCCGCCACCAATTTCCATGTTGTAATCATCCAGCAGTTTGCGGGTAACAGCCTTGCCATCCACCCCCTCTGGTATCCGAACCGTGGTCAAGGTAGGCAAACGAAATTCTTGCTCGACGTGACATTCTAGACCCAAATCAGCCAAACCTTCCCAAAGCAATTCAGCATTAGTTTGATGCCGTTCCCAACAAGCGGTTAGTCCTTCTTCAGCAACCAATCGCAACGCTTCGCGCAAGGCATAATTCATATTAATTGGAGCTGTGTGGTGGTAGGTGCGCTCGTCACCCCAATATTTGCTCAACATCGATATATCCAAATACCAGTTAGCAACTTGGGTACGACGCTGGTGGAGTTTTTCAAGGGCACGAGCTCCCATAGTGAAAGGAGAAATGCCTGGTGGACAGCTCAGCCCTTTTTGGGAGCAACTATAGGCCAGATCAATCCCCCATTCATCAATAAATAGTGGCACCCCACCTAAACTGGTGACTGTATCAACCAGCAGCAAGCAATTGAAATCTCGGCACAACTCAGCCACACCCTCAAGAGGCTGACGGGCACCGGTTGACGTTTCAGCATGAACCAAAGCCAAGACAGCAGGACGATGGGTTTCCAAGCCTTCTCGGAGTTCATCAAGGGTAAAGACTTGCCCCCAAGGCTTAATTAGTTTACGAACATCAGCACCATAACGACCAGCCATATCCACGAGTCGGTGTCCAAAGTAACCATTAACCCCAACTAAAACCACATCACCTGGTTCTACTGCGTTGGCTAGAGTAGCTTCCATGGCCGCACTACCTGTCCCACTCATGGGAAGAGTCATCGGGTTATCAGTTTGCCAAGCGTAGCGGAGTAAGGTTTGCACTTCGTTCATCAGTGCGATGAAACGGGGATCCAGGTGACCAACTGGGGGCATTCCCAACGCTTGTAATATCGAGGGATGGGCATTAGATGGCCCAGGTCCGAGTAACAGCGTCGGAGTCATATCTATATCGCTCAGGGAGACGCGATTATTATCTTTGATTGATGGGGTTGAGGTCATTTATTATTTATAAGTGTTTGGTAAAGTAAGAGTTAACCAAAATAAATAATAACCCGAACGTGGCTATCCCCGTCTTTTAGAAAGTAAGCTGGGACAGCAAAGGGGCTTGAGCATCAAGCACAGAGGAGATTAAAGAGGTCAACAAAACCTAATCTGCATAACCTAATCTGCATAGGATTCGGAAAACATGCCAATAGCAAGGGTGATGTCAGAAGTTAAGTTGATAGGTGGGTTTGTATTTTATAGGTGAACATACTCCCTGAGGGAAAGGCAAGAGGCAATAGTTAATCAACTATAAAGTGATTTTAGGTAATCAAAAAAACGATAATTGCTTTTACATTTTTTTTTACCTAATATAGGGTTAAAAAAACAATAGATTAACAAAATATAATCATTAAAAAAATGAAAATATATTTGTTTTTTTTAACCTATAAAGGTAGGGCAAATGCATCTAAATTATGAAATTTTTATCGACTAATAAAAAATAACACCAGTTTTATTAAAAACCAAAAAAGTAAATATATTAATAAATACTCTAAAACCCTTATATGTGGATCAACCTTGGCCAAAGCCCACCCGTGCGCGTTCAACAGAAAAGTAGGCGAGAATTGAAAAAGATTCGTGATCTGCACGCTTTCAGCGATGGACTTCGTCCCGCTTTCAGCGAACGCAAGTTTGCCAAGAATATAGATTCAGGATAAATACTGTGGTTTTTAAGATTGCTTTATTAGGATTAGGGACCGTTGGTACAGGAACAGCAAAGATTTTACTTGACACAGCTGGACGTAACCCACTACTGCAAGGGATAGAAATTGCCAAGGTAGGAGTGCGATCGCTTGATAAGCCCAGACAAGTGCAACTACCACTGGAGTTGATGACAACCGACCTAGAAGAAATTGTCACCAATCCAGAGATAGATATTGTAGTAGAGCTACTGGGAGGATTAGAACCAGCGCGATCGCTTATGCTCAAGGCGATTGCCCAAGGTAAACATATTGTCACTGCCAATAAAGCCGTTATTTCCCGCTATGGAGATGAAATTTTTGCGGTGGCGGAAGAGGCAGGAGTCTACGTCATGTTAGAAGCAGCAGTTGGCGGGGGTATCCCAGTAATTCAACCCCTAAAACAGGCATTGGGAGTGAACCGTATTCATAGTATTACTGGCATTGTTAACGGTACTACCAATTACATTCTGACCCGGATGCAACGGGAAGGGGGAGAATTTGGCGATATTCTGGCTGATGCCCAACGGTTGGGATATGCTGAGGCTGACCCCACTGCTGATGTGGATGGATTAGATGCCGCTGACAAGATTGCGATTTTAGCTTCTATTGCTTTTGCAGGACGGATTAATTTATCGGATGTCCACTGTGAAGGGATTCGTCAGGTCAGTGCAGCAGATATTGTTTATGCTGAAAAACTGGGGTTTGTAATTAAACTCTTAGCTGTAGCAAAGCGAGATCCAATGGCAACTGGGGATAACCCAAAATCTGAAACTATTCAGCTGAGAGTACATCCTACCCTTGTTGCAAAAACTCACCCCCTTGCCAGTATCAATGATGTTTACAACGGGATTGTGGTAGAAGGTGAACCTATTGGACAAGTGATTTTCTCTGGTCCTGGTGCAGGTTCTGGTCCGACAGCCAGTGCGGTAGTGTCTGATATCTTGAACATTGCTGCTGTCCTCAAAACCGATCTCGAAGCCAAGCAACTACATCCTCTACTTAGTTGTGCTCATCAGCACTATTGTACTGTTGCTCCTATTTCAGATCTGGTCACCCGCTTTTATGCGCGGTTCCTCAGTCAAGACCATCCTGGTGTAATTGGGCATTTAGGCACCACTTTTGGCAAACATCATGTCAGTTTAGAATCTGTGGTGCAAATTGGTTTCCAAGGAAAGTTAGCAGAGATTGTGGTCGTCACTCATGATGTGCGTGAAGGGAACTTCCGACAGGCTCTAGATGAAATTCGCACTCTAGAGGCAGTCGATAGTATTCCTAGTATTTTAAGAGTGCTCTAAAAGTTGAATAGTTCAAGGTTAACTAGTTGAAGGTTTAATAGTTGAAGGTTTACTCTTTTAGAGGGTTGAGGGAAGTCCTTGGCCAAAAGGCCACGCTACGCGAACGGGGAAAGTTCAAACCATAGTAGCCATTCCCGAAGGTTAGGTTGTTTGCTTGAAGTCTAAAATTTGAAACCGTTTACCTCTGGCCTAGTCTTGATCTATGACTCAATCGTTAACAATTAATGTAGTGTGCTGGCTCCCAATTGTTTCCACAATTTTTTGGCTAGTGACCCCAACTGTTGCTACTTCAAACATGGGAACAACGGATTCCTATTCTGGTTCTTTATCTGTAGATGATAGTTGGCGATGGACTTCGTCCCGCTTTCAGCGAACGCAAAGCCAGTTAAATTTCACAAATTCCACACTTCAACCAGCCAACCTGCAACCTTGGCCAAAAGGCCACGCTACGCGAACAACTCTGATAGTACAAACAGTACAACAGGCACAAAACACAGTAACTCAAAACACAACAATACAGGATATCTGTCCACCGCCAGTGCTCTCCCGCTTAACTCGCCACCAAGTGGCTGCAGGTCAAACTGTCGAGAGTATTGCCAACCAATACAACCTTGAGGAAGCTACACTACTTAGATTAAATCCAACCTTAAGCCGACAGTCAATGCGAGTGGGGCAAGAGATTCTGATTCCGCCATTCAATGGCATCTTGGTGAATGTGCCATTGAATGCCACTTGGCAAGACTTAGCAGACGCCTACGGTGTCCGTGCTGCGGTTTTATTTGAGTTAAATGGTTGTAAAAAACCCTCTAAGCAAGCCTTTATCCCAGGGTTGAATTCCCTTGGCATAGGTATTCCCACAGCAACGAGGGAAACTCCGACTGTAGATAGGTACACCGGATTGACTAATTATCCCTTACCAACTGTGGCAGGGATAGGACTGGATTACGGTTGGCGGCAAGATGCTGGTGAGGAAGAAAAGAAGTTTCACGCTGGTGTTGATTTACTGGCACAGGAAGGTACTCAGGTTTTTGCCAGTGATAGTGGTATCGTTGCCTATGCTGGACCACAAGATACTTATGGCAATTTGGTGGTGATTAATCATGAGGGAGGACGCCAAACCCGCTATGCTCACTTAAACCGTACTACTGTCAGTCCAGGTCAGAAGATTAATGTTGGACAGTTATTGGGGACAGTGGGGACTACAGGAAATCCTGACATTAACCAACCCCATCTACATTTTGAGGTTCGTTTGAATTCCCCTGGGGGTTGGGCAGCACAAGATCCAAAATTGCATTTGAAAATTACTCCGTAGTGACCTTCTCCATCTCATTATTTCAATCCTGTTCTGCCTTACTAACAGAGAGTGGTATCCAATATCATCACCACCATTAACCTTGGAGTTAACCGTTAGCTGGGACAATTGAGCAGCAAAAACAATACATTCTAGTAATTTTACCAAATCCGTTTGTCAAAACCCCTTTATAAAAATCGACCAAATCTTTGTATGCCAATAATCTATGGCTATGCGGATAAGGGGGGTATGGGAACAGGATTTGGTATTAAACCAACTTTCCACATTTGATTTCGTAGTACAAAAGAACTATACAGTGCGATCGCGTAGCGTAGCCAAAGGCCTCAGCTTCCGCGCTTATGCGATTAGCCCGAAGGGCGTTGGCTACGCTCCGGAAGCGTTCGCGTAGCGTGGCCAAAGGCCTCAGCTTCCGCGCTTATGCGATTAGCCCGAAGGGCGTTGGCTAGCGAACGCAAATTCTCTAAGATAATCCGAGTAAAAATACTTAGTTGACCTATTAGTTAATCTAGAGTTCGCTGGTGCTTGTCGCGAACTTTTTCTCAACTGAAGTTTCACCGTACAAATGAACTAAAGGATTCCCTCCCTGTAAAGTGCTTTATTAACGCACCCTACACCATAAGCGCGTTTAGGGGGCAGTTTTGTGCAAGTCCTATGGAAGTTATCGTCAATTGTCGCGATTTTAGGGGGTGTAACCCCCCATAGTTAATATCCCTTCATGGCTTAATATCTAGCCAAGATTACAACTGCGTACATTCTAAGAGTTTTTTTTATCAAACTCTTTACCTACTCCTGAGCAGGACGAAACTAGCTCAAATTTCATAGGCTCTCAGGTGTGGAGTGAGGCAATTGAGGATCACACAAGGTAACAGGCATTATCATTCACAATTCGGGTTCAGGGAGGCTGTTCATGGGATTGCTCAACAATTTGAGTATCAGGTCAAAACTTATATTTATGTTGCTGGCTCTGAGCACTTGCTCGCTGTTTGTGACTGCTTATATCGGTTATCGGAGTGGTAAGTCTCATCTGAGCAAAACAGTATCAAACCAGTTAACCAGTCTACGAGCTTCCAAAGCAGATCAAATCGAATCATACTTTCAAGATATTCGCCATCAGACCCAGACCCTGAGTGAAAACTTAATGGTGGTCGAGGCGATGCAGGAATTTAAGACAGCCTACAACCAACTGCAACAATCTAGGATAGCAAGTAATATACCAACTGATTTAGAGGACACCCTCAAGCAATACTACCGTAAAGAATTTTTGACCAAACTCGCGGAAACTAGTGATGGTAAGCCTGTATTAGAATCCTACTTACCAGAAACCTCTGCGGCTCGTTACCTCCAGTACTATTACATCGCCAAGAACCCCAACCCAGCTGGGGAGAAACATCTCCTAGATGATCCAGAAGACAAGAGTCAATACAGTAGTATTCACACCCGCTACCACCCAATTTTTCGCAACATTGTTGAAAAGTTTGGTTACCAGGATATGTTGCTGATCGATCCTAAAACCGGTGAGATTGTCTACTCAGTTTTTAAAGAAACGGACTTTGGCACCAATCTCACCACTGGACCATACAGTGATAGTAACTTGGCTTTCGCCTTAGCCGACCTCCGAAAAGCCAAGGGAAAGGATTATGTGCAGATCTTTGATTTTGATTCCTACCGTCCTTCTTTTGGAGCCCCAGTAGCATTTATTGCTGCTCCCATCTATGACGGCTCCAAATTTATAGGTGTTTTGGCATTCCAGCTTCCGGTTAATCAGATTAACAATGTCATGACAGGTTACCGTAAATGGAAGAGTAATGGTCTCGGGGATACAGGAGAGATCTATCTAGTCGGAGACGATTATTTGATGCGATCAGTTTCCCGTTTCCTAATTCAAGACCCGGCAGCTTATAGTAAAGACTTGCAAGAACAGGGTGTAAAGGAACAGATCCTGAAGCGAATCGAGCAGTTTGGTACATCAATTCTACAACAGCCAGTCAAGACAGAAGCTGTAAAAGCAGCCTTAGCTGGGCAAGAAGGTACCCAAATTATCAATGATTATCGGGGTATTGAAGTTTTGAGTTCCTACGCTCCCTTAAACATCGATGGATTGGAGTGGGTTATCATCTCCGAGATGGATCTTGCCGAAGCCTATGCCCCAGTTTACGCCTTTCAAAAGAGAGTTTTAGTTTCAGCTGCCTTGATCATATTGCTGATCACCCTACTCGCTATGGGGCTCGCCCATCTGTTTGTGCAACCAGTTAGGGCTTTAATTGCTAGCGCCCGAAAAGTTAGGGATGGACAAGTTGATGCCGTTGTGAATCTAGATTCGGAAGACGAATTTGGGGAGTTAGCTGAGTCATTTAATCAAATGGTTGGCAGTTTACGCACTCAAACTCAACTGGTCGAGCAGAAAAATCGCGAAAATGAAAAGTTACTCACAAGTGTATTTCCCGACTCCGTAGCAAAACGTCTCAAACGGGGAGAGACAAACATTGCTGAGAGTGTTTCCAATGTTACAGTTTTGTTCTGCGACATTGCTGGATTCGGCAAGCTCTCTAGATCCATGGATACCCATGAAGTTATTGCAATTCTTAATGATCTAGTAAGTCTTTTCGATCAAGCCACGGCCAAATACGGGATAGAGAAGATTAAAACCATTGGTGACAATTACATGGCAGTCTGTGGATTATCAATCTTACATATAGACCATCAAAAACGGGCGGTAGATTTTGCTTTAGAAATGCTGGTGTTGACCCACAGATTCAGTCATGAACGAGAATTTGACATAGACCTTGAAATCGGTATCCATTCTGGAGATATTGTTGCTGGTATTGTAGGTCGAGAAAAAGTTGTCTACGACGTTTGGGGCGATACAGTCAATGTTGCCAATAAGCTGATGTTTGACTGCCCAACGGGAGCTATATTAGTGTCTCAAAATGTCTACAACAGTCTCCATGATATTTACGACTTTGAGCAGGCTGATGACATCACACCTAATGGAAAAGGTCAACAGAAAGCTTGGTTGTTAAAAACTGCACAAGAATTAGTAGCTGCAACAGTGTAGACATGGGCTTTGCCCAGTTTTTACCAATTATTAAAGACCCAAGGGTAATGGGGAATTGGTAACTGTTCCAACTATACGTGATTGCATTCTTTTGAGATTACCATAATACACGAAATTAAAAACCCCCGCGTGAGCATTATCTCGTGGGGGGTGAGAACTTGTTAAGAGAGTTAACCCTCTTGTTAAAGGGATAGTAAAAGAACGGGACAAGGAGATTGTTTTGATGAGCAAAGTAATATGGCAAAACGATTGGTTTATCTGGGCAATAGCCTTAGGGATAGGGTTCCCGATCCTAATAATTATTCTCACAGAAATTACTCATCGTCTACAAAGACGCGGTCAGCCTCTAGGAGTTACGCTCCGGCTAGTTCGTAACCGTGTCTTACCCGTCTTAGTATTTCTGCTATTTATCCAGAATGTGCTGGAATTAGACCTGGACAACAATCTTGTCAAGCTTGTCGAGACCCTGGTCTGGATATTTGTTATAGACGCCTCTCTGTCTCTAATCAATTCGGTGTTGTTTGAAGCCGCTGGAAAAAATACATGGCGAGCACGGATCCCAAAACTACTCCTAGATTTGTCAAGATTTTTTTTGGTAGCCCTTGGTGGTGCCATTGTGCTATCGAAAGTGTGGGGAGCCGACCTCGCTGGTCTTGCTACTGCCTTGGGTGTGGGTTCTATTGTGATCGGCTTGGCACTTCAGGACTCTCTGGGCAGCGTCTTTTCTGGCATTACCCTACTGTTCGCTCGTCCCTTTGAAGTCGGTGATTGGTTGCAGATTGGAGACAAAGTTGGTCAGGTCACTGATATGAATTGGCGAGCTGTTCGCCTGGTAACCCGGGACGGTGACATGATTATTATTCCCCATCGGGTACTTGGAGGAGAAATAGTTCTCAATTACAGCAAACCGAAACGGCTTCATGTAGAAACCTTTAGGATTGACTTCGACAGTGATGATCCACCCAACCTAATTAAGCAAGTACTAAAAGAAACAGCACTGGCGACAGAAGGGATATTGAGTGATCCTTCCCCAGAGATCCGCACCATGGAATATAACGACTATCGGGGTAACTATGAGGTGAAGTTTTCTATCGAAGACTATAAGGATGCCCCCACAATCCGTGAACAGTTGATGACCCGTATCTGGTATGCAGCCCAGCGAAACAATCTTGGACCTACTATTCCAATCCATAGACTCCGTAAACTCGATAGTGACCCATCCGAAGCAGATAGCACTTTGAGAAAGTTTACCGAGAGCCTGAAGTCAATACCTGTCTTTGTTCCTGTAGCTAAACAGCAAAAGAACTTGGAGAATCTATCGAAAGGAGCACTCCTACAAAATTTCGGTGTGGGAGAAACCGTCATTCGTGAAGGGGATCCTGGTCATGCTTTGTACATTATTATTGCTGGGAAAGCTTTACTCACCCTCAAGGATAGTTATGGTAAACAACAGGAGGTGATGACTCTGTCCAGTGGTGAGTTTTTTGGGGAAATGGCACTGTTTAGCGGCAAACCAAGCTTAGTATCCGTTACCGTTGTGGAAGATTTACAAACTATTGCGCTTTATTCAGATCTGGTTAATCAGATGATAGAAAGTACACCAAGTCTCGCCCGTGAAATCGGTCAAATTATCGAAGCACGACGGAAAACGATAGATGAGGTGAAACAAGTCAATCTTGCATTCAGTAATGGTGCGGAGTTATCAACTCAAGGTTAAGTTGACTATCAATCCATCATCATGGGATTGGCCTTGGCCTTTGAACCACGGTATGGGAATCGCCAAGCTACGCGATTGACCGTAGGTGACGCGGGGCGCGTTCCCATAACCAATAGAGGGGGACTGCACTACCCAGAAGGTGGAGCCAATGGTAGTGTAATCGGGGCAGCATCAGTGGGATCCCAGTGTATGTTGCTGATTGCATAAATCAAGTTTATCTGGAGTTTAGCGGTAAAAATGCTTACCCATAAAGCATTTCAGTAATAATGGGTAATGGGTAAAAAGATAATTGGTAATTGTAATTACTGCTGAGCCATTACCGATTACCCATTACCTAGTTACCCATTACCTAGTTACCCATTACCCATGCCAAGCCATGCTTAATACTAGAATCCCCAAGGTTCTAGTATAAGCGACTCAAGACATAGTCGCTGAGATCAATCAGAGCTTGCTTGGATTCTGAGGGTTTCAAAACTGATATATTTTTAACTGCTGCCTCAGCATATTTGGCAGCCATTTCCCGCGATCGCTGAATTCCTTCACTCTCCCTGACCAGTGCTAAGGCTTGTTCTTTATCCTCCGGCTGGGCAAACTCTCGCTCTATGAGCACCTCTAGGTAAGGTTTTTCTTCGAGGGCGAATAAAACTGGTGCTGTGAGGTTTCCACTTACTAAATCTGACCCTGCGGGCTTACCTAACACATCTGTGGAAGCTGTAAAGTCTAGGATATCATCTACAATCTGAAACGCCAACCCCAAATTACGTCCATAGTGATATAAATTTTCGGCTACTTCCTTTGAAACACCACTTAGGCATCCCGCTGCTTTAGCACTATTAGCCATCAGGGAAGCTGTCTTGTTATAAGTCTTTGTCAAGTAGCCTTCTATAGTTGTAGTGGTGTCAAATCGACTCAGTCCTTGTTGGATTTCTCCCTCTGCCATATCTTTAATCACTTCAGAGAGTAGCTTAACTACCTCTAAGTTATCCAGATTAGCCAGATACCAAGCCGATTGACCAAACAGAAAGTCACCAGCTAGCACAGCGATTCGGTTATTGAACAAGCTATTAACAGTAGGTACGGTGCGGCGTACCTCTGACTCGTCTATCACGTCATCATGCACCAGAGAAGCGGTGTGAATCATCTCAGTAATTTCTGCTAGACGGCGATGACGTGGGGTAATGTTGGAGTTGGTTATCGTTGCCCGTGAGACCAAAAATACAATGGCTGGTCGTAACCGCTTTCCCCCAGCTCCGAATAAGTGTTCAGCTGCAGCATATAAGATTGGGTGACTGGCACCAATCAGGTTTTTTAAGTTTTCACTCAATAGATACAGATCTGCTTCTACGGAAGCAAAAAGGGAGGTCACTGAGGTCATGTGATCAGCCGACTCAGAAGTTAGTTACGAAAGTTTACATATTTCTTTCTTAATTCTAAGCTAACCGTCCCCGATAGGAAAATTTTGTTGAGTTTATGGCATAACTGGAAGGAAATCTTAGTAATTGTATAGACTTGTTAAGTCTTTACCGATCTCGGTATGGCTACCCAGGATTTTTGTGCTATCCTGAGAATTGAGGGTTTAAAAGATTTAACATACTGAATTCCAAATGTGGTAAGGGGAGAGTTAAATTCGGTGATACCACCATAGCAAAGATGCTGGCTTAGGCAAGACAAGCCTCTCTATCCCGTCTATATCTCAGTATCTCTACTGAGTAAACTTGTAAATCAGACATAACCACCAAAAGTTGCCTAATCGGGAGCCTAAGTCGAGATAATTCTCACCTTAAGATCAGGAGTTAGCTAGGCAAAGGTGGTTATGGTCAATTGCACCAAATACCTGTATCCCATACCTTATTATCCGCAACCATATCCTAGAACCATTAGAACTGTAAGGTTTTAGGATTGCTTTGCCGCATATTTCTATAGAAATTTGCATCTACCTGTCTCTTGTTCACTCTTATGTTATACATTGATATGTCGTTAATGATCCC
Organism: Moorena sp. SS36440bin_2; assembly: GCA_011524395.1. Classification (GTDB taxonomy): domain Bacteria; phylum Cyanobacteriota; class Cyanobacteriia; order Cyanobacteriales; family Coleofasciculaceae; genus Moorena. The sequence goes on from WTKN01000327.1 coordinate 23,412, forward strand.
CCTGCTAGCTACTGGCTACTTAATCACAATCTATGTTCTGTTAACATTAGCCCAGCGTGTTGAACGTTCTCCAAGGTACTTTACTAATCCCATTAAAAACGCCTTGGCTACTCGTGTGCCAACTGAGTCAGCATCCGAGGTCAATACGATTAAGGGATGGTCTCAAAGGTCTCAAAGTTAGTTAATATCCTCCAGCATAATCCGTAGCCTATTCATCTGGGATATTTCAACTTCCCATGGGCAAGCTTGGGGATGAAAAGTCTTGAAGCATGGCGCTTATGCTACCAGATAGTCTAAACAGATTATGAGTTTGCCTAAAAACAGATAAATGCAAATAGTTATGATCACTTTCTGTGTTTATCTGTTTGTGTATGAGATTTTGACAGGTCATGGTCTACCTTGCTGAGTCAAGTATATCTTAGCTATAGTCCAATATACAAGGTTGCCATCATCAGCAC